>DASXBZ010000167.1:0-52391 GCA_036491435.1 Acidimicrobiales bacterium
TGCGTGGCGAGTTCGGCGTCTATCAACCTGGCGGCTGAGCGCGTGCCAGCGCCGGGCTCGTTCTGGCCGTTGTTCGACCTCGCGGTCCGCACCCCCGCGCTCGAGCTCCGGCTTCCCAGAGAATCGGAATTCGCGGCGCTCATCGAGCTGGCGGACGCCGGAATCCACGATCCCGACACGATGCCATTCTTCGTCCCGTGGACCGACCTTCAACCGGGGCCGCGCGCCCGCGAAACGGCAAAGTGGCTGTGGAGTCACCGTGCCAACTGGTCGCCCGAAAAGTGGACGTTCACGGCGGGCGTCTTCGTCGACGGACGTCCGGCCGGGATGCAGGACGTCGGCGCCGAGCACTTTCGAGCTGTGCGCTCCGTCGAAACCGGGTCCTGGCTCGGGCGGGCCTATCAGGGTCGCGGCCTCGGCCGCGAGATGCGTGAGGCGATCCTGCATCTTGCCTTTGCGGGCCTCGACGCCGAGGAAGCACTGAGTGGCGCCTTCGAGGACAACGCGGCCTCACTCGCCACGTCTCGGGCCGTGGGTTACGAAGAGAACGGGGAGGCGAGGGGCCATCGGCGCGACTCGTCGGGTCGCACACTGCGCTTTCGCATGGGCCGCGATGTCTGGGCGCGGCGTCGCCGGGACGACATCGAGATCGTCGGCCTCGAGGAGTGTCTCGACATGTTCGTCGGTCCAGCGCCCGGGACCTAGGCGATGAGCACGTCCGGCGGCGGAACGCACGACGTGATGTCGGGTCGTGCAGAAGCGGGAACCGTCGTGGAGACCCGGATATCCCCGGAGGCCATGACGTCACGGTCCCGGGCTTCGATCAACCCCGTCGTGTCAGTCGTGTTCGTCGCGGCGGCGCTCGCGATCCTCTACGGGTTGGTCCTGCGGGTGTGGCTCCTCGTAGAGCTCCCGATATGGGGTGACGAGGCGATCGTCGGCATCATGGGCCGTGCCATCGACGGCGGGCACTTCACTGCGTTCTACCCGGGACAGCACTACGGCGGCCTGGAGCCCTACCTGGTGGCCCTGGGCCTGAAGGTCGGAGGAGGCGGTGAGCCGGCACTCAACGGCACGCCGGCGGTGCTCTGCGCAGTCGCCGCCATCCTCGTCGGAGCCCTTACCTTCGCGGCGACGAGGAGCCGTCCGTTGTCGTTCGCGGCCACCGGAGCGGTCTGGGTGTGGCCATTCGTTGTGATCTGGCAATCGGTGCGCGAGGGAGGCTTCCGCGAGGCGACCCTCTGTTGCGGGCTCGTTGCCATTCTCTGCTGCGTCAGGGTCTACCGCCGTCGGGCAGGCCCGGGCACGTTCCTCCTCCTCGGCGGGGCGCTCGGACTCGGGTGGTGGGCCTCTCCCGAGATCTGGTACTTCGCGCTTCCGTGTCTCGTGCTGCTGCTTGCCTGGTGGTGGGCCGCATCACGATCCGCTGCTCCACGTCAGACAACGCAGGACATGGAGCCGTCGCGATTGGGCGCGCTGGCGCTCCTCGTCGGGGGTGGTCTGGTCGGTTCGCTGCCGTGGTTGTACGCCAACGCGCACACGGGATTCGCGTCCCTGAAGAGCAGCTCATTTGCCGCGAACGGCGGCGCGACCTACGGCGACCGGTTGTCCGTCTTCTTCCACTACATGCTGCCGTTGCAGCTCGGCGTGCGCACGCTCGGCAGCGGGGAGTGGGTGGGCGGAGGCGCTGTCGGCGAGCTGCTCTATGCCGTCGTGCTCGTGCTGATAACAGCGGCGTGCGTCCGCGCCGTGTGGGTCGCGGTGGGAGAGCGCACCACGCTGGTCCCGGCCGCACTGGCAACGGGCGTCGTCGCGTATCCGTTCCTGTACGCCGCCGCCCCGGGAACTGCCTTTTGGCACGACGGCCGCTATGGCATCTACCTGCCGACGATTGTGGTCCTCTTGTTCGCTACGTCCCTCGGGACACTGCGCGCAAAGGCGCCACGGGCGAACCACACGCACAGTGCCGTCGCTCAGGGCGCACTATTGCTCGCCGCAGTGGGAGTCATCGCCGCCTTGTGTCTCACCGTTGCCGGCGCCCGCACTGCAGGCGTCCCGGCCTCCTTCTTCACCAGCTGGCGCCAGGGCGACGCTCCGATGGAGCAGGCGGTACAGGCCATGCGGCAGCACCACATCACCGCCGCCTACGGCGACTACTGGACCGCCTACGACCTCGACTTCCTGAGTGGAGGGAGCCCGGCTATCAGCCCTTCGCCCTACGACGTCGTTCGGTCGTCGGGCCTCGCCGCCGAAGTGGCGTCGGCCAAGATTCCTGCGTGGCTCTTCTTCGCACCCGATCAGGTGTCACGGGCCACTGACGTCTTCGGCAATCCTCAGCCTGGCCCCGGCCCGTACACGGAGCAGACATTCGAGGACCACCTCAAGGCGCTCGGGATCGGTTACACGGTGGTGAAGCTCGGAGTCCTGGACGCGGTGGTGCCAACACGACGCGTCCCGACGCCCTAAGGGCGCCTGCTCAGGTTCTGCGGAACCGTGCAGCGAGATGTCGGGCCCTGCTCGGACGCTCACGGGGGCCCGCCGATCGTGCCTGCGCCACAGACGTGGCACGTTCGGCGTCGCGTTCGTCGAACGTTTGGGCCGTCGGCCAAGGCTCGTCTGTCGACGAGGCAGGACGGGAAAGTACATCGCGAAAGGCGCGCACCAGATGGCTGGCCGTCTTGTCCCAGGTGAGGTCTGCCGCGACCGCCCGCCGGGCGGCGGATTGGCGGTCACCGAGTTTCGGGTCGTCAAGGAGGCGCTGGGCCGCGTCGGCGAACGCGACGGCGTTCCACGCCGTGGCCCAGACCGGTGTCTCGCCTCCGAGCTCTCGAAACGGCCCATAGGACACCGACAGCGAGGCCGTGCCCGCCAAGGCCGCCTCGAACGGCACGAATCCGAAGCCGTCCGCCGAGCTCGGGCAGAGGACCAGGGCGGCATGTGTGAGTAACCAGACGACCGGTCCTGGCTCGTGCGGTTCGCCAGCGTTGCGGGGTCCGCAACACCGATCACGACCTTCGCCGTGGCCGGAAGCGCGGCCGTCGTCGCCGCCCACCAGCCGGGAGCCGCGCCGGGTTCCGGGGCCCCGATCGCGACGAGGACGTTCATCGGCCAGGGCGGTTCGGCCGACGGTGTTTCGCTCATGTCCGTCTGTCTGTGCTGACGACGGTCTCGAAATGTTCCACGACCGGGAAGGGGTCGTAGAAATGGTGCAAAGCGGTTCGCCATTCCTCGTAGGCGGCCGAGCCGCGGAACCCATCGGTATGGTCCTCGAGGCGTTCCCACTCGACCAGGAGCAGGAACCGATTAGGAACCTCGATGCACCGCTCGACCCGCAGCGACACGAATCCTGGGCTACCCGCGATAAAACGCGTGGCGCTCGCCATCGCTTCCATGAACTCGCTCTCGCGACCGGGTACGACCTCGAGCACCGCGTGCTCGGTGATCACGCCCGGGAAAGCAGCCGGCTGCGGAGTTCGGTGTCCATTGCCGCGTCGATGGCCGTCCAGGCCAACGCGACCGCGCCGTCGCGGACCGCGGCGTCTGCGGAGGGTGTCACACACGCAGCCGCGAACTCGCGCTGGTGATTGACGGCGCCGTCCGCCTCGATTGCCATCAATGGGTGGATCGTCGGCACCGCCAGCGACACGTTCGCCATGTCGGTCGACAAGGTCGGCTGCGGCGCGCCTGCGTCGTCGGCGTCGAAGCGCCTGCCGAGGGTCTCGGCGTTCGCGCGGTAGGCGCTGAGGAGCGCCTTATCGGGCTCCATGTGGGAGTACACGGGCGAGAGTTCTTCGTACTCGAGGGTGCAGCCCGTGGCGAGCGCACCGGCCTCGAAGCAGGCCTCGACGCGAGGACGCAGGGCCGCGAGTCCTGCCGCCGTGCGTGAACGGACCATGTATCGCGCTGTCATCGCGCCCGGGATCACGTTGGCGGCGCCGGGGCTCTCCGTCACGACGCCGTGGACCTGGTCGCCCGGCCGTAGTTGTTGGCGCAACACGGCGATGGCCACCTGCGCCACGGTCAGCGCGTCCTGCGCATTGACCCCTTCCCAGGGCGCCGCCGACGCGTGGGCCTCACGGCCGTGGTAGCGGACGTCGAAATGCGCCACGGCCAGGCAGGTCGCCGAGAGCCACTCGGAGGGCCACGGGTGCACCATCATCGCGGCGTGGACGCCGGAGAAGGCGCCGCGTTCGAGCATGAGTACCTTCCCCCCTCCCCCCTCCTCGGCGGGCGTGCCGAGGACGCGCACCGTCAGCCCGACGTCTTCGGCCACTTCCGCCAACGCCAGGCCCGCGCCGACGGCGGTGGCGGCGATGATGTTGTGGCCGCAGGCATGACCGATCTCGGGGAGCGCGTCGTACTCCGCGCATACGGCGACGACGAGTTCGCCCTTCCCGGCGCGTGACTCGAACGCGGTGTCCAGGTCGTAGACGCCCTCTGTGACGTCCAGGCCGCCGGCTCGGATGGCTTCGGCCACCGCATGGGCCGACACCTTCTCGCCATAACAGAGCTCGGGGTGTTCGTGGACGAAGTGGCTGAGCGCGACCAGCTCGTCCAGGCGGTCGTCGATGACCGCAGCAGCCGCGTCCTTGGCCGCAGCGGTTGCGGACGCCCCGGCGGACACCTACTCGATGACCGCGACGACGTCGCCCGCGCCGACCGAGTCGCCCGCGCTCACGCGTACCTCTTTGATCACCCCGTCCTTTTCGGCCGCCACCGCGTTCTCCATCTTCATCGCCTCGAGGAGGCAGATCGTCTGGCCTACCTCGACGACGTCGCCCACCGCGACGAGCACCTTCACGATCGTGCCTTGCATCGGCACGGTTACCTGGCCCGAGCCTGTGCCGGCGACGGCGGAGGAGGCGGCTCGCTTGGGCCGGCCGGCCGGGCGGGCCGGCCCGATGGCCGGGCCGAGGTCCGGGACCCACAGGCGAACCGAGTACCGGCGGCCGTCGACCTCGGCCGTCACGTCGCGTTCGACGGTCGGTACCTCTTCGTCGCCGGCCGGTTGTGCGGGAGCACCGGGTGTCTCGGCCACCAGGTCGCTCAGGTCGAGCGTCTCCTCGACCCACTTGGTCGAGTGTCTCGCAGCAGCGAAGTCGGGATGGCTGAGGATGGCGACGTCGGCCGGCAGCGTGGTGGCGACGCCGGTGATACGCGTCTCTGCGATGGCCCGGAGCATCCGGCGCCGGGCGGCCTCTCGGTCGGGCGCCCAGACGATGAGCTTGGCGATCAGGTTGTCGTAGTACTGCGAGACGGTGTCGCCGCTTTCGTAGCCGGCGTCGAGGCGGACACCGGGTCCCGACGGCTGCTGGAACGAGGTCAGGGTGCCCGGCGACGGGGTGAAACGCCCGCCGCTTGGATCCTCGGCGTTGATGCGCACCTCGATCGCGTGCCCGTTGCGGGTGATGTCCTTCTGGGAGAAGTCGAGGGCCTCGCCCGAGGCGATGCGGATCTGCCAGGCGACGAGGTCGAGCCCGGTGACGAGCTCGGTGACCGGGTGTTCGACTTGGAGCCGGGTGTTCATCTCGAGGAAGTAGAACTCGCCGTCCTGGTACAGGAACTCGACGGTGCCCGCGTTGTAGTAGCCGCACGCCTTCGACACCTTCACTGCCGCCTTGCCCATGGCTTGGCGGATGTCGTCGGGGAAGTCGGGTGCCGGGCTCTCCTCGACGAGCTTCTGGTGCCGCCGCTGGGCGGAGCAGTCGCGCTCGCCGAGCCACAGCGTGTTGCCGTGCTGGTCGGCGAGCACCTGCATCTCGACGTGGCGCGGCCAGCCGAGATAGCGCTCGAGGTAGATCTCGGGACGCCCGAAGTACGCCTGCGCCTCGCGGGCGGCCGACTCCATGGCCTCGGCCGCCTCGGCCGCCGAGGCGACGACCTTCATGCCGCGCCCGCCTCCTCCGTAGGCGGCCTTGATGGCAACGGGCCATCCGTGCTCGTCGCCGAACGTGACCACCTCGTCGGGGGAGGTCAGGGGCTCGGAGCGACCGGGCACCCCGGCGACGCCCGCTTTCTCCGCGGCCACACGGGAGCTGATCTTGTCGCCCATCACCTCGATGGCCTCGGGCGGCGGACCGATGAAGGTGACGCCCCGCTCGGTGATGGCGCGGGCGAAGTCGGTGTTCTCGGAAAAGAAGCCGTACCCGGGATGGACCCCGTCGGCGCCGCTCTGCTCGATGGCCGCCAGGATGGCGTCGGTGTTCAGGTAGCTGTCGGCCGCCGTCTCCCCGCCGAGTGCGTAGGCCTCGTCGGCCATGCGCACGTGCAGCGCGTCACGGTCGAGGTTGGAGTACACGGCGACGGTGCCGATGCCCATCTCGCGGCACGTCCGGATGACACGGACGGCGATCTCGCCGCGATTGGCAATGAGGATCTTGTCGAGCACGCTGGGTTTTTCCTCCGGAGAACGGGTCCCTCACATTTGCACGCCCCGTATGGTGTGTGCCATGTGGGCCGGGGCGTGGGAGATCCGACGCTTCGCCGAGATCGACTCGACCAACACCTATGTCTTGGACCAGGCACGGCAGGGCGCTGCCGAGGGACTGGTGGCCGTAGCCGAGCACCAGTCCGCCGGACGGGGCCGCCTCGATCGGCGCTGGGAGTCGCCGCCGGGGGCGAACCTGCTGGCGTCGGTCCTCCTGCGCCCGGATTGCGCGGCCGATGACCTCCACCACTGCTCGGTGGCCGTGGCGCTGGCGGCGGCCGACGCCTGCGCCGAGTTGGCGGGCGTGGAGCCGGTCCTGAAGTGGCCGAACGACCTGTTGGTGGACGGGTCGAAGCTGGCGGGGGTGCTGGCCGAAGCGGACTTCGAGGGCACCCGGGTGCGGGGCGTCGTGGTGGGGATCGGCCTCAACGTGGCGTGGCCGGGCCCGGCGGAGGCGGGGGGCACCTGCCTGGATGACGCCGGTCGCACCGCGCAGCCGGTGGACAAGGGCGTCCTCCTCGATCTGCTGCTCGAGAGGCTGGGCCCCCGCCGCCCGTTTCTCGACCACGAGGCGGGGAGGCGGGCCCTGCTCGAGGAGGTGCGGCACCGCTGCGCGACGCTCGGCCAGCGGGTCCGGGTCACCCTGCCGAACGAAGAGCTGACCGGGGCCGCGTCCGCCATCGACGACGCCGGGCACCTGGTGGTCGAGACCCGGTCGGGCCGGCGGCTGGTCAGTGCCGGCGACGTCGTGCACCTGCGACCGGAGTGAACGAGAAGGCCCGGTCAGGGCCCTGCCAGCTCAGAGGAGGGGTTCTGAGGCTGGGCTAGAATCACGGGCACTATGCGCCTTCTCGTCACGGGAGGTGCCGGTTTCATCGGGTCGAACTTCGCCCGTTATTGGGTCGAGCAGCACCCCGAGGACCATGTCGTCGTCTACGACGTGCTCACCTATGCCGGCAACCGACCCAACCTGTCCGACATCGAGGACCAGATCGTCTTCGTCCAGGGGGACATCTGCGACCCGGCCGTCGCCGAGAAGACCCTGCGGGGAGAGGAGATCGACACGATCGTTCACTTCGCCGCCGAGTCGCACAACTCGCTGGCGGTCCTGAACCCGGGCCTCTTCTTCCGCACCAACGTGCTCGGGACCCAGACGATGCTCGAGGCGGCCCGCCAGGCGGGCGTCGACCGGTTCCACCACGTCTCGACCTGCGAGGTGTACGGCGACCTGCCCCTCGACACCGACGAGGCGTTCCACGAGGACTCGCCCTACCGGCCGCGTACGCCGTACAACGCCTCCAAGGCGGGAGCGGATCACGCCGTGCGCGCCTACGCCGAGACCTACGAGCTGCCGATCACGATCACGAACTGCGCCAACAACTACGGGCCCTACCAATTCCCCGAGAAGCTCATCCCGCACTTCTGCGCATTGGCGTTGGACGACAAGCCGCTCACGCTCTATGCGAGCACGGAGAACCGCCGCGAGTGGCTGCACGTCGTCGACCACTGCACCGCGATCGACGCCGTATTGGCGCGAGGCAAGGTCGGCGAGACCTACCACGTGGGAAGCGGCGTGGAGGCCTCCATCATGGAGGTGGCCGACCGGATCCTCGCGGCGCTCGGGAAGCCCGAATCGCTCAAGACGATCGTGCCGGACAGGCCGGGCCACGACCGGCGCTACGTGCTGGACAACTCGAAGCTGCGGCGCGAACTGGGTTGGGCCCCCTCGGTCGAGTGGGACCAGGGCTTGGCGGACACGGTGGCGTGGTACGCCGAGCACCGCGATTGGTGGGAACCCCTGATGGCCCGTGCCCCCGTCGCCGAAGGAGCCTGGGGCACCGGAGCGGGCTGAGGGGTAAGGGGTGCGGATCCTGATCACGGGGGCGTACGGGCAACTCGGCCGGGACCTGGCCGATGCCCTGGCCGGGAGTGTCCCGGTCGGCGGCGTGCGCTGCGCGCTGCTGGGTCCCGAGGGTCCTCGACCGGGGCTGCGCCACGAGGTGCTCGCCACGGACATCGACACCATGCCGGTCGACGACCGTGACGCCGTGCAGCACACGTTCGCCTCGTTCCGCCCCGAGGTCGTGCTGCACGGTGGCGCGTTCACCGCGGTGGACCTGTGCGAGACCGAGGTCGACGCCGCCTACTCCGTGAACGCGATCGGCACGCGCCATGTCGCCGAGGCCTCCGCGGCGGTGGGCGCCCACATGGTCTACGTGTCGACCGACTACGTCTTCGACGGGACGGGCACGCGGCCCTACCGCGAATCGGACCCGCCGTGCCCCACGTCGGTCTACGGCATGTCGAAGCTCGCGGGAGAACGCGAGTGCAGGCCCGGCTCGACGATCGTGCGCACGTCGTGGCTGTGCGGCGCGCACGGCAAGAACATCGTGCGGACCGTGTTGCGCCTGGCCGACGGCGACGGCGACCTGCAGTTCGTCGACGACCAGCAGGGCTCACCCACTTTCACCGCCGATCTGGCGCCGGCGGTGGTGACCCTGGGTCTGGACCGGCGTCCCGGTATCTTCCACGTGACCAACCGCGGGGTCACCACGTGGTGGGGCTTCGCTCGGGCCATCCTGGCGGCGGCGGGAGCCGACCCGGAGCGGGTCAAGCCGATCCGCACCACCGACCGGGACGATCCGGCGCCGCGTCCGGCCTACTCGGTGCTCGACAACATGGCCTTGCGCCTGAGTGGATTTCCGGCACTGCCTGACTGGCAGGACGCGCTCTCTCGTCTCGTCCCCGCCCTGCGCGCGCAGGAAGCGCAGGCGCCCGCGTGAGCCCCAATGGCCGCACCACGAGGGGGAACCGCCGCTCCGTCGCCGTGATCGGCGCGGGCTACGTGGGTCTGCCCTCAGCGGCCACGCTGGCCCACTTCGGGCATCGCGTGGTGCTGGCCGAGCGCGAGCCGAACCGGCTCGCCGCGCTGCATTCGGGCCGCATGCCGATCGTGGAGGCAGGCCTCGACGAGCTGGTCGCCGGCGCGGTGGCCGCCGGGAACCTGCGTTTCGTGGAGTCGTCCGTCGACGCGGTCGCCGGCGCCGAGTTCGTCTTCCTCTGCGTGCCCACGCCCATGAGCGCGGACGGGTCGGCCGACCTCTCCTATGTCGAGGCGGCGGCGAAGGAGATCGGGTCGCACCTCGAGCCGGGCACGATCGTGGTGAACAAGTCAACGGTGCCCGTGGGCTCAGCCACCATGGTCGAGCAGGTCATCGGCCGGGCCGACATCAGCGTGGTCTCCAACCCCGAGTTCCTCCGCGAGGGTACGGCGGTCCATGACAGCCTGAACCCGGACCGCATCGTGGTGGGTGCGGAGGATCCGCAGGCGGCGGCCAAGGTCGGCGAGCTCTTTGTGTCGACCGGCGCGCCGCTGATCGTCACGGACGCGACGACATCGGAGACGATCAAGTACGCGTCGAACGCGTTCTTGGCCACCAAACTGAGTTTCGTCAACGCCTTGGCGGGGTTGTGCGAGGAGGTGGGCGCCGACGCCCGCGACGTACTGCTCGGCCTGGGTTACGACAAGCGCATCGGGTTCGAGTTCCTGCGGCCCGGCCCCGGCTGGGGCGGCTCGTGTCTGCCCAAGGACACCAGGGCTCTGCTCCATTCGGCGCAGGAGGCGGGCTACGACTTCTCGCTGCTCGCCGGCGCGATCGCGTCGAACGACGAGCAGCTCGAGCGCGTGGTGTCCAAGGTGGTGACGGCGTGCGGCGGCTCGCTCGACGGGACGACGGTCGCGGTGTGGGGGCTCACGTTCAAGGCCAACACGGACGACCGGCGTGACTCGCCGAGCCTCGACATCAGCCACCGCCTGGCCGGTCTGGGCGCCCGGGTGCAGGCCTTCGACCCCACGGTCGACGCCGACGCCGACGCCGACCCCGACGGCGGTGGTCCCGAGGACCTCCGCGGGCTGCTGTTGCGCGCCGACCCCTACGACGCGGCCGCCGGCGCCCGGGCGCTCGTGGTGCTGACCGAATGGGACGAGTTCCGCTGGCTCGACTTCGCGCGGGTCCTGGCGGTTATGGCCGAGCCCAACATCGTCGACGCGCGCAACCTCCTCGACCCCGCGGCCGTCCGTCGCATGGGCTTCTCCTACACCGGGATCGGGCGCCAGTGAGCCGGGTCGTGGTGGCGGGCGGCGCGGGCTTCCTCGGCTCGCACCTCTGCGAGCGGCTGCTCGAACGGGGGGACACCGTGGTGTGCCTCGACGACCTGTCGACGGGGTCGAAGGAGAACGTCGCACACCTGCTCGAGCTCGAGCGCTTCCGCCTCATCGTCACGAACGTGAGCGAGAAGGTGGATCTCGGTGACGACGAGCCGGTCGACGCCGTGTGCCATCTCGCGTCGCCGGCCTCGCCGCCGGCGTACCTGGCCCGGCCCTTCGACACCCTCGCCGTGGGGAGCGAGGGCACCCGCCGCCTGGCCGAGCTCGCCCGGGCCCACGACGCACGGTTCCTGATGGCGAGCACCAGCGAGGTCTACGGCGACCCCGAGGTGCACCCTCAGGTCGAGTCGTACCGGGGCAACGTCGACCCCACCGGGCCGCGCAGCGTCTACGACGAGGCCAAACGGTTCGCCGAGAGCCTGACGATGGCCATGCACCGCACCCACGGGGTGAACGTGGGGATCGTGCGCATCTTCAACACCTACGGCCCCCGTCTCTCGCCGGGGGACGGGCGCGTGGTGTCCAACTTCATCGTGCAGGCGCTGCGCGGTGAACCGCTGACCGTCTACGGCGACGGGAGCCAGACCCGCAGCCTCTGTTTCGTCGACGACGAGATCGCCGGCCTGGTCGCGCTGCTCGATTCTTCGCTGACCGGACCCGTCAACATCGGGAACCCCGACGAGCGGACGATGCTGGAGCTGGCGCACTTCGTGCTCGAGGCCACCGGGTCGTCGTCCGGCATCACGTTCGAACCGTTGCCCAAGGACGACCCGACGCGGCGCTGTCCGGACATCACGCTGGCCCGAACCGCGCTCGGTTGGGAGCCCACGACGGGGCTCGCCGAGGGGATCGAGCGCACGATCGAGTACTTCGAGCAGAAGGTGAAGCAGGGGACATGACCGACGCCGACGCTGAACTGACCGAGATGCCCGAACCGCGGACCTACGCCTCCCTGACGGTGATCATGCCGGTCTACAACGAGCGGGCCACGGTGGCGGAGGTCATCCGGCGCATGCGGGCCGTCGAAATGCCCGTCCGGCTCCAGGTCATCGCGGTCGACGACGGCTCGAGCGACGGTTCCGACAAGGTGCTGGGCGCGCTGGAGGATTCCACCGTGCGCGTGCTGCGCCATGCGAAGAACCAGGGCAAGGGTGCGGCCATCCGGACAGGCCTGGCCGAGGCGCGCGGTGACCTCGTGCTGATCCAGGACGCCGACCTCGAGTACGACCCCAATGACTGGCCCAAGCTGCTCGACCCGATCCTGCGCGGCAAGGCACGCGTCGTCTACGGCAGCCGCTTCACCGGCGAGCGCAAGAACATGCTGCCGATGCACTGGTTGGGCAACCGCCTGCTCTCGCTGGTCACCAACGTGCTCTACAGCTCCACGCTCTCGGACATGGAGACCTGCTACAAGCTCTTCGACTCCCAGGTGCTCGACGGGCTCGCGATCGTGTCGAACCGCTTCGACTTCGAGCCCGAGATCACGGCCAAGATCCTGCGACGCGGCCACCGGATCTACGAGGTGCCGATCTCCTACGCGGGCCGCGAGCCCGACGAGGGGAAGAAGATCACCTGGCGTGACGGGTTCGGCGCGATGCGTGCGCTGATCAAGTTCCGCTTCACCAGGGACTACTGAGCCGCCCGTGCCCGGAGCAATCGCCGCCGTCGTCGTCGACCACGACGCCGGGCCGCTGCTCGAGGGCGCCGTGCGCTCGATTCTCGCCGCCGGCGCCGCCTCGGTGGTCGTGGTCGAGAACGGTGCCCCGGGGAGCACCGAGGCCGCGCTGGCGTCGGTGCTCGACGGGCCGCGGCCTTCCCCGGTGCGGGTCGTGCGCCCGGGCCGCAACGTCGGCTACGGGGGCGGGGTGAACCGCGGGCTCGCCGCACTCGCCGCGGAACCGTCTCCACCGGAATGGGTGCTTGTGTCGAACGCCGACCTCGAGGTGCACGCCGGCGCGCTGGACGCGCTGCGGTCGGTCCTCGAGGCCCGGCCCGCCTGGGCGATCGTCGGCCCGCGGGTCTTGACGGACACGGGCGAGGTGTACCCCTCCGTCCGGGCCTTCCCGTCGTTCACGGACGCGGCGGGCCACGCGCTGCTCGCGCAGTTCAAACCCGACAACCCCTTCACCAAGCGCTACAACCCGGGCGCCCCCGAAGGCGACACAGTGACCGCGGCGGACTGGGTCTCGGGTTCGTGCTTCATGGCTCGCCGCGATGCGCTCGAGGAACTGGGTGGCTTCGACGAGGCCTACTTCATGTACCTCGAGGACACGGACCTGTGCTGGCGGGCGCATCACGCAGGCTGGGGCGTCGGCTTCGCAGGCACCGCCGCGGTCACCCATGTGCAGGGGGTGAGCACGGCCCGCCGCCCGTACCGCATGATGGTGGCGCACCACCGATCCGCGCTCCGCTTCACCGTCCGCACAACCAGCGGCTGGCGCCGTCTGGCGCTGCCACTGGCCATGCTCGTCCTCGGGGTGCGCATGGCGATGGCGACGGCGCGCATCGCGCTGACGAGGTAGGGCGTTGTCGGCGCGCCCGTCGTGGCGCTGGGCCCGCGGCTCGCGTGTCGCCGGTCCGGCGCTTGCCCTGCTCTTGGGAGTGGTGCTGGCCGCCTTCGGCGGTGGCGCAGCATCCGCTTCACGTGTGCATGTGGAGCCCGAAGTGACGTTCGCGCTGCCCTCGGCCGCCGACGGCTGCACGGCGGCCACGCCACTGCCCGGAGGTGGCAGCCGAGTTCCCATCGAGGTCAGCACCGTGGCAGGACAGGTCGCCGAACTGGTCAACGTCTGCGTCGGCGCCCAGGGCCCGTTTCCGTTCGTGCTCGACTCGGGTGCCGGGCAGTCGACCATCGACGCCCGACTGGCGCGCCGGCTCCACCTTCCCTCGGCGGGTCGGCCGACGGCGTTCACCGGCGTGAACTGCACGGGGACGGCGCGTCCCGTCACGGTGGGCCAGTGGTCGCTCGAGGGCGTCAACCTGGCGCCGCAGACACTGACGTCCGCGACGCTGCCGCAGATCGGCGGGAAGGGAGAGCCCGTGGGGCTCCTCGGCTCGGACGTCTTAGCTCGTTTCGGCGCGGTGCGCATCGACTTTGCGGCCGGCGACCTGCTGTTGCCGGGCCCACAGGGACAGCCCCTGCCCAACGAGGCTTCGTTCACCGGCCCGACTGGCCCGGCGCCGGCGCCCGTGCTCACCCAGGGCGGCGGGACCACGGTGCCGGTGACGGTCTCGCCGCTCCCCGGCGACGTCTCTCTCAGTGTGCCCGTCCGCTTCGGGAGCGGGCCACGCCGGAGCTTCGTCGTCGACACCGGCTCCTCCCAGAGTGTCGTGTCGACGTCTTTGGCCCGGGCCCAGTCGTTGCCGCGTACCAACCTGGCCCAACGGCAGGCGACCGTCTGCTCGGTGATCACGGTCCCGCTCGTGCACAGCGGACGATGGTCGGTGCCCGGGCAGCCGTTGTACCCCCAGTTGGTCGGGAACACATCCTTCGGGTCGATCGCCTTGGGCGGCACGCAGGGCCTCTTGGGCTCTGACCAACTGAAGCGCTATGGGTGGGTGGTGTTGGACTACAGCGGTGGGCGGATCGTCCTCGGCTAAGGGGGAGCACCTTTTCCTGCGCGCGGTTGCATACGGCGATTGTGTCGCCTGAACTGAACACGAATGGCCGTTCGTTCCTTAACGAGTTCAACGACGGCCTCGTTGAGCCAGCATGGCTTAGTGCTGACTATTCGCTGGTGCAGCTTCAATTGTGACTGCGCCGTGTGAGCTCCACCCCTTAGGCCAACGATGCCCCCAGCTGGTCGAGCAACTCGCTTGTGCCCTTCTCGCGGATGACCAGCGTGTCCTGGCCGTCGAGGAACACCCCCTGCTCGGTGAACGTCAACGTCGTGCCGTCACCCGCAGGCGCGAACTCCACAGTGGTGACCGAGACCGAGATCCGTTTGGCGTCGGCGTCCATCGTGTAGCCGTAGATGATGCGCTCGTTGGGGACGATGTCGTGGTACGTCGCCTGGTACGTGTGAACGGGCCCGTCGGGCGGGCCGCCGCTTGTGCTCTCCGTGCCGCCGACGCGGAAGTCGAGTTTGAAGTTCGGGTCCTCTGTGTCGGGAGCGCCGAACCAGCGCATCTTGGCCTCGCGGCTGGCCCAGGCGGCGAAGACGCGCTCGGGCGTGACCGGATACGTACGGCTGAGGACGAACGTGCCGTGTTCTGCGGTACTGGTGGTCATGATGTTGCTCCTCTCATTTCATTTCTCGTTTCGAACGTCTTCGGCCAGCACCTCGCCGAGGCGGTCGAGGCGGCGCTCCCAAAGGGCGCGCTGACCGGCGAACCAGTCGGCCGCCAACTGCAGGCCCACCGGCTCGATCCGGCAGGTGCGGGTGCGGCCGACCTTCTCCGAGTTGACCAGGCCGCTCGACTCGAGGATGGCCAGGTGCTGGACCACTGCGGACAACGTGATCTCGAGGGGCTGCGCCAACTGGCTGACCGTGGCCGGGCCCCGGACCAGGTGCTCGATCATCGTCCGCCGGGTTGGATCCCCCAACGCCCGGAACACCTCGTCGACGGGAGGTTGGTTAAGCATTCACTTAAGTATCTACGGCCCACGCCGCCCGGTCAAGAGCCGATGCATAGGCACGCGGGGGAGACCCCTTGAAGACCGTAAGCCGGCCGGCTCTTCTGCCGACGGACGCGGTAGACGCAGTGACGATTTGGTGACGCCGGCGCGGTCGCCGCACGTCCCCTTACTCGGGTCCCGACAACCCCAGCATCTCGGTCACCCCGTGGTCCCGGCCGGCCGTGTAGCCGCCGTCCACGGGCAGCGCGTGGCCCGTCACGAACGACGCATCGTCGGACAACAAGAACGCGGCGGCGGCTGCAATCTCGTCCGGCCGGCCCATGCGCCGGCCCAGCTTGTGCTCGCGCAGCACATCGGCCCGCGCCGCATCCATGCCGGGCCCGAACACCGCGTCGGTCATCGGCGTCTCGATGAACCCTGGACAGATCGCGTTGACCCGGATGCCCCGCCCGGCGTAGTCGATCGCCATGTTCTTCGTCAGGATCACCACGCCACCTTTGGACGCGCTGTACGCGCTGCCGCCCGCCGTGCCCTCGAGCCCTTCGATGCTGGCGACGGTCACGACCGACCCACGGGATCCATCCGCCCGCGCCGGCTGCCGCAGCATCTGCGCAATGACGTGCTTCGCGGTCAGGAACGTCCCGGTCAGGTTCACCGCGATCACGCGCGCCCATTCGCTCTCCGGGAGCATGTGCACGGGTCCACCGCCGGCGACCCCGGCCGCGTTGACCAACCCGTCGACTGCGCCGCCGAACGCGACGGCGCCCGCGACGAGCGCCTCGACAGCCGCCTCGTCGGTGACGTCACAACGGGCGAACGACCAGCGGGGCCCTGCTTCGTCATTGCCCGGTGCCGCGGCGGGCTCGTCGACCAGGTCCGCCCCCATGACGCTCGCCCCCTCTTCGAGCAGCCTGGACGCCGTGGCCCGGCCGATGCCTGAGGCGGCCCCCGTCACGATGTAGGTCCGCCCGTCCAGTCCGCGCATGTCGCCTGTCGCCTCCGGTTCGTGATTTCGGACCCGCGCCGCACCACGAAGGTGCGTCACGTTGGGCCGCTAACTGTCGCCGACCTGCCCGTCCTTCCCTGCGGTGATCCCGGGCACCATTCCCTGGCGGTCGGCGATGTACGGCATGCCAGTCGCGGTGAAGGCGACGCGCGCCGCGACCAGCTTCGGGTACGCAAAGGGGTAATAGATCGCGTTCGGCGTGTAGAGCATCCACGTGACGCCGTTCTGCGTGTAGTTGGTCTGCTCGTCGGGGCCGGCACCTTGGATGTTGGATCCCAGCCAAGGCCCGGCGTAGCGCGAGGTGCACGGACCACCCGGCCCCTGGCACAGCGCGAGCCCGACGCCGGAATTGGAGCCCTCTGAGATGTTCCCCGAGAAGAAGAGCAAGTACCGGTTGCCCACGTGGACCATTTGGGGGGCTTCGATCACCGGCCCCTCCCATGGGAGGTCGTTGGTGAGGAGCGAAACCGTGCGTCCGGTCAGGGTTCTCCCGTCACTCGCGAGGCGTTGACCATAGATGTGGGTGGGGAGGGAGCCCGCATTGCCGTCGCTCTTCCAGTAGATCCACTCCTGGCCGTCCGGCGCGACGAACGTTCGGGGGTCGATGTCGCCGTACTCCGAGACCTGACATATGGCTGGGCTGTGGGAGGGCGAGACGAACGGCCCGGTCGGTGACGCCGACGTCGCGATGCCGATGCACTCGTCCATGTGGCCCCAAGGGAGCCGGTACAGCCAATCGTGACCTGAGAACCACATCACGTAGACGTTGCCGACCTTCCGCACGTCCGGCGACCACAACCCGGTGTTCGGTTCCACCCAGGCCGGCAGCGTGGGCATGGCATCTCGCACGAACGAGAAATGGCCCATGACGGTGAAAGTCCGTTCGGGCATGTGCAGCTGCCCGACACCGTCGATACCACTGGAGTACATGTAGTCCAGTCTCGGTGTGGGAAGCACGAACGGATCCGAGATCAGGCCATCCGCATGGCCGAAGGTCTGCGCGGGGGACAGGGCGTTCGCCGGGGGAGGATCGTTCGTCACCGGCGTGCCGGTGGGCACGAACGCCACGACGGCTGCCGTGACGGCCGCAACCACGATGATCGGCCCGACCACAGCCCGCCACCGAAACGCGCCGCGACGATGGCGCGCCTTTTCCACTCGACGGCGAGGCGCGGGCTCTTCGGCGGTCGGAACGGACTCCGGATTGTGAACAGGGGTTGTTACGACGATCACAAAAAGATAGCGGAGCGAAGAGATCCCTTGACAGGGCAAACCGGCCCCTTTTGTGGGCCAATTGTCGCTATAACCGGCGCGGGCGCCCAATTCGAGGCAGGGTTCCCCCGCCGCTGCCCCCGCGTCCGCCCCCGCCCCCGCCCCCGCCCCCGCCGCCGCTGACCTCGGCCTGTGGCCACGGCGCCCTCCGGGTTTGGTTGCGCCCGAGACAGGCGGGCTGATAGGGACAGGGCGCCGTTCTCGCCCGGGACGCTCCGGGACCACCAGAATCGGGGGAGCCGACGCCATGAAGTTCGCGCTGTTCTACGAGATCCCGGTCCCACGCCCCTGGGAGCCCGACAGCGAGCTCGTCGCCTACCAGAACACGCTCGAGCAGGCGATCGCCGGCGACCGCTTCGGCTGGCACGCGTTCTGGACCGTCGAGCACCACTTCCTGCAGGAGTATTCGCACTGCTCGAACCCTGAGGTGCTCTACGGCGCCATCGCGTCGCGCACGGAGCGCATCCGGCTCGGCTACGGGGTGCGCTTGATGCCCAAGCCCTACAACCATCCCGTTCGCACCGCGGAGTCGGTCGCCGTTCTCGATCTCATCTCGAAGGGCCGCGTCGACCTCGGCACCGGTCGCTCCGCCACGAGGGCCGAGCTCGAGGGCTTCGGCATCGACCCCGCCGAGAGCCGCGGGATGTGGCAGGAGGCGATCGGGCACGTCGTCGGGTGTTGGACCAACGACGAGTACGAGTTCGCGGGCAAGCACTGGCAGATGCCCAAGCGACGCGTGCAGCCCAAGCCGTTCCAGCAACCGCACCCGCCGCTGTGGGGCGCCACGACGAGCGACGAGGGCCACGCGCAAGTGGGCGAACTCGGCCTCGGCCTGTGCTCGTTCGCGGTCGGTCTGCCGCCCAGTGAGGTCCAGCGCAAGATCGACATCTACCGCGAGGCGGTCACTGCGTGCACCGAGCCGATCGGCTCGTTCGTGCACAACGCGGCGGCCACGTTCACGATGGCCATCTGCGCGAACGACCGCGACAAGGCGATCGCCGATGCCCGTGAGTCCTTCGAGTGGTACCCCAAGACGGGCGCCCGCCAGATCGCAACGCTCACCGACTGGATGGCCGAGCGCAACGAGTCCCTCGGCACCTACTCCTACGCGGCCGACATGAAGAAGACCGACGACTCGGGCATGCTCGACCTTCTCAGCCTCGAGTACCTGACGGACTCGAACGCCTGCGTGCTCGGGACGCCGGCGGAGTGTCTCGAAGCGTGCAAGGCGTACGAAGCGGCCGGCGTCGACCTGTTGCTCTGCCTGGTCAACCCCTACAAGATCCCCCACGAGTCGGTCATGCAGACCATCGAGCTCATGGGGACCGAGGTCATCCCCGCCTTTGCGGACTGACGCGCGCCGACCGCTGCGACCGCATATCGGACAAGCTTGAGAGATGGCGGCGATGCGACCACACAAGTTGGTTTCTTTCTCGGCGGCCGCCTCGGCGGCATCCGGGCTGGTCCTGGCGGCGCTCGTCCTGCCCGCCGGGCTCCCCGCGGCGGCCCACAGCGGGACCACGACCACGCACCACTCCTCGGCCCCCAAGCTCGACGCGGTCGGCAACGTGAAGTTCTGGGAATGCCCTTCCAAGACCACCCGGATGCTCGTCGCGGTCAACACCCTCACCTTGCACCCGGGATCGACGCTCGACATCACGTTCATCATCAAGAACACGGGCACCAAGTCCTGCAACTACACCGCGCCTTACGCGGGAGTCGCTCCCGGCCCCACCAGCACGACCCTGCAGGCGGGTCCCTGCGGCTCGGTCGGGTACGCGATCGCGAATTCCCGCGGCCACGAGGTCTGGCCGGGCCCGCAATTGGTCAATTGTCCCGCCTTGGGCTTCGCGCAGCTCGCCCCGGGCGCCACGGTCTCGGGCACGGGAACCTGGAACCAGGACAAGCCCAACACGAGCACGCGGGTCCCACCGGGCAAGTACACCTTGGTCGTCGACAACAAGCACTTCAGCTTCCCCATCCACGTGTCGTCCTAGCGTCCAGCAATCTGGACGGCGCGCGCCTCGGGTCGTCGAAGTCTCTGCGCGTGGTCTGGCTACACTTGCGAACAGTCACCAACGGCGGGTGGGGAGAACGAGTTGTCTATTGCCGCCGTCTTAGAAGATGCATTCGAGTCACCGCCCCATCTCGAGGCGGTAGGGGTCCGGGAATCGACCGGCCGCGAGCCCGAGCCGCAGGCAGGTTCCAAGTCTCAGTGCACCGTGCTGATCGTCGAAGACGAGCCCGCGCTGCGTGAGACGCTCAGAGTGATCTTCCAGTTCCAAGGCTACGAGACGGTGGAGGCCGAGGACGGGGAGATCGCATTCGAGATCCTCAGCAACCGGTACGTCGATGTCCTCATCTTGGACCTCCACCTGCCGAAGCTCGACGGCGTCTCCCTGCTGCAGCGGATCGATCCGCCGCCTCCGATGGTGATCATCCACTCCGCATTCGAGTTCTATTCACCTGATGCAGTCGGTCAGGGCATTGGGGCGAAGGTGTTCAAGATGGTCCGCAAACCCATCCCTCCGCCTGAGTTGCTCTCGGCCGTAGCCGAGGCCGTCGCCGAGCTCGAACGGCTCGACGGCTAGAGCCTGACGGCGGTTGCGCCGCCGGAGCCTCGAACTAGCCGGGCAGGGGACCGATCGGGACCGGGGTTCCGGCCAGCGACCTCACATAGGGGTCGAGGTCGTAGATGTGCCCCAGTTCGGCCAGGACCGGCGTGCCCGCACCCACGGCGACGCCGGTGGTTGCTCCCGGGGCGAGGGGGAAGGGCAACTGCAGGACCATGGTCGAGACACGAGCCGCGGACGAAGGAACGACTGTTGAGCCGGCCACCGCCGTCCCGCAGGACCCACAAGAGAAGCGCCCACCGAGTGTGACGACGTACTCGGGGGTCGCGGCACCTCCCGCCGCCGGAACCTGCGCATAGAGAGCGGCCTGTGTCGTGAGCACGGCCCGCACGTCCTCTGGGTTCGACACGGAATACGCCTTCGCGGCACCGAGTGCCCGCTTCGCAAGTTCCAACAGCGGCACGCCGTTCACCACGGCGGGCAGCGGTCTCGCTTGGGTCTCACGACCATGATGTGCCGGCGATGCCGAATGCGAACCTGACGCCGCGTGACCGCAGCCAGCGGCGAGCACCGTCACGCATCCGGCGGCGAGCGCAGTCTGAAACCGGCGGCGCACGGCGTACGTCATGGTGGCGAGGCTCCTCCTCCTGTACACGTCCACAACTTTGACGCACGGAAGCGTCAAAGGGTTCGGCTCCTCGTGCGGACCGCGGTTCGCAGAGACCGCATACACGGGCCTCGACCAGGTCACGCGACTAGACAATGGTGCTGTGGCGGAGCTCAGACCCCAGGTCATCTCGCTGTCGCTCGAAACCCCGGAAGAGATGTTCGTGCTGGCGCCAGCCGACCTTTTCTCAGAATCCCGCAATTGGATGACGGGCCTCGAGTACAGCATCAGTGTCCTGCGAAGCGGCCGGACCAAGGGGCCGGTTCAGATCGAGATGGCGCTGCCACCCGATCAGATCTCGGAGGGATTGGACCAACGCGTTCGGCGAACCCTCACGCGGTACTGCGACCACCGCATCTCCTACAACCAGCGCGAACGCCGCGCGGTCCGGCTCGACGGCGTGGTCTCGTTGTGGATCGGGCTCCCCATCGTCGTCCTGGGCTTCATTCTCGTGATCATCAAGGGCAGCATCGTCGGCTCCACCGGCAACGCCAATCTCGTCGTCGACACTGGGGGGTGGGTGCTGGTATGGATCGGGCTCTGGTTCCCGCTCGACACGCTCATCTTCACCCCACTGACGTACGGAAGAGAGAACCGTGTCCTCAAACGACTTCGAACGGCCGACGTGGTCATCGAGCCGCAGCCGACCATCAAGCTCTGACCGAACTGGCGCCCGGCATTGCCCGCGGGCCGGGTCCTCCCGCAAGAACGCCAGGGAGAACCGAGTCAGGCGTGCGCCGAAGACCCTGACCCCGACACCTCGAGCGCGCGCTCTTTGTCGGTCCCCACGGACGCGCCACCGATCGCCTCGAGCGAACTTCCGTCTCGGAGTGGCGCCGCCGAGATCCGGTTGCGGCCGTCCGTCTTTGCGTCGTAGAGCGCCTGGTCGGCTTCCTCCAAGACCTCGCGGGCCGTCAGCCGCGAGCCGGGCATCCAGCACGACACGCCACCGCTGACCGTCACCAGGTGCGGTTCCGAGGGACGCGCCTGGTGGGGGATGGCCGCGTGCAGCACGCTCTGGCGGATCCGGTCCGCCGCCGTCGATACAACGTCGCCAAGACCACAGTCGGGCAGCAGCACGAGGAACTCCTCACCGCCGTAGCGGTAGGCGCACTCGCCGGCGCGGACGATCAGCTCGATGCAGGAGGCCACATCTCGCAGAGCGCCGTCGCCGGCGACGTGCCCGTAGTGGTCGTTGTACCGCTTGAAGTAGTCGATGTCGAAGATCGCGACCCCGTAGGTCCGCCCGAGTCGCCGCGCCCGCGCGTGCACCCGGTCGAGGTCCTCGTCCATGCGCCGCCGGTTCCCCAACCCCGTGAGCTGGTCGGTGAGCGACTGCTCGAGCAGCTCGAGGTTGGCCCGCTCCAGCTGCTCCTGCGTCTGCGCCAGCTGTTGGTGCAGTGCGGTGACGCGTTCGGCCGCGACCAGACGGGTCTGCACGGCGAACTTGTCGACCGGCTTGGTGAGGTAGTCGTCGGCACCGGCGGACATGCCCTCGAGGATGTCTTCAGGATGGTCGAGCCCGGTGGTCAGGACGATGTAGATGTAGCCGCCGCCGACCTCGTTGCGCAACCGCCGGCACAGCTCGGGACCATCCACCCCCGGCATCATCCAGTCGGTGAGCAGGACGTCGATGCCGCCCGAGGCCAGCACGTCCCAGGCGCTCGAGCCGTCCTCGGCGACGACGCACTCGTGCCCCAGCCTCGACACCATCGCCTTGAGGAGCAGGCGACTCGTCGGGTCGTCGTCGGCGATGAGGATCCTCATGTCAGCCCTCGGGGGCGAGGAGCATCAAGGCCACGTGCACCCGGGTGAACTCGACCTCGAACCTCTCCATGAGGGCGTCCGAGTCGGCGAACTCGTCGGAGCCCATGAGTTCGATCTGACGGGCGTGCATCTCCAGTTCGGCACACACCCGCGCCAGGTCCGTTGCACCCACGTTGGCACTGGCCCCCTTGAGGGCATGCGCGGTGTGGGCGAGCGCCGTGTGGTCGCCCTCGCGCAACTCGCGGCGGAGGTCGTCGCGCCCTTGCCAGCTCATCGTGCGGTATTCCTCGACGATCTCCGCGAGGGCGCCGCCCGCGCCGTCGTCGAGGCTGAGGAGGAGTTCGATCTGTGAGCGGTCGAGCGGGTCGGTCGTCGTGCTCATGACGGCACCCCCACCGGACCCGAGACCGAGAGCTCGTGCTCGACCGCGCGGGACGCGGTCGAGCCCACCCATCGAGCCAGCACGGTGCCGACGATCTCCAGGCGGACCGGTTTGGTGATGAAGTCGTCCATGCCCGACGCCAGACAGGCTTCGCGGTCACCCTCCATCGCGGCCGCCGTCATGGCGATGATGGGGGTCCGGCGCACCGCCGCCGTGTCGGCCTCCAGGCGACGGATGGCGCCGGTCGCTTCGTAGCCGTCCATCTCCGGCATCTGGCAGTCCATAAGGACGGCGTCGTATGAGCCCGCCTCGAAGGCCCGCACCGCCTCCAGGCCGTTGTTGGCGATCTCGTAGCGGTACCCGAGGTTCTCGAGGACCTTGGAGCCGACCATCTGGTTCACCTTGTTGTCCTCGACCAGGAGGATCTTGCCTGCAGCCCCGGGGGCGGGGGACACCGCCGCCTGGTCCGGGCGCTCGTCGGGGCCCGTCTCGTCCCGGTCGACCTCCAGGCCGGAATTCATGGTGGTGATCAGGCAGTCGAAGAGCTCGGAGGAGCGCACCGGCTTGGTGAGGCTGGCCGCGAACCCGGTGAGGTGGGAGGCGCCCGGCTCGAGGCGGTTGCCCGAGGAGCTCAGCAGGAAGAGCATCGTCGACGCCGTGGCGGCGTTCGCCTTGAGCTCCCGGGCCAGCTCCATGCCGTCCATGCCAGGCATGTTCAGGTCGATCACGCCGAGGTCGAAGGCACGGCCGTCCTGGGCTGCGGTGCCCGCGATCTCGAGCGCCTCGAAGCCGTCCGCGGCTTCGACCGCCTCGACACCCCAGGAGCGGAGCTGCTGGCGCAGGATCCGCCGGTTGGTCGCGTTGTCGTCGACGATCAGGGCCCGCTGTCCCGAGAGCGTGCGGGTGTCCCCGCTCTTCCGCGTGGCCGGCGCGTCGTGCGTCCGCCGCAGCGAGAGCTCGAACCAGAACGTCGAGCCCTGGCCCAGCGTGCTGTCGAGGCCGAGCCGGCCGCCCATGAGCTCCACCAGTTGGCGGCAGATCGTCAGGCCCAGCCCGGTGCCGCCGTACTTGCGGGTCGTGGAGGAGTCGGCCTGGGTGAAGGCGCTGAACAGCCGGTTCTGGTCGTCGGGCGCGATGCCGAGCCCGGTGTCGGAGACCTCGAAGCGCAGTGCGACGCGCTCGGCGTTCTCGTGCAGCACCTTGACCCGCATCATCACCTCGCCGTCGGCGGTGAACTTGACGGCGTTGGATCCGAAGTTGAGCAGGATCTGCTGGATGCGCGTGCCGTCGCCTAGGAGTGAGCCCGGGACCTCGGGCTGCACGTCGACGAGGAGCTCGAGCCCCTTGCCGTGCGCCATGGAGGCCAGGATGCGCCCGACGTCGTCGGCGACGTCGTGCACGTCGAGGGGCGTCTCTTCGATCTCGAGCTTGCCGGCCTCGATCTTGGAGAAGTCGAGGATGTCGTTGATGATGACCAGCAGGCGCTCCGCCGAGATCTTCACACCGGATGCGAGCTCCGATTGCTCCTTGTCCAGCTCTGTCTCGAGCAGCAACTCGGTCAAGCCGATCACACCGTTCATGGGGGTCCGGATCTCGTGGCTCATCATCGACACGAACTCGGACTTCGTCCTCGACGCCGCCATCGCCGCGTCGCGGGCAGCGACCAGGTCGGCCGCCGCCTGCCGCGCGTCGGTGACGTCCCCTCCGTTGAGCACGTAGCCCTTCACCGACGCGTCGAGGAGATGGTTCGCCGCGGTCCAGGCGATCAAGCGGTACTCGCCGTTGGCGTGGCGCATCCGGACCTCGAAGGACGCCGCGTCGCCCACCTCCTCGGTGAGCCCGGTCAGCTTCTCGATGATGACCGCGGCATCGTCCGGGTGGACCAGCTCGGCGAAGGCCTTCCCCTCGACATCGGCGGGGGCGAAGCCAAGGACCCGTTCCGATGACGGGGTGATGAACGCCACGCGGAGGTCGGACTCGGCCACCACGATCAGGTCCCAGGTCTTGTCGATGAGGGAGGTGAACCGCGCCGACTTGAGCGCGTGGACCTCGCGGGCGCTCAGGACGAGACGCACGCCGGCAATGAGGAGGGTCGCCGTCGCCAGGCCGACGGCCGGGCGGCCGATGTGGGCGACGCTGGACCAGAACAGCACGACCAGGCCGACCAACGCGCCGATCGACGGCAGCGTGAACCCGGGCACGCGATCGACCCGCGGCGCCTCGATGTCGGCGTGGAGCACCCATGCTCCGATGGTCAACAGCGTGATCGAGATCGGCCAGGCCGCCCCGTTGGCGAGGTAGCCGAAGCGGCTGTCCGGCTGCAGGAGGTTGAACGCGTCACCCAGCGCGTTGGCCGCGAAGGCGATGCCGGCCAAGGTGAAGAAGGGCCGGTAACCCTTGGGCAGGACCTTGAACGCGCCGATGCAGAGCGCGAGCAACAGGATGTCCCCCAAGGGATACACCAGGTTCGTGACCGCGGCCAGCCGGCCGTCGCCGCTGACCTGGATCACCGCGTTCACGACGAAGGCGGCGGTGACCGCCGCCACCGCCAGCCCGGCAATCAGGCCGTCGAGCGCGGTGGCCGTCAACGAGCTCCGGTTGCCGCGTCGGATCAGGAACCCGAGGGCCGCGAAGCAAAGAACGAAGAAGCCGACGTAGAAGCCGTCAGCGGCCGACGGTGTCGGCGCATCCGCACCGAGCAGGGTGAGGATGATGTCACCGACGCCCCACGACACACAGGCCGCGCCGAGGGCGAGGGGGAACGTCCGGCCGATCGGGTTGCTGCCACGCCACGAGCGCTCGAAGTAGCGACCGATGCACACCAGGCCCACCGCGATTTCGAGCAGATAGATGCCCCACCCGTCGACCCACGCGACGTACGACCCGACCGGACGGACGATCAGCGAGATGGTGAAGACCGCGACCAGGGCCAAGACGACAGCGAAGAACCACCGGATCTGCGTCGGCACCCGGTAGGGAGCCGGAGTGACCCGACCGGCGCCGGGTCCGGCTCCGTGTCCATTCGTCCCGAAGAGGCCGCTCGGTGGCTGCGCCGCGGCCGTAGGCAAAACGTCTATGTCCCCCATCCCCTGATTGACGGCACGAACTGCCGCGCCATTGAGTCCTCTTTTGGGTTTGGGACCCCCAACGGACGCACAACATTGTCGGTCCCACTGTCAGAAGTCGCGCGGTCAGCCCTGGGTCCCCGCGGGCCCGTCAGGGCGAGGACCGACCCCCCTGCCGAGCGACGAGCGCCATGGCGTGCGGCCAGAAGTCGGCGACGAGTTGCAAGGTGCCGAAGCCGGCGTCGAGGACCGTCGGCCAGAAGTCGGCGCCGTACTCGGTCACGACGCGGTAGACGGGGTCTTCCTCGGACCCGTGATAGCTCGCCGGCATGCCGTCACGACGACGCGTCATCCGGCCCGGCACGATGGGGATCGTGAAGCACAGGGCTCCGGCCGGTCGCAGCACCCGGCGGCACTCCCTCAGCGCGACGAGAGGATCGTCGACGTGCTCGAGCGTGTCGGAGTGAACGACGACGTCCCAGTCGCCGGCGGGGAACGGAAGGCTGTGGATGTCGGTCTCGGGGAACTCGACGAGAAGGTGGTTCGGCAAGCGGTCCAACCAGGCGGTCAGGTCACCGGCCCGGTTGATCTCGAGGATCTTGACGGCAGGGAGGCCGGACACCCAGCTCTCCAGCGAGGCGTCGCAGCCGACGGCGCCGAGGAGCGCCGTCGCCAGCGCCATCGATCGCAGGTGAGCGCCACACGCCGTGCAGCTCTGGCCTTCGCGGATGTCGATGCTCTGCGCTTCGTCCTGCGAGAGCTCCCATTCGCGGATCAACGACTCCCAGAGCACGGGCCGGAACTCGCGCGACGCGGCGATGCCGCAGACGGGGCACGGCGTCGCGGACTGCCCGTTCACGGTATGAGCGCGACTTTGCCCACCACCCGGCGCCCCAACAGGTCCTCGAGGGCCCGGGCCACGTCCTCGAGCGGGTACTCGTTCGGCCGCACCGGGTCGATGTGCCCACCGGCGACCATCTCGAGCAGGTCACCCAGCAGGGCCCGTTGGGCGTCCGCGTGCTGCATGGCCCAGATGCCCCAGTCGATGCCGAGCACCGTCCGGTTGCGCAGCAGCACCTGGTTCAGCGGGATCGAGGGGATGTCGCCCGCCGCGAAACCGATCACGCAGTACCGCCCACGGTCGCCCAGAGCCCGCAGCGATGGCTCCGCCAGCGCACCCCCCACCGGGTCGATCACGACGTCGACGCCGGTGCCGCCCGCCCACCCACGGGCCGCGTCCTTGACCGGCTCGGCTCCCGGGTCGATGACCATCTCGGCGCCCGCTGCCGACGCGGCCGCCCGCTTCTCGTCGCTCGAGGCCACGCCGAGGACCCGGCAGCCGAGCGCCCGGGCCACCCCGATCGCGGCGAGGCCGATCCCTCCGCCTGCCCCGAGCACCAACACGCTCTCACCGGTCTGCGCCGCTGCCCGGTCGCGCAGCGCGTACAAGCACGTCGAGTAGCTCTGGTTGAACGTCGCCGCCCGCGCTGAGTCGAGCACATCGGGCAGGACCGTCACCGACGAAGCAGCGGCCGCCAGCTTGCTCGCGAAGCCACCCAACCCGGCCGAGACCAGGACGCGCTGACCCACGGCCACGTCGTCGACGCCGTCACCGACGGCCGACACGGTTCCCGCGGACTCGGTCCCCGGCACGAACGGCACCGCCGGCTTGATCTGGTACTGCCCGGCCACGAACAACGCATCGACGTAGTTGACGCCGGCCGCCTCCACGTCGACGACGACCTGCCCCGACCGAGGCTCGGGATCGGGGCGTTCCTCGACCCGTAGCAGTGACGGGGGACCGAGCTCGTTGCAGACGACGGCGCGCACGGCCGGTCACGCTACCGTCGAAGCGATGGACGCCGACAGCTCCATCCGGCCGGTGCGCGCCGACGAGCTCGCCCTACTCCCGGCCGTCGAGGCGGCCGCCGACACCATGTTCGCCCCGTTCGACCACGGCGCCTTTCCCGGTCCCGGCACCCCCGAGGGGTTCGCCGCCGCGCTCGTGGTCCTCGTGGCCGGCGAACCACCGGTCGGCCTGTGCCGCATCGATGCGGTGGCCGACGGGGCGCATCTCGAGCAGCTCTCGGTGGACCCCGCGCACGGCCGGCGTGGCATCGGTCGCGCCCTCCTGCGCGCCGGCATCGCCCGGGCCGGAGACCGCGGCTACGACGAGCTCACGCTCACGACGTACCGCGACGTGCCGTGGAACGGTCCGTTCTACGCCTCGGAGGGTTTCATCGAGATCGCCCCGGCCGACGACTGGCTGGTCGCCCACGGCCTTTCCCCGGAGGAGCCGGTGATGGCCCGCTACGGCACGCGCATCGTCATGGCGCTGCCGCTGGGCCCGCTCACCCTCCCGTGAGCTGGGCGTGGCGGAAGCAGCTCACGATGTGGTCGTTGACCAAGCCCGCGGCTTGGAGGTGGGCGTAGCAGACGGTCGGGCCGACGAAGCCGAAGCCGCGTTGCTTGAGGTCCTTGCTCAGTGCCTCGGACTCCGCCGAGGTCGGCGGCAACTGCGCGAGGCGACGCCACTTGTTCACGATCGGGCGACCCCCGACGAAGCCCCAGATGTAGTCGTCGAAGCTGCCGAACTCCTTCTGCACGGCGAGGAACCCGCGCGCGTTGCGCACGGCGGACTCGACCTTGGCCCGGTTGCGGATGATGCCGGTGTCGGTCAGCAACTTTTCGACCTTGGCCGGCGTAAAGCGGGCGACCTTGGCCGCGTCGAAGCCGGCGAAGGCCTTCCGGTAGCCGGCGCGCCGCTTGAGGATCGTCGACCAGCTCAGCCCGGCCTGTGCGCCCTCCAGCACGAGGAACTCGAAGTGCACCGTGTCGTCGTGCACCGGCACGCCCCACTCGGTGTCGTGGTACGCCACCATCTCGGGGTCCGTGCCGGCCCAGTCGCATCGCCGCAACCCGTCGCCTCCCACCGCCTTCGCGCTCATGACCTCACGGTAGGGGACGACTGTGACCCCCGACCGCCCCGCGGCGCGGGGCCGCCCCACCCGCCCCGTCGGCCGGCCTGGCCCGGTACAGCACATGGCGGCGCAGGGGGCTGTCCTCGGGCACCGACGGGTGGTCGAAGTCGCCGTCCGCGTCGCGGACCATGCCGATGCGTGCCATGACGGCCTGCGACCTGGTGTTCAAGGTCGTCGTGAAGGCGACGATCTCGGCCAGGCCCGCGTCCTCGAGGCCGAAGCGCAGCGCGGCGGCGGCCGCCTCTGTCGCGTAACCCTTCCCCCAGAAATCAGGGTGGAGCCGCCAGCCGATCTCCACGGCGGGCGCGCACGGCATCTCGGGCCGGACCCGGTGCAGGCCCACCATCCCGACGAACGCAGTTGCAGCCTCCCTGCCACCATCGGCCTCGCCGACCGCCCAGAGCCCCCAACCCTCGCGCGCCATCTCGGCCGAGTAGCGCTCGATCATCGCGTCGCTCTCGGCCCTGGTCGGTGCCGAGCCGAGCGATTCGACGACCAGAGGGTGTGCGTTCAGCGCGAAGAACGGGCCCCGGTCCATGTCGGAGAACGGTCGCAGCACCAGCCGCGCCGTCGTGACGACCGGCCCGGACCCCGTCCCAGTCACGACGAGGGCCTACGCCTCCTTGACCGCGGTCTCGGCCGCCCAGCGGTAGTCGGCCTTCCCGGAGGGCGAGCGCTGCACCTTGTCCACGAACACCACCTGCTTGGGCAGCTTGTAGCGCGCGATGTGCTCGGACGCATGCGCGACGATCGAGGCCGAGTCACCCTCCGAGCCCTCGGCCAGCTGCACGACGGCGACCACCTCGGAGCCCCAACGCTCCGACGGCCGGCCCGTCACCACGACGTCGGCCACCGACGGGTGCCCGGCGATGGCGCGCTCGACCTCCTCGACGAAGATCTTCTCGCCCCCCGAGTTCACCGTCACCGAGTCCCGTCCCAGCAACGTGATCGAGCCGTCGGCCAGATGCCGGGCCCGGTCACCCGGGATCGAGTAGCGCACCCCGTCGATCACCGGAAAAGTCCTGGCCGTCTTGGCCTCGTCCCCGAGATACCCGAGCGGCACGTTCCCCGTCTGCGCCAGCCACCCGTTGCCGTCGTGCCCCGGCGCCAGCACCGTCGTGAACGCCTCGTCGACGACGACGGTCCCGGGACCGGGGATGAACGTCCCCACCTCGATGGGGTCGACCGACGTCACGTGCATCTGCGCCCCCGTCTCCGACGAGCCCGCCGAGTCCGAGATCACCAGGTTGGGCAGGCGCTCCATCGCCATCGCCCGCACGGCCGGCGTGAGCGGTGCCCCGCCGTTGCCGACGGCGAAGAAAGAGGAGAGGTCGTACTGCTTCTTGTCGAGCTGCAGCAGCAGCGGCCGCAAGATGGCGTCGCCGACGATCGTCATCGTGTTCGCCTTCTCGCGCTCGACCGTCGACCACACGTCGTCGGGGTCGACCCGGCGCGTGTCGTTGGGGAACACGAGCGTCGCCCCCTGCGCCATGAGCATGAAGCAGGCCCATTGCGCCGCGCCGTGCATGAGCGGCGGCAGCACCAGCAGCTTGAGCGGGAAGCTCTCGGCCAGCCGCTCGGTCAAGCCCTCGTAGCTCGTGACGATCTCCCACGTGCCGACCTTCCGCCCGCCCATGGCGGCCATGAAGATGTCGTGCTGGCGCCAGAGCACGCCCTTGGGCATGCCCGTCGTCCCGCCCGTGTAAAGGATGTAGAGGTCGTCGGGGGAGGGGTCGACCGGGGCGCCGTCGGGCGAGGATTTGGACAACGCCTCCTCGTACCACTCCGCCCCGGGGAGGAGGGCGTTGCCCGATTCGTCCTCGACCTGGAGCAGCACGTCGGGTGCTTCCTTCAGCGTGGGCAACACCTCGGCGAAGGTCGGCGCGAGCGAGGAGTGCAGCACCAGCGCACGCGGTCCGGCGTCGTCGAGCAGGTAGCGCAGCTCCTCGCCGACGTAGCGGTAGTTGACGTTGAACGGCGCGACCCGGGCGCCGTAGGAGCCCAGCATCCCCTCGAGGTACTCGTTGCCGTTGTAGAGCGCGAGCGCCACGTGGTCCTGCCCGGATTCCCAGCCGCGCAGCTCGGGACGCTCCTGATGCACGGTCAGGCCGCGGCCGTGCAGGTACGACGCCAGCCGGCGTGAGCGCTCCTGCACCTGTGCATAGGTGAGGCGACGGTCCCGCCACACGATGCAGTCGCGGTCGGCCAGGCTTTCGACGAGGGTGTCGAACGCCTTGGCCAGGTTGAATTGCGTGGTGGTCGGCGGGGAGGCGGGCTCGGGCACGGCCCCGCACACTATCGGCGCCCCTCGTCGCCGGACGGGGCGCTCCGTCGGGACGACGCTGCGACATCGGCAAAGATCCCTCCCGTGGACGTGCGCAACCCCGCCACGGGCGAGGTGATCGAGACGGTGGCGGGTCTCACGGCGGAGGAGACCGACGCTGCCATCGAGCGGGCGGCGACCGCGTTCGAGGCCTGGCGGGCTGTCGCTCCCGGCGACCGGGCCCGCCTGCTCCGTCGCTTCGCGGCCGTCGTCGACGAGCACGTCGAGGAGCTGGCCGGCCTCGAGGTGGCCAACGCGGGGCACGTGATCGCGAATGCCCGCTGGGAGGCGGGCAACGTGCGCGACGTGCTCGAGTTCTACGCGGGGGCGCCCGAACGGCACAGCGGGCGCCAGATCCCCGTCCCCGGCGGCGTCGACATCACCTTCCACGAGCCGCTAGGTGTGGTCGGGGTCATCGTGCCCTGGAATTTCCCGATGGCCATCGCCGGCTGGGGCTTCGCACCTGCCCTCGCTGCCGGCAACACCGTGGTGGTCAAGCCGGCGGAGCTGACCCCGCTCAGCGCGTTGCGCATCGGCGAGCTGGCGCTCGAGGCGGGGCTGCCCCCCGGTGTGCTGCAGATCCTGCCCGGCAAGGGGAGCGTGGTGGGGGAGCGCTTCGTGGCGCACGCGGCCGTACGCAAGGTGTGCTTCACCGGCTCGACGGAGGTCGGCCGCGCCGTGATGGCGGGCTGTGCCGCGCAGGTCAAGCGGGTCACGCTCGAGCTCGGTGGCAAGTCGGCCAACATCGTGTTCGCCGACGCGGACCTGGAGCTGGCGGCGGCGAGGGCGCCCTACGGCGTGTTCGACAACGCCGGGCAGGATTGCTGCGCCCGCTCGAGGATCCTGGTCCAGCGCACCGTGTACGACCGCTTCATGGCGTTGCTCGAGCCGGCGGTGCTCGGCGTCGCCGTCGGCGACCCGGCGCTCGAGTCGAGCGAGATGGGACCACTGATCTCGGCGGAGCACCGGGCGAGCGTGGCCTCGTTCGTGCCGGACGACGCGCCGGTGGCGGTGCGCGGGTCGTGCCCCGACGGCGCGGGCAACTGGTTCGCGCCGACCGTGCTGGCGCCGGTCGCGCCCGACGACCGGGCCGCAGTCGAAGAGATCTTCGGCCCGGTGGTCGTGGTGATCCCCTTCGACGACGAGGCGGACGCCGTCCGGCTGGCCAACGACACGCCGTACGGGCTCTCGGGCTCGTTGTGGACCCGCGACATCGGGCGCGCGTTGCGGGTGGCGCGGGCGGTCGACACGGGCACGCTGTCGGTCAACTCCCACTCTTCGGTCCGCTACTGGACACCCTTTGGCGGCATGAAGCAGTCCGGCATCGGGCGCGAGCTCGGCCCCGACGCGCTCGACGCGTTCAGCGACGTCAAGAACGTCTTCATCTCATCGGAGTAAGGAGCGACATGGCCGACCCCATCCCGTACGCCCACCGGCTCGCCGGCAAGGTGGCCGTGATCACCGGAGGCGCCAGCGGCATCGGGCGCGCCATGTGCGAGCGCTTCGCGGCCGAGGGCGCGGTCGTCGCGGTGGTGGACCTGGACGAGGCGGCCGGCGGGGAGGTGGCGGCGGCGGTCGGGGGCATGTTCGTGCGGGCCGACGTGACGTCCTCGGAAGAGGTCGAGTCGCTGTACGGGGAGGTGGCGGGCCGCCAGGGGGGCATCGACATCTGCTGCAACAACGCCGGGATCAGCCCGCCCGACGACGACTCCATCCTCGAGACCGGTCTGGACGCGTGGGAGCGCGTGCAGCGGGTCAACCTCACGTCGGTGTACCTGTGCTGCAAGCACGCGCTGCCGCACCTGTTGGCGCAAGGGAAGGGCTCGATCGTCAACACGGCCTCGTTCGTGGCGGTGATGGGCGCCGCCACGAGCCAGATCAGCTACACCGCGAGCAAGGGGGGCGTCTTGGCGCTGTCGCGAGAGCTCGGCGTGCAGTTCGCCCGCCAGGGGGTGCGGGTCAACGCACTGTGCCCGGGGCCGGTGAACACCCCGCTGCTGACGGAGCTCTTCGCCAAGGACCCCGAGCGTGCGGCGAGACGGCTGGTGCACATCCCGATGGGACGCTTCGGGGAGGCGTCGGAGATCGCAGCGGCGGCGGCCTTCCTCGCCAGCGACGACGCCTCGTTCGTGACCGCATCGACCTTCCTGGTCGACGGCGGGATCTCGGGGGCCTACGTCACGCCGCTCTAGGCGCCCGGCCGCCCTCGGCGGCCCCTGTGGGCAGCGTCGGGGAAGGGACTTGTCCAGCGGTCCGGGCGCCCGGGCAGTACGGTTTCTGCGATAGCGGGGGCTATCGGCTCTCGTCATGCCCGGGGACGAGGGAGGGGCTATGACCGACCTGATCGAGCGCGTCGAAGCCGCGTATTCGGAGGGTGACGAGCCGGCGTCGATGTCGGCGCAGGACCGCGCTCCCACGACGCGTGGCGGGGAGACGCCGCAGGGCGCCCGAGGACGCAATCGGCCGGTCCACGTCCTCTTCGCCGTGGCCGCGGGCGGGTCGGCCGTGTTGCTCTTCGCCATGGCCTCGGGCCACTGGCACGGCGCGCGGGCGACGATTGGCATCATCGCCGCACTGGCGCAGGTCGCCGTCGCCGTCGGCGCGTTCTCACGGCCGTCCCGTGCGCTGTTCTGGACAGCCGCGGCGGTCAACGTCGCGATCGGCGTGTTCTGGGCGGTGGCGGCGGGCTCGCACACCGTGTCGTCGGCGACCGCAGGCATCGGCATCGCGCTGTCGGCTCTCGTGGTCGTCATCGGCTCGGTCCTGGCCGTGCGGCCCGACGTCGGCGCCAGGTGGTCGTCTGTTGTCTCGGTGATCGGGTCGCTGGTCCCGTTGGCCGTTGTTGTGGTCACCATGGTCGGACTGTTCGCCACCACGACCGCCGCGTCCACCCCGCCGGCTCACGCGGCAAGCGCCGGGAACTCGTCGGCGGCACTGGCCGAGGCGACGACAGTCAAGGTGCCCGGAGAGAACTCCAAGACTTTCAAGAGCACGGTCGCCGGCAACGCCACTGAGCAGAGCGAGCTGAAGAAGTTCGTCCCGCTCGACCCATCGAACCAGGCGCTGGAGAGCCAGCAGCTGGCGCAGGCCCAACAGGCCGCACTGCGCTTCCCGACCTTCGGATCGGCCAAAGCGGCTGGCATGATCCTGGCTGGTGGCATGGCCCCTGGCGTCGGCGCGCACATGCAGAACTTCGGCAACACGTTCAGTGATGTGAACCCCGACGGGACGATCAACGCAGCAGACCCGGCTTCGTGGATCTATGCGGGAACGGGACCCAACGACCCGGTCGTCGGCCTCATGTACACGTCTTTCGGCAAGAACCCCCCAGCGGGTTTCGCCGGACCGAACGACCATTGGCACCAACACAGCAACGTATGCGTCAAGTTCGCCAATGGCATGATCGCTGTGCCTTTCGCCGTCGACCAGGATGTGACCCCACCGGAATGTGCCGACGCGCACGGGACGTTCATGAAGAAGACGGTTTGGATGGTGCACGCGTGGGTCGTGCCCGGTTGGGAGAGCCCGCAGGGCGTCTTCTCGCACGACAACCTGCACGTGTACTGCCCGGGCAACACTGATCTCACCAACGCCATCGGCATGTGCAACCGCCAGTCCTGAGCCAGCCGTCGTCGCGCCGCTGACGGGCTCGTACCGGGACCAGTACCTATGATCCGATCGGGCCGGATGGGCCGGCTCTCGCTCCTCGCGGGTGCGATCGTCTCGCTCGGCGTGCTGGGCTGGGCGGCCCCGGCGGCCGCGCACGCCGCGGTCGTGTCGTCCTCGCCGGCGCAGGGCCAACACCTCAGGAGCGGGCCGCACGTCGTGCGGATCGTCTTCGACCAGCCGGTGCAGCCCGACAACGGCGGCCTGGTGGTGCTCGACTCGAACGGGCACGCGGTGCAGGTCGCATCGAGCCATCCGGTGCCGGACATGATCGAGGCGACGCTGCCGGCGGTGCTCGGGTCGGGCGCGTACGTGTCCAACTACACGGTCACCTCCGTCGACGGCCACGTGGTGAACGGCGGCATCGTGTTCCTGGTCGGCAACGTGAAGGCGGGCGCGGTCGAGGTGACGACACGGCCGCAGACGACGCTCACCAACTGGGTCGACGACTTTGGCCAGGGCCTCGTCTACCTGGGCGTGCTGGTGGCCGCAGGCCTGGCCTTCTTCGTGGCGTTCGTCCTGCGCGGTGGGGCCGAGGAACGCCGCCTCCGCCGCTGGACCTACGCCGCCGCCGGCGTCGCCGTCGTCGGGATGGCGGTGACGGGCGCGGCGCAGTCGGTGCTCACGGGCGGCGCCGCGGCGTCCATCGTGCACTGGAGCATCGAGAAGCAGTCGTTCAGCGGCAGGTTCGGCGAACAGTGCGCCGTCCAGCTCGCCGGGCTGCTCGTGTGCCTCGCCTCGTTCCGCCTGCGCACGGTGATGACGCGCCAGTTCGCCGCCTTCTACGGTCTGGTGGTCGCGGCTGGCGCCTTCGTGCTGTTCGGGCACGCGCTCGTGTCACCCGAGAAGTGGCTCAGCACGCCGGCCGACATCATCCACGTCGTGCTCGCCGCGATGTGGGCGGGCGGGCTGGTCGGCCTGTTCACGGTGTTGCAGGCGCGGGTGGGTGCCGCCCGGCGGACGGGCGAGTTCCCGGCGCGGACCGGCGCGGGCGCGCCCGGCGGTGTCGAGGCAGCAGCTCGGACCACGTCGACGACAGCGAGCGGGGGCTTGTCGACTTTCGCATCGAGCTCCACGGCGACGGCGGTGCTGGAACGCCCGGTGGCTTCCGTCGCCCCGGGGTCAACGGGCAACAACGGCGGCGCCACCGACGGACACGACGGACACGACGGAACGGGCGAGGGCGACGGCTCGTTGCTGGCCTCGACGACGGGCGTCGTCGGCCGCTTCTCGACGATGGCCGGCATCTCGTTCGCCGGCATCATCGTGGCCGGCACGCTCCTGGCCGTCGCCGAGGTGGGGTCGGTGTCCAACCTGTTCGAGACCGGCTACGGCCAGCTGTTGCTCCTCAAGCTCGGGCTCGTGGGCCTGCTGTTGTTCCTCGCCGGCTACAACCGTTACCTGTTGTTGCCGGGCCTGTTCGCCGCGTCGGAGTCGGGTCGGGCCGGGGTGGCATGGGGCTGGCGTCGCCTGGTCTGGACCGTCCGCCTCGAGGCCCTCGGCATGGTGGCCGTGCTCGGCGTCACCGCGGTCCTGGCGAACGGCACGCCGAGCAACGGTGCGACCGCACCACCGCCGGTGGCGTTCTCGCAGAGCCGACCGTTCGACGGCGGCCACGTCTCGCTGCACATCAGTCCGAATGCCGCGCTGGTCAACGACTGGACCGTCCAGTTCACCGACGCGCAGGGCGCAGCCGCTGACATGGCGGAGAGCGTGTCGATCTATCTGGTGCTGCCGTCGCAGAACGTCGGCCCGATCGAGACGGACATGAAACGGGCGGGCGTCGGCCGCTTCGTCCTGACGAACAGCCCGAACCCGCCGATCGTGGGGGAGTGGCAGGTCGTCCTGCAGGTGCAGGTCTCGGAGTTCAGCCAGCCCAACGTCAGCTTCGTCGACACCGTCCAATAGCGGTCACGCGCGTCCGACACGGAAAGGGGAACCGATTCATGAGAAGGCTGTGCCTGGCCGCGGTAGCCACGCTCGGCGCACTGGTGCTCGTCGCCGGTACCGCCGCGGTGGCGTCGGCGCACGTGACGGTGAGCCCCGAGTCGATCCCCAAGGGCACGTCCGACGTCACCTTGACGTTCCGGGTGCCCAACGAGTCGGCGACCGCGTCCGTCGTGGGCCTGAAGATCCAGTTCCCGCTGACGCACCCGATCGTGGTCGTGAACCCCGAGGCGGGGTCGGGCTGGCAGGTCAACGTCACCACGTCGACGTTGCCCAAGCCGATCACGACCGACGACGGCACGTTCACGTCGATCACCAGCGAGATCGACTGGAGCGGCGCCACGATCCCGATCGGCCAGTTCGGCGAGTTCAACGTCCTGGCCCAGGGCATACCGAGCGACACCGACCAGCTCGTGTTCAAGGCCATCCAGACCTACAGCGACGGCTCGGTGGTCTCGTGGATCCAGGTCCCCACCAAGGCCGTGCCCGACCCGCCCCACCCCGCCCCGACCATCACGCTCGGCGCGGACGCCGCCCCGGGTGGCGCCACGGCGACCACGACGACGGCGGCACCCGCCGCCGCTGCACCGACCGCCACGACCGTTGGCTCCTCGGGCAGCAACGCCCTTGCCGTCGCCGCACTCGTCCTCGGCGGGTTCGCCGTGTTGGTGGCGCTGCTCGCCGTCTGGCTGGGTCGACCACGCTTCGGCGGCCGCGACGAGGGTGAAGAGGGCGCAGGGCGCTGAGGCCCGTCGGCACGTCCGGACGGAGCGGTGGGCGCCGTCACAACCGGTGGCGTGTGCGGGGTTGGATACGGAAACACGTGGGTCGCGCGGCCCGGCATGGGGAAGAACTGGGGATGGCGACGCCGACTTTTGGGGATGACCGGAAGAAAGGTGGGGAGAACGTCTGGATTTCGCGAATGTCCATTGACCTTGCGTGACGGGAAGCGCAACCTGTCCTCAGTTCGGAGACAAAAGCCCGCCGAACCTCAAGCGACCGCCGCAAGGTGGAAGCGAGGGAAGCCCAAAGGGAAGCCGCAAGGCGGAACAGCGGGAAGCCGAGAGAACACCGCAAGGTGGGATCGAAGGATGGGAGCGAGCCCCGCAAGGGGAGCGTGACCGGAGTGGGCCGGAAGCTTCGTACAAAGATGGTCCGTGGTGCGCCACGGCGGCTTCCCTGGAGTCGTCGGGGCCGGTACGGGTGGGGGTTGTCCGACACGACCACCGTCCGCTGCCAGCGGGTCATCGTGGACGCGGCCCCGAGGAGCACGGGAGGCTTAGGCCGAACGGTTACTCGGGGTTGCGTCGCGTCCGGGCACCGTTTCGGTGGGCCGATTGCGTTCGTGCGCCGGGGCACGCCCGGCTGCGGATCAGTGCAGCGAGGACCAGAGCCTGGCCGGCCGTTCGCCCGCTGCGATCTCGCGGTTCAGCTCGGCCTGGACGAGGGCGAGGTCGTCGGGATGGGTCACGCCGACGCAGCGACCCTCGGCCGGCAGCACGGCGAAGCCGCTCGTCCCGAGCGACTGGGCGACCACCTCGGGCAGCAGGACCTCCTTCTCCTCGGAGGCGTCCTCGGCGCCGTCCAGGGCCGCCTGAAGGATCTTGTGGAACTCGGGGGTGAAGCCCCAGAGGTTCATGGACACCCGGGCGTCACCGGGCAGGGACGTCGGCTCGCGGCCGTCGCCCGCGACGAACCCGCCCTCGGGCAGCGCACGCACCTGGCGCCGCTCGTCCACCCCGAGGAGGCGGCCGGCCCCGTCGACGTCACAGATCCCGCGGGTCACGGGGGAGAAGCCGATGACGGCGTCGGCCAAGCGGTAGCCCACCAAGGCGTTGACGTCGCCGTTCCCGCGCAGGTGCTCGGCCAGGAGCGTGCAGCCGGCGATCCCGTAGATGTCGTCGGCGTTGCCCACCCCGTAGGGAGCGTCGCTGACGAACTCCGCCGCGCTCAGCACCGCGTCCACGGTGCCGCGAGGCTCGGGCTGGAGGGCGAAGCGGACGTCGACCGCGGCGGGCCAGGTGCGCTCCACGTGATAGCGGATCGCCGGCCCGGTGCCCGGCCCTAGGACCAGCACGACGGTGGCGAACCCGGCCGCCAGCGCGTCGGACGCGACGAGATCGATGACGGCCTCGCCGTGCGGGCCGACCGGCGCCAACGGCTTGCAGCCGCCATAGCGCTTGGCGCGGCCCGCGGCCAGGACGACGATGGCGGGTGCCGCGACGCCCGGGCCGCTCATGTGGTCCAGCGCACGATGGCGCTGGCCCACGTCATCCCGCCGCCGAACCCGGTGAGCAGGACGTGGTCCCCCTCGCAGACGCGGCCGTGCTCGAGGGCATCGTTGAGGGCGAGGGGGATGGAGGCCGAGGAGGTGTTGCCATAGCGGTCGATCACGACGGCAGTGCGCGCCTCGGGGATGCCGAGGCGTTGGCAGGCGGCCTGGATGATCCGGAGGTTGGCCTGGTGCGGCACCATCAGCGTGATGTCCTCGGCGCTGAGCCCGGCGTCGGCCATGGCGCGTTCGGCCGACTCGACGACGACGCGGACGGCGCGGCGGAAGACCTCCTTGCCGTCCATGTACAAGGTGGCGCCGTGGTCGCATTTGAGCAGGTGCCGCAGCGAACCGTCGGAGTTCAGGTTCCAGCTCAGCAGGGCGCCCGGCCCGTCCACCGGCTCGACGACGATCGCCCCGGCCCCGTCGCCGACCAGGATGGCGATACGGCGGTCGTCCATGTCGGTGATGCGGGAGAGCGTTTCGGATCCGACCAGCAGGACAGGCCCCGACCCCACCGCGATGAGGCCGGCGACCGCCACGAGGCCGTAGACGAAGCCCGAGCACGCGGCGTTGAGGTCGACGGCGCCGCCCCGCATGCCGATGCCGCTCTGCACGGTCGTCGCCGTGCCGGGGACGATGCCGTCTGGCGTCGTGGTGGCGAGTACCAGGTTGTCGATGTCGTCGGGGGTCCGGCCGGCCCGCGCCAAGGCTGCCTGCGCGGCTTCGATGGCCAGGCCGCTCGTGGTGCCCCCGATGCGACGCTCGCGGATCCCCGTGCGTTCCATGATCCACTCGTCGCTGGTGTCGAGGCGAACGGCGAGGTCGTCGTTGGTGACCACCTTGTCAGGAACCGCGATACCCCAACCTGTGATCCGGATCCCCCTCACGCATCCGTCCCGGCGCGGACACCGTGGATGGCGACGAACCCAGCGTCGCCGTAGATGATCCCGCCTGTGTTGACCGCGACACCCAGGCGCGGTCCCGTCACCTGGCGATCGCCCGCCCGGCCGCGGAACTGATCCGCCAACTCGACGACCTGGGCCAGGCCGGTGGCCCCGAGAGGGTGGCCGCGTCCGACGAGGCCACCGCTGGAGTTCACGACGAGCCCGGGCGTGTCCCAACGGGTCTCGCCGGCCGCCGTGGCGGGGCCCGCCTCCCCACGGCCGAAGAAGCCGAGCGACTCGAGGGCGAAGATCTCCTCGGGTGCCGTGGCGTCGTGCAGCTCCACAATGTCCACGTCGCCGGGGCCCCAGCCAAAGGCCTCCCACGCGGCCTCGGCCGTGAGGGTCAGGCGCTCGTGGTAGTCGATGAGGCCGTTGCCCGAACGGGTGACCGAGCCGACGATGCGCGGCGCCGACGCGGGCGCCTCCACGTCGGGGCCGGCCAGGACCACGGCGGCCGCGCCATCGGTGAACGAGCTGCACATCAGCCGAGTGAGGACGCCCGCCACCTGCGGCGACTCGAGGACCTCCTCGACGGTCACGTTGCGCTGGCACTGGGCCAGCGGGTTGCGGGCCGCGTGGTCGAACGCCTTGACCGCCACCGAAGCCATCTGCGGGAGCGTCGTGCCCGTCTCCTCCATGAGCTGCAGGGCCCAGCGGCTGTTGAGACCCATCAGGATGCTCCCGGCGGGGTTGCCTTCGCCGGACTTCAGCTTGGCGTGCAGGTCGAGGCGGTACTCGGCGGGGAGGCCGTCCTCGATGCCGGCGATCGTCTCGGAACGGTCGCCGGTCCACATCTTCTCGACGCCGAGCGCGAGGACGGGCCGGTCCTGGACGCTGGCGGCCATGGTGCCCAGGTGCAGCGCCGAGCTGCCGCCGGCGCAGGAGTTGTCGACGTTGATGATGGCGGCCTCGCTCAGGCCGAGCTTGCGAAGCCACGCCTGGCCGCGCACGCAGGCCTGGTCGCTCAGCCGCCCGCCCATGGCGTTGCCCATGATCACGAGTCCGATGTCGGTGGGGGCGAGGCCGGCATCGTCGAGAGCGCCACCGACAGCCTGGTCGGTCATTGTCTCGAGCTCGAGGTCGCGGCGGCCCATGTCGGTCATCCCGGTGCCGAGGATGGCGACCTCCGCCGTGTGACGGCTCATGCGGGTGCTCCTTCCAGTACGCGGTCCTCGGGAGCGAAGGCTGCGTGCAGTTGCCGGAAGTGCTCGACGGCGGGCGAGCCGGCCACCATCACGACGATGTGGCGGGCGCCCGCCTCGGCGTAAGAGTGGAGGCGCTCCGCGATCGCTTCAGGTGAGCCGGCCGCGAGGTGGCGCGTGAACGCCTTCGGCGGCAGCCGGTACAAGTCGGACAACCAGTGCGCGCCGCGTTCGGTCGCGTCGTCGTCTCCCACACACGAGAAAACGACCACGCCGGGCAGAACTTCGTTTGGATCGCGGCCGGCCTGCTCGGTCTCGTTCCTGAGGTGCCCCAGGGCGGCGGCATAGTCGTCAGGCGTGAGGAAGAGCGGGATCCACCCGTCGCCCAGGAGGGCCGCCCGCCGACGGGCGGCGTCGCTGTGGCCGCCGAACCACAGGGGGACCGGTGCCGACCTGGGCTGCATGCGGTAATCGGAGCTCCCGCCGGAGGCCCAGGCCGCGCGCACTTTGGCCACGCCTTCGTCCATCAGGTGGCCCCGGCGGTGATAGTCCGTCTCCGCCTGCTCGTATTCGCCCTCGTGGATCCCGACCCCGACCCCGAGGACGAAGCGCCCACCCGACAGCAGCTGCAACGCCGTGGCCTGTTTGGCGACGACCGAGGGCCGGCGGAGGGGCAACTGGAGCACGCACGTCCCCAACAGGGGGCGCGTCGTTGCGGTGGCGGCCACGGCGAGCGTGGTCAGCGGCTCCGCGATCGGATGTGGCCAGTAGAGGTGGTCCACCGCCCACAGCGAGTCCGCCCCGGTGGCCTCGGCGCGGCGGCACAGTTCGGCGACGTCGGCCGCGCTCTCGGTAGTACCCATGGTAGTACCATCGTTCGAGACGAGTTCTCCCTGCGTAACGGGAGGGAGGATCAGGCCGAGGGATGGCCGAAGCGCTCGACTTCCCACCTGGGTCACACCGACATAGTACGCCGGTGCGAACGCCGTGCCTATTCCGTCGGGGCCGACGGTTGCACGCCGCGGCTGACGCCGCCGGGCCCGTCGAGTACGGCCAGCGTGCAACGGGACTCACAAATAGCGCGGCCGTCGTCGTCGGTGAGGACGATCCGCCACACCTGCACCGTGCGCCCGACACGCACGGGCGTCGCCTCGGCGGTCAAGTGGCCGTCGCGCAGCCCGCGCAGGTGGCTGGCGCTCAGCTCGATCCCGACCACGCTGCGGTCTGGCCCGGCCGCGAGGGCGGCGCCGAGGCTGGCGGCCGACTCGGCGAGCAGGGCGGAGACGCCGCCGTGGAGGATCCCGAAGGGCTGGTGCACCCGCCAGTCGACCGGGAGCCGCATCATGACCCGCTCGGGGCCGGCCTCGAGGACCTCGACGTCGAGCAGATCGTTGATGCCCCGCTGGCCGCCTGGGATGGTGAACCCTTCGGGGCCGGGCGTCGACCCGGAGGTTGTCATCACGGCAGCGTAACGGGGCACCGTTAACCTGCACCCGTGCCCGACGGCGTCGTGGTGGACCTGCGCAGCGACACCGTCACGCGTCCGACCGACGCGATGCGACGCGCCATGGCCGACGCCGAGGTCGGCGACGACGACTACGGCGAGGACCCAACCGTGCGTGCCCTCGAAGAGGCGTTCGCGGTACGCGTCGGCAAGCCCGCGGCGCTGTTCGTGCCTTCCGGCGTCATGGCGAACCAGATCGCGCTCCGTGTCCTGACGCGGCCGGGGACCGCGGTCGTGGCGGGACGGCGCCAGCACGTGGTTGCGTACGAGTACGGCGCGGCGGCGATGAACGCGGGGATCCAGTTCATCGAGCTCGACGACGACGACGGCATGCTCGACGGAAGAGCGGTGCGCTACGCGCGCCGGGCGTCGGAGCACCACCAGCCCGCAGTGTCGTTGGTCGCGATCGAGAACACGCACATGGCTGCCTCCGGCGCGCCCTGGACCGAGTCGGGCTTGCGCGCCCTCGCCGAGGCGGCCGTGGGGGTCCCTGTGCACATGGACGGGGCGCGGCTCTTCAACGCGGAGGTGGCGACCGGCGTCCCGGTCGCCGACTGGGCCGCGGCGGCCACGACGGTGATGTGCTGTCTCTCCAAGGGCCTCTGCGCGCCGGTCGGCTCGCTGCTCGCGGGGCCCGACGACGTCATCGCCGAGGGGCGCTTGGCGCGCAAACGCCTGGGCGGGGGCATGCGCCAAGCGGGCGTGCTCGCCGCGCCCGGGCTCGTGGCGCTGCGCGACATGACCGGACGCCTCGGCGAGGACCACGTGCGCGCGGCCCGGCTGGCCGAGGCTGTGGCGCAGCGCTGGCCCGGCTCGCTCGAGCCCGAACGCGTCCGGACGAATATCGTCACGTTCACCCACGCCCAGTCCGACAAGCTCCTGGCGCACTTGGAGGGCAACGGTGTGCTGGCCCACGCCATCGCGCCGGGCACGGTCCGCTTCGTCACGCATCGCGACGTCGACGATGCCGGTGTCGCCCGGGCCATCGACGCGCTGGCCGACGCGCCGGAGGCCGCGGCGTGAAGGTGCGGATCGGCATCAGCGGCGGCGGGGACAGCGCCGGGCCGGAGACGCTGGTGGCGTTGGCGCGGGCGATCGGCGAGACAGGCTTCGACTCGCTGTGGTTGCCCGAGGTGCTCACGCGGCCAGGGCCCGACCCCTTGGTCGGGTTGGGCTGGGTGGCCGGCGCGTGCCCCGGCCTCAAGCTCGGGACCACGATGCTTCTGCCCGGGCGCAACCTCGTCTGGCTGGCCAAGGCGGTCGGGACCCTCGACCAGCTGTCGGGGGGACGCTTCCTGCTCACGTTCGTGCCGGGACTGGCACTGGGCGGTGAGCGCTCGGCCATCGGCATCCCGACGGCCGAGCGCGCCGAGTTGATGGAGGACGCGCTCCCGGTGTTGCGCCGCCTGTGGGCGGGTGAGGAGGTGAGCCACGACGGCATCGCGGGGTCGTTCACGCACGTCTCGGTGTCACCGCGCCCGGTGCAGGACCCCTTCGACGTGTGGCTCGGCGGCAACGTGCCGTCCGCGCTCGAACGCTGCGGTCGCCTGGCCGACGGCTGGATCCCTGCCTTCTGCACGCCGGCCGATGCGGCGGCGGGCAAGGAGGTGATCGACCGCGTCGCGGCCGAGCACGGACGCACGATCAGCCCCGAGCATTTCGGGGTGAGCCTGGCCTATGCACCCGAAGGCTTCGACGTCACGTCGCTGGCGTCCTCACCGTTGGCCCGCCGCGCCCGGGGGCGACCGCTGGAGGACATCATCCCTGTCGGGATGGCCGGCCTGCGCGCCATGATCGAGCGCTTCCTCGAGGCCGGCTTCTCCAAGTTCATCGTGCGCCCCCTCGGACCGCCCGAGGACTGGCGGGCGGAGCTCGAGGTGCTCGCGGCGGGGGTGGGCCACTTCCAGACGTGATGGGGGGGCGTCGGCGCCCCATACGCTGCCTGCCATGGCCGAACCCCTCACCCTCATGGCGGTGCACGCCCATCCTGACGACGAGGCCATCGGGACCGGCGGGATCCTGGCCCGGTACGCCGCCGAGGGCGTGCAGACCGTGCTGGTCACCTGTACCAACGGGGAGCTCGGTGACGCGCCGGGTGGGGTGAAGCCGGGCGACCCCGGCCACGACGAGGCGGTCGTCGTCCCGTTGCGCCGGGCCGAGCTGGAGGCGAGTTGCGAGGTGCTCGGGGTGTCCCACCTCGAGCTGCTGGGCTACCACGACTCGGGCATGGACGGTTGGCCGCAGAACGACGCGTCCGGATCGTTCTGGCGGACGCCGGTCGGGGAGCCGGCGGCCCGGCTGGCCGACCTGATGCGCAAGTACCGGCCGCAGGTGGTGGTGACGTACGACGAGAACGGTTTCTACGGCCACCCCGACCACATTCAGGCGAACCGGATCACGCAGGCCGCCGTCGCTGACTCCGGTATCCCGGCGAAGCTCTACTACACGGCGCTCCCTCGATCTGCGTTGAGCGGATTCCGCGAAGTGCTCGAAGAGATGGGCATCGAGCAGCCCCGTGAAGTGGAAGAGAACCCCGACTTCGGGACGCCCGACGAACTCGTGACGACCCGGATCGACGTCAGCGCGGTGACGGGGCGCAAGTACGCCTCACTCGCCGCGCATGCCAGCCAGAGCGACAACATCTTCTTTCTGGAGATGGGCGAGGAAATGTTCTCGCGCATCATGAACGCGGAGTTCTTCGTGCGGGTCCTCGACTCGACGAAGGCCCCGGTGCCCGAAGACGACCTCTTCGCCGGGCTCCGCTGAGCGGAGCCGGGCCGGGCCGGCGCCCAACCGGGAGAAAGGACGCAGACCCGGCCCGGGGTTCCCGTCCGACGCCCCAAGAGCGGCGTCGGCCGTGATGAGGTCTACGAGGGGATCGGCCTGCGGGATTGTGCCGTCATTGGGCGGTGGGGGAATCCGAGCGGCGCGATGAGCCGTACACCCTGGTGATGAGAGAATCGAACGTGGCTCAGGGCGAGTTGTCCGATGACGGCCTCCTGGCCGGAATGGCGCTCGGCGAGCAGTCCGCGGCCGTCGCGTTCGTGCGGCGCTACCAGCGACGGGTCTTCGGGCTGGCCTACTCCATGACCGGTGACGCCGGCGTCGCCGAGGACGTGGCCCAGGAGGCGATGATCCGGGTCTGGAAGCACGCGCCGGTCTTCGACCCGAGGCGAGGATCCGTGGCGTCATGGGTCCTCACCATCACCCGCAACCTGGCCATCGACGCCCTGCGTTTGCGGCGGGCCGTACCGACCGACCCCGACGACTTCGCGGCCACGGCGCTCCGGAGCAACGAGCACAACCCGGAGGACGCGGTGCAGCGCGGCGACGTCCGCCACGTCGTGCGCGACGCCCTCGAGGTGTTGCCGCCCGAACAGCGGCGTGCGGTCGTCTTGGCGGCGGTCTACGGCCGCACCGCACTCGAGATCAGTGAGTCCGAGGGCATCCCGCTGGGAACCGCGAAGACGCGCATTCGCACGGCCCTCATCCGCCTGCGGGCGGCGATTGAACACCCGGAGGGGGTGAGCGATGAACGATGACATGAGCGAGCACGGGTGCGAGCAGCACCAGGAAGCACTGTGCGAGCTCGCGCTCGGTGTGCTGACCGGTCGTGACCGCGCCCAGGCTCTGGCCCACGTGGACTCCTGCCCGCGCTGCGCGGAGGAGCTCGAGCAGCTCTCCCGCGCCGCCGACGCCATCGTGCAGGCGGCGGGGGAGGCGGAGCCGCCGATGGGGTTCGAGGTCCGGCTCTTCGAGCGGATGGGCGTGGCCGACGTGCGTCGCAAGCACCGGCGTCGCCCACCGCGCTGGGCCGTCGGTGCGCTGTCGGCCGCGGCGGCGGTCGCCGCGTTGGCGGTCGGGCTCAGCCTCGGCCTGTCGTCGTCGACGCCCCCCAGCACGAGCGCCGCACCGGCGGGGGACGTCGTCGCGGCCAACCTGGTCGAGCACGGGACGGTGGTCGGCCGTGTGGAGGCCCACGGCGGCGCGCATGCGTGGATGTGGATGATGCTGGTCGACTCGAAGGCCGAGGGCACGGTCGATTGCATCGTCGTGACGTCCGACGGCGTCAGCCATCACGTCGGGACGTTCGAGGCCAAGAAGGGCTACGGCGCGTGGGTGGCCCCACTGCACCTCGACCCGAAGGAGATTCGCAGCGCCGAGGTCGTTGCGCCCAGCGGGACGGTGATCGCCACCGCCGCGCTGGGCTGACGACCTGCCTCTAGTACCGGTAGGTGTCGGGCTTGTAGGGGCCCTCGACCGGCACACCGATGTAGTCGGCCTGCTCCTGGCTCAGGGTGGTGAGCTTGACGCCGAGCGCGTCGAGGTGCAGGCGCGCCACCTTCTCGTCGAGGTGCTTGGGGAGCACGTAGACGTCGTTGACGTACTGCCCGCTCTGCGTGAACAGCTCGACCTGGGCCATGGTCTGGTTGGTGAACGAGTTGGACATCACGAAGCTCGGGTGTCCGGTGGCGTTGCCCAGGTTCAGAAGACGACCCTCGGACAGGACGATGATGGCGTGGCCGTCGGGGAAAACCCACTTGTCGACCTGAGGCTTGATGTTCACGCGCTCGACGCCGGGCGTCTTGGCCAAACCGGCCATGTCGATCTCGTTGTCGAAGTGGCCGATGTTGCCGACGATGGCCTGGTGCTTCATGGCCGCCATGTGCCTGGCGGTGATGATGTCCTTGTTCCCTGTCGTGGTGATGATGATGTCGGCGATCGGAAGGATGTCCTCGAGCGTCGTGACCTGGAACCCCTCCATCGCGGCCTGCAGCGCACAGATGGGGTCGACCTCGGTGACCACGACCCGGGCGCCCTGGCCGGCGAGCGACTGCGCGCAACCCTTGCCGACGTCGCCGTAGCCGCAGACGACCGCGACCTTGCCGCCGATGAGCACGTCGGTGGCGCGGTTGATCCCGTCGACCAGCGAGTGGCGGCAGCCGTATTTGTTGTCGAACTTCGACTTGGTCACGGAGTCGTTGACGTTGATCGCCGGGAAGAGCAGCTCGCCTTTCTTGGCCATGTCGACCAGGCGGTGGACGCCGGTCGTGGTCTCCTCCGTCACACCTTTGATGCCGTTGGCGATGGACGTCCAGCGGCCGGCGTCCTCGCGCAGGCTGCGACCCAGCAGGGCCAGCACGACCGCGAACTCCTCGGACTCGGCGGTCGAGGGGTCGGGGACACTGCCGGCCTTCTCGAACTCGACGCCCTTGTGCACGAGGAGCGTGGCGTCGCCGCCGTCGTCGAGGATCATGTTGGGGCCACCTTCACCCGGCCACAGCAGCGCCTGCTCGGTGCACCACCAGTACTCCTCGAGCGTCTCGCCCTTCCAGGCAAAGACGGGCACGCCCTTCGGCGCGTCCACGGTGCCGTCCGGACCGACGGCCACCGCGGCGGCCGCATGGTCCTGCGTGGAGAAGATGTTGCAGCTGGCCCAGCGCACTCTGGCGCCGAGCGCGGTGAGGGTCTCGATCAGGACGGCCGTCTGCACGGTCATGTGGAGCGAGCCGGTGACGCGGGCGCCGGCAAGCGGCTGGCTGGCGGCGTACTCGGCTCGCATGGCCATGAGGCCGGGCATCTCGTGTTCGGCCAGCTCGATCTCCTTGCGGCCGAAATCGGCCAGGGAGAGGTCGGCCACCTTGTAGGGCGGGGCAGTGGCAGGGGTCGTCATGACGCTCCTTCTCAATCGGGATTGGACGTGCGCGCTCGCGCGCAACTGTGCGGCGGGCCTGACGGCGGAAGCGCAACGCACGTGCTCCAACCTCTGTCGGAGGCCGTGTACCCGCCACAAGAATACGCCGCCGGCGCGAGGAGGCGCATACACCCCTGAACAGGGGCTCACAGAATCCTCATATGGCATCCGTACCCTCGACGGTGGAGGAAGGAGGTCACCGTGAGGGACATGGTGATGCAGATGACCGGCTCGAACGGGGTGCTCTCGGTCCCCGACGAGCACCTGCCGGGATTGGTCGTGCTTATCCTCATCGGGCCCATGGTCTGGCTCGCACTGGGTGGCCTCCGCAGCCTCGAGGCCCGCGGGGTCGGCTGGGCGCACCGGGCGCAGGTGCGCCTCGACGCGTTGCCGTTCGCGGGCAAGGTCGTGTTGTTCGGGACCTTGGTTGGAGCCCTGGTGCACGCGGTGATCGTGCCGACGCACTGGGCCGACGCCCGGACGACCGCGATCTTGTTCATCGCGGACACCATCGGGTTCCTTGTGGCGTTCTGGTGGACGTTCACGGCTCGGCGCCACTGGCAGCTCGCGTCCGTCGCCATGCTGGGCGGCACGGCCTGCGGCTACGCGCTCTACATCCTCATGGGGTGGGAGACCATGGACCTGGTCGGCTTGGTCACCACCACAGTCGAGGCGGCGGCCGCACTCGTCCTTCTTTCGCCCGCCGTCGCCGGCTCGGCGTCGCCTGCCCGCCAGCACGTCGCCGCCCTCGCAGCGGTCCCCGTCGCCCTGGTGGCGCTGCTGGGTACCAATGTCCTCGCCGATGCAACGACCGCCACCGCCGCACCGGCGACGGCCGCACCGGCCCATCCGGTGTCGCCGCAGCACGGGTCGATGGCGGGAATGTCGGGGGCGAGCGCACACGACAAAGCGCTCTCACTGCCGACCACGTCGCCGGCGGGCAGCATCGTCTGGCCCGATGACATGTCGGCCATGGCGGCCGGGATGAAGATGGCCGAGCCGAATTGCACGGCCCAGCCGACACGGGCCCAACAGCACGCCGCCGTCAGCCTCGTCAACCAGACGGTGGCGGCGGCGCAGAAGTACACGAGCCTCGCGGCGGCGAAGGCGGCCGGGTATGTGCCGGTGACGCGGAGCGGGGCGCGCATCGTCCACTACATCAACCCCGCCTACTACCGCGCCGGCCAGGCGCTCGACCCGAGCGAGATTCCTTCCCTGGTGTATGTGAACACCGCGCACGGTGCCGTGCTGTCCGCTGCCATGTACCTCGTTCCTGATGGGATGACGCCCCCGCAACCGGGCGGATGTCTGACCCAATGGCACATCCACACGGATCTTTGTTTCAGCTCCGGCCGGGTGGTCGGGAACGACAACAACGGCGCATGCGCCACCGGTAGCGCGAACCGGGTGACGCAGCCGATGATGCACGTGTGGATGACGCCCGTGTCGGGCGGGCCGCTGACGCCCGACCCGCCAGCACTCTCCGAGGTCGAGGCGGCGGCGCAGATGCCACCGCTGAACCCACTGAACGGCACGGCGTAGACCCCGCGACGCTCGGCCGCCGATCACCAGAGGTCTAGTCTGATCGGGCGCCCCGAGGCAGACGCCGCGTTCGGGTGCGGCAGATTGCCCCCGTAGCTCAGGGGATAGAGCAACGGTTTCCTAAACCGTGTGTCGCACGTTCGAATCGTGCCGGGGGCGCCATCAAAATGTGCGCCATCAAATGTTTTGTCACGGCTGATCTGTCTCAGATCAGTAACGGCTGATCAGGTACCCAGTAATGGCTGAAAATCCCACCCCCGATTTGTGGCGATTCTTCTTTACTGAAATCAAGCCGCAGGGCCGTCGGCGGCGGCTCCGCCGCCGCCTCGGCGAGCGCTCAACCGCCCGTTATGGACCATCCCAGAGCGGCACGTCGGGGACGGTGCGTAACGGGCTCATTCAATCCAAATCCAAGCATGTCGTTTAGCGTGTTCAATGGTGATAGACGAGAACCCCGCGACCCACCACGCATCAAGTTCCGAGCGCTTAGATTCCGCTCGACGCCAAACCGCCAGGACGAATCCTCGGTATCCGTTGGTCCTGGTGTGGCTCATCCTTCTTGCTATTGCCATCACCGCCGTCGTCGGTCTCGCCATCGACATCATCACCCAATCGAATCCGCCCGGCGACGAGGTAGTCCACGCGGTCGTTGTCGTGGTCGTTGTCGCGGCCTGCGCCTACCCTCTGGCATGGTCACTATTGGAATTCAAGCGACGAGCACACATGGGCGACGCTGAAGTCCTAGTCATTCGTCTGCGGGCCACCCTGCTCGGCTCCGGTCGCAGATCGGCACTCAGCATCGACGACACGAAAGTGGTGATCTATGCGCCGAATATCCTCTCAAAGGAATGGGTGATCCCCAAGCGAGACGTGGCCTATGTTTCTATGGATGGACCGAGTACGAGTCCTTCCGCCGTCTTCCCGCGTTTCGTGAAGCTGAAAACAAAGCAAGGGCTTTCGCCGATCGCAGTGCTGTTCTTCCTCACACCGCAGCGCATCGTTCCGCTGAAAACCACCGTTGAGGACATGCCGTTTGGGGTCAAAGAGAGCGCTGAGGGTGTCTGGACCGATGGCTGCGCCCTCGACTTAAAGCGCTGGGGAAACGGACGCTCTGATCTGCTCCAGAGTGGCCTTCTGTGCTTCGACACCCTCGCTAATGCGGCCATCCATACCTATGGACCCCTGGAGAACCCCTACGATCCCGATGGGTTCCAAATCCCCTCGGATGACTCGTCGGCTGAAATTCTCACCGGCCCTGGCGACTTTTGGCGCCACCCCGAACCCGTCCGCCGGTTGTACAAGTAGCCGAGGCATGGCTCACTTGTTAGCAACAATTGAAAGGCACCCATCACGTAACAATAAGTAGCCCAGATCGCCGGATCCGTGCGGCCCATCGGGGATTACTTCAGACTGAGCATGCCGGTCTTTACTCCAGGCGGAGATTCAACTCAGGCGGCTCCGTGAATGATCAGAGCTAGGGCGAAAGATCAACCACACGATCACAAGCCACACCAACTCCGCAATTAGTGCGACGAGTAATGGGCCGATGAGCGGGGTACCTGTCGAGTCGCCGTCGAAGGCGAAGCCAAACACGCCCCAAATACAGATGGTGCCGAGGATCATGGCCACTATGAGGCCAGCTCTCTCGAACCGCTTGCGCCGCAGCGATACCTCTGTTGCACTCAATCGGAATCGAGTCGCATATTCCGGGCTTGAAATAATCCCTCGCATCCCAGACCGTGCGGCAAGCAAACCAATGAGAGCCCCTACCAGCAAGACCACGGTGGTGACGAGAGACGCGAGTACGGGATGCACAGTTAGGCACTCTCCATTGATACAAGGACCCCAAGGCGTTGACCTGCCGTCACCCGAACAGGGTCACCGTCCTACGTCAACATTGCGGTTGCCATGTCGTAGCTACCCGGTTGTTTCCCGTGCCCCTAACGCCGGGACGGGGACTGTTGTCAGCGGCTAATGAGACTGTGGCCTCGCGCATCGCCAGGCGGATCTAACGCACCCACCTACACGAGTGGTCGCTGATAGATTCTTGACCGATCGTTCCAGTATGTGGTAGGTTCGCGTTCTGTGAGTCGGCCCAAGGAGTTCGAGCCGGAAGCGGTGGTCGACGCGGCCAAGGACCTGTTCTGGCGTCGGGGCTACGCGAACACGTCGATGCAGGATCTGGTCGACCATCTCGGCGTCGGTCGCGGCAGCATCTACGACACCTTCGGATCAAAGCACGAGCTGTGGATCCAGGCGCTGGCCAAGTACTGCGACGACGGCGCTCAGGAGATTCTTGCGACCTTGGAGGGGCCCGGTCCGCTGCTCCACCGGCTGCGCGACGCGTTGCTCGCGATGGTTGACCGCGACCTAAGGGACTCCGATCGGAAGGGCTGCATGCTCGTCAACGCCGCCATGGAGACCCTCCCCGGTGATCCCGATACTGCGAAGCTCGCACGACGAAAC
>DASXBZ010000168.1:0-30598 GCA_036491435.1 Acidimicrobiales bacterium
CGTGGCCAAGGTGCTCGTCGCGCTCCTCTTGGTCATGCCCTATTGCCTGTTCCGCTTCGCCACGTCGTTCCGCGAGGCGAGCGAGCTCGTGCGTGCGTTGGCGATCGCACTGACGATCGGGATCGTCGTGTTCACGTTCACCCTGCAGTACCTGCCGTTCCCCGGCGTTGCGCCGCCGCCGCACTGGTTGGCCTACCGCATCTCCTTCTTGGTGCAGTTCACCTTCTTGTTCTCCTACGTGGTCATCCGCCTCTTCATGGCCGGCATCGGCGAGCCTCCGATCGCGGCCTACCGGATGCGGCTGCTGGCAGTGGCCGTGGCGGGACTGCAGGTGCAGGTCGTCGTGGCCGCGCTCGCTCTGCAGGGAACGGGCACCACGTTGATCTCCGAGACGCTCACCGTCCTGATGGGGATCTTGTTCCTCACGGCGCTCGTCCTGCCGTCGTTCTTGCGCGTGCCGTTCAGCCGGCGAGAAGACCTTGCGTTCCGACAGGCCATGACCGAGCTCGTCTCGGCGGGCGGCTCCAAGGACGTCGGCGACCGGTTGCTGCCCCACGTCTGCGCGCTGGTGGGTGCGTCCAAGGCAGCGTTGCTCACGCGCGACGGCGCCGTCGTCGCGCAGTACTCGACGTTGGCCGACCGCAAGGCCCGCGGGCGATGGGATCTCCGCGGCGGGTACGACCGGAGCCGCAACGCCGCCGGGGCCGGCATCAAGGGCGAGCAACGGCGGATCAACGTTCGCACGACCGGCGGTGACACGCACGTCCTCGCCGTGCGGATCAGTCCGTACATGCCGTATTTCGGGAGCGAGGAGCTGCGGAAACTCGACCAGCTGGCCAGCATGGTCGGCCTCGCCATCGAGCGGTGCGAGATGGCCGAGCAGGTCGCGTTCGCCGCCTCGCACGACAGCCTGACCGGGCTGGCCAACCGGACCATGTTCATGGAGCGCCTCGAGGAGGCCCTCGGCCATGTGGGCCGGCGCAGCTCGTCGCTGGCGCTGATGTTCATCGACCTCGATCGCTTCAAGCTGGTCAACGACCGCGCCGACCACTCGGCCGGTGACCTCGTCCTCAAGGAAATGGCCAACCGGATGACGGCGATGACCCGAGGCGTGGATCTCGTGGCGCGTTTCGGTGGCGACGAGTTCGTCGCGCTCGCCGAGGTGGACCACGAAGAGGACGCACTCGAGATGGCGGACCGGATCCGTCGCGGGCTCAGCGAGCCGATCGACTTCGGCGATGCGCAGCTCGAGGTGACCTCGAGCATCGGGGTCGTCGTTACCTCGGACAACTCGACACCCTCGGCGCTCATCTTGCGCGACGCCGACAACGCCATGTACGACGCCAAGCGGTCGGGCCGCGATCAGGTCGTCATGTACCAGGCGAACGCGGAGGACCTGGCCAACCGTAAGTGGGGCTTCGATCCGGAGGCTGCGGCGCGGCTCAGCGCAGGCTGAGCTCGGCAAGTCGTCATATCGAGCAGCCGCCGAATCCGAGTGGGCGCCAGATCGCGGCGCCGAATGCGTACCCACCGGCATCCTGGGAAACCCGATGGCTCTGGCCACGATTCCCACAGGCCCACATCAAGGGTGATCGAGCCTGTGGGCGTCGGTCCACTCGGGTAAGCGCCAGCCCTAACAGTTCCCTGACACTTTTCTGCAACTCGGCTTAATGCTGTGTCCCACCATGTCGGTACGCCGCAAACATGGGGGATCGAAGAGATGAACATGACTGGGAGCAACGGGATCTTCGTGGTGCCGGCGGAGCACTTTCCCGGATTGATCGCACTGCTCGCTACGCCCGTTCTGTTGTGGGCGGGACTGAGAATGCTCCGCTGGAGAGCGAACGGGTCCTCGGCGTGGGCGGCGCGGCTCCGTGCACTGCCATTTGCGGCCAAGGTAGCGGTCATCGCCATGACGATCGGTGCAACCGTGCACGCCGCCATCGTCCCGACGCACTGGAGTGACGATCGCGTCCTGGCGGTCCTCTTCATCTTTGACACGCTTGGGTTTGTCGGAGCGTCCGTCTGGACCATCCTCGGCCGGCGCCACTGGGCAATCATCTCTGCCGCCATGCTCGGAGGCACCGTCGCCGGATATGCCTTCTACTTGGCCAAGGGCTGGGAGACGGCTGATGTGGTCGGCATGACCGTGTCACTGATCGAGCTTTCAGGGTTCTTCGCGTTGGCGCTTGCCGGGCACACTGCCTTCTCCGATCCCGCCCGCCGCAACTGGCTGGCAGTGACCTCCCTGGGTGCCGCTACCGCGTTCGTCGTCGGGACCGTCGCTGCAACCGGAACCGTTGCGACGAACTCCGTCGCGCTCGCATCCTCACCGGTGCACGCAAAAGCGCCCATGGGCGCGATGGATGCAGCCGGATCGGGTTCGAGGCAACCGTCTCAGAGATCTTCCATGAAGAACATGGCCTCGGCCGCGGGACAGCCGTCGGGTTCGACCATGCCTGGGATGGGGACGAACGGTGCCGCTACCGGGGCCAACACTTCGGCCATGCCCGGCATGGTGACTACCAACTCTGGTGCCGGCAACGCTTCGAACACCATGCCGGGCATGCCGGCTTCTCCCTCCTCGCCTGGCGGCGGAATGGGGACCATGTCCTCCGGTTCAACGTCGGGGACCACCGGAAGCGGAGATGGAGGCATGAGTGGGATGGGAGGTTCGGGAGGCTCGACGACTCCCCTCTCACTCGCAACTACGTCTCCGGCGGGCAACATCACCTGGCCACTGCCGATGGGAGCCATGGGTGCGGGCATGCAGATGGTCACGCCCAACTGCGCCACGGAACCCAATGCCGCGCAGCAGGCCGCGGCTGTCACATTGGTCGACCAGACCGTGAGCGCTGTAGCCCCCTTCCAAAGCCTTGCCGTAGCGAAGTCGGCGGGTTACATCCCGATCACCCCGACCGGAGCACCGGTGGTGCACTACGCCAACCCCGCCTACTTGGCCAGCCCGCAAACCCTCGATCCCAATGCGATCGAATCGCTGGTGTACGCCAACACGCCGCATGGAGCGATTCTGGTCGCCGCCATGTACGCGATGGCCAACAACCAGGTCGGCCAGATGCCCCCGATGCCCGGGGGGTGCCTGACCGAATGGCACGTTCACACCAATCTGTGCTTCTCGAGCACGAGCGGTGTCGTCGTCGGAACCGAGCACAACGGGTCGTGCCCGGCGGGGTCGGTCAATCATGTGACACAGCCCATGATCCACGTCTGGCTGGCACCGCTGCCGGGAGGCCCTCTGGTCGTCGACGCGCCGGATGCGCAGGTGGTCGCGGCCGCTCAGCAGCTCACGGTTCCGAACCCGCCAAATTCGACTGCGTGAGGCTGGTTGTGCAGACCACTCCCATCACCGCTCATAAAGGGCAGTAAGGCCCGCACCTCGCCCGACGGTGCCGTCTCCAAAGACCTTGTGTCTCGGCCCGGTTCAACTTCCACGGCGACCTTCTGCACCGTGGAGTCATGAACTCGATGTCTCGCCGGAGTTGGCCGCCAGAAGATGGGCGCGCATATCTCGGGGAGATCGATCGAACCAACGCCGACAGCTCCGACTGAACGCGGACTGGTCGCTGTAGCCCAGCAACGTGGTGATCTGACCGATTGAAAGGTCAGGTTGGACGAGATACCTCCGTGCGAGGTCTCGTCGAGCTTCCTCTTTGACGCCTTCAAAGGTGGTTCCTTCTTCGCCCAAGCGCCGCTGCATCGTGCGAGGGTGCATGAAAAGAGCGCGGGCCACTTCATTTCGGCTGCAATTGCCGGTACCCAAGAAGGCGGCAATGGTTTGGCGAACTCGAAGCGTCAAGGCCGTTCGTCCATTGGACAGTTGACTATCCAAGTAACGCGTTGCCGCGTTGTGGAGTTCCTCGATGTTTTCGCTGATTGGCAAGCCGAGGGTGCTCTCTGCGATGGCGAGAGCGCCGTGGTGAGCACCAAAGTCGACGGGGGCGCCGAAGTGAGTGCGGTACGAGGTCTCGTTCCCCACTATTGGGTGCGGCAACCACACGCGCCGGAGATCACATCGGCCCTCCGAGAGCAGCATCATGATACGCAACGTGAGACCGATACCATGCTCCGCGGTTTGGGCCCACCGGAGGTAATGGCCTGGGAGCAGTCGGAACTCCAACCGGGCTTCGCCAGGGCGTTCCCCCGTTCTGATGTCAAAGGCGAGGGCAGTGTTGTATACCTCGAGGTACTTGGAGACGCACGCCATCGCCTCACCCACCGTGGCTGAATATCGCATGGCAACCGCGAGGGTCCCGAGGATGCCGATGTCTTGGCGTTCGGCCAACCGCAGTCCAAAGTCAGGGCAACGCAGACCTGTGGCCGAACGCTCCAACAGATCGATCATCGCCTCGAAGTCGATGAAGGCGGTGAGTCGGTTGAGGTCGGCCGGATCGATATTCGCCTGTCGCAACAGACGGGTTGGGTTGCCGCCCAAGTCACGAGCGAGCTCTGGATACCCCCGCAGCGATTGTGCTTGGACAAGGGACACCACCGAGTGACCTCCGTGTCTCCAGATAACAAGAGATTGTCTCGAAATGCCCAGATCTGCAATCCCGGTGGACCGAGAATGAGTCTCGCTGCGGGAGCGCTCGCGAGGAAGTGTCCCGTTGGACTCGAATTCCCTGAACACTGGAGGGGACCGACCGATCGCCGACGGGGCCCGCCGGGTCCCAAAGGGGAGGGAGTGCCGTGCGAAATACGATCCCAAAGCAACACATCGAACTGCTCAAGGGGGTTCCCATCCTCTCGGTGTGCTCGCAGAAAGAATTGCGGGCCATTGCCCAACTCGGGGTGATGTTCGAGGCCGACTCGGGCGCCATGCTTACGAGGAGGGGCCAACCCGGACACGAGTTCTTCCTTGTCGTTGAGGGCGTGGCGTCCTGCCGTGTTGGGCGGCGCGAGGTTCGACGCTTCGGGCCCGGAGAGTTCTTCGGTGAGATGGCACTTCTCTATGGAGGGGTGCGCTCGGCCGATGTCGTGGCAGTAAGCGAAATGCGTCTGCTGGTCCTCGACGCTCGCGAGTTCCGGGCGATGTTGATGACCACTCCGGCGATCGACATGAAAATGCTGGCAAACCTCGCCCAGCGATTGAGTGAGGCCGACGATGCCTACACGTCCTGAAACCGGTCGAAACGAGCATCCGGCCTGATCGAGCTCTACTCAGCTTCGAGGTCCGCCCGTACCCTTCCTGCCGCTACTTCACAGACGGAACGCGACACGAATCATCCCCAGCTCAGCGCAGCGTGAGCTCCCGCCGGTAGACGCGGGCCGGCCCCAACGCTGCGATCTTCTCCGCGATCGACCTGAAAGCCTGCGCCGTCTCGCTCGCGGGCTCGACTGCGGTGACCGGACGCCCCTCGTCGCCCCCGAGCCGCACCGCGTTGACGAGCGGCACCTGGCCGAGGAGCGGGACACCGAGGTCGCTCGCCAAGGTGGCGCCGCCGCCGGCCCCGAAGAGCTCGTAGCGCGTGCCGTCGTCGCCCGTGAACCAGCTCATGTTCTCGATCACACCTCGGACCGAGAGCTTGAGGCGGCGGGCCGCGAACGCCGACCGCTGGGCGACTCGCTGCGCCGCCGGCTGCGGCGTGGTGACCACGACGATCTCGGCGCGCGGCATGACCTCGGCCAGCGTCAGCGCAACATCGCCCGTACCCGGTGGCATGTCGATGAGGACGAAGTCCGGCTCGCCCCAGTACGCGTCGGTCAGGAACTGCTGGATCGCCTTGTGCAACATCGGGCCGCGCCAAATGACGGGCTGGTCGTCGGGCACGAAGTAGCCCATCGACAGGCAGCGCACCCCGTGGGCCGACGTCGGGATGACGATGTCGCCGAGGATCACCGGATCGTGGTCGGTTCCGAGCATCTTGGGCACGGAGAAGCCGTAGACGTCCGCGTCGAGCAGGCCCACACTGTGCCCAGCCTGCGCAAGGGCGATCGCGAGGTTCACCGTCACCGTCGACTTGCCGACCCCACCCTTGCCCGACGACACACCGATGACCCGGGTGCTGGCGTCGGGGGCCAAGAAGGCCGGCATCGGCTCTGCGTGTGCGTGGCCATGCCCGGCGTGGTCGTGGTCGGGCTCTTCTTCCCCGTCGGCTTCCGCCTCGACGCCGAGCATCCCGGCCCGCAGGCGCTGGCGCAGGACCGCGCGCTCGGCCTCGCCCATGACGACGAAGTCGAGCTCCACTTCCTCGACGCCCGGCACCGCGAGGGCGACGCGGTGGATCTCCTCGGCCAACTCGTCGGTGCTCGGCCAGGCGGCGACCGGCAACGCGACCTCGAGCAGGACCCGGCGCCGCTTCGGGCGTACCGAGCGCACCAGGCCGAGCTCTCCCAGCGTCAGGTTGAGCTCCGGATCGACGATCGCGCCCAGCGCGGCCTCGATCTCGGATTGGTCAGCTGCTGGCATGCACTCCCTCGTCTCGGGGGGGACCTGGGGGCTGGTGCCGCACGTGCTCGAGGCACGAAGCCCGCATCACCCCAGCTCGAAGGGCTGGTCCCCCGGTAGACTACCCAGCGTGGGCAGCGTTCCGATCACTGCCGAGCCCGTGCGGGCGGCCGGCGCAGACGACGGCAGGTTCAGCGCGGCAGTGGCGGCGGTGGCCGCGGCCTTCGGCGATCCGACGCGGCGCGACATCTTCCTCCAAGTGCGCGCGGTCCCGGGCGTGACGGCTACCGAGCTGGCCACGACGTTCTCGCTCCATCCCAATGTGGCGCGGCACCACCTCCAACGGCTGGTCGACGGGGGCTATCTGCGCGTCGAGACCGGTCGCAACGCGAACGGTGCGGGCCGCCCCTCAAAGCGCTACTTCTGCGTCGAGGACGAGCTCACCCTGGGCCTCATGCAGCGCCGGGACGATCTGCTCATGCGGTTGCTGGGCGAGGCGATGCGCCGCCTGGGACCAGAAGAGGCCGAAGAGATGGCGGCCGTCGTCGGCGAGGAGTACGGGCGGTCGCTCGCTGCGCGCATGACCCCGGCCGAGGGGCAACCCACGGTCCGGGCCGCGATGCATGTCGTCGCTGACACCTTGACCGCGCATGGTTTCGCCGCCCACGCGGAGGACCGCGGCGACAAGACCGCCGTCGTCGCCGAACAATGCCCCTTCGGCGAAGCCAGCACGACCAACCCCGTTCTCTGCGCCGTCGACCGAGGCATGGTCAAGGGTCTCCTTGCCGGGCTGTGCGGCACGACGTCGGCGCTCCCGGTGATCCTCTCCTCGCGGGCGCGTGGCGACGAGGCCTGCACCGCCTCTGCCTGAGCCGAGCCCGTTGGCTCGCGTCTACCTCGATCACGCCAGCACGACGCCGGCGCGTCCCGAGGCGGTCGCCGCGCTCACTCGTTGGGCCGCGCTCCCACCGGGCGATCCGGGTCGGCTCCACGAAGAGGGCCGCATGGTGCGCGACGCGCTCGAGGAGGCCCGCGCCGCGGTGGCCGAACTGCTCGGCACTCTTCCGCGCCAGATCGTCTTCACGTCCGGCGCGACCGAGGCGATCAACGCCGCCGTGTGGGGCGCCTGTCGCGCCTTGCCGGGTGGGCCCGTGCTCTGCGCGGCGGTCGAGCACTCAGCCGTCCGCGACGCCTCCGCCCGTGCGGCTCCGGTCGAGACGCTGCCGGTGGACGGAGCAGGGCGCCTCGACGTCGATGCTCTGCGGGCGCGTCTGGAGGCAACCGACCTGCCGCGGCCCGCGCTCGTCCACTGTCAGTGGGCCAACCACGAGGTGGGCACGCTGCAGCCCGTCCACCAGGTGGTGGCGCTGTGCCGCGAGGCCGGCGTGACCGTCCACGTCGACGCGGCGGCCGCCTCCGGACACGTGCCGACCGATCTCGGCGCGCTCGATGCGGACCTCGTGAGCGTCAGCGCGCACAAGCTCGGGGGGGCGCCTGGGGCCGGCGCCCTGGTCGTCCGGCGGGGCAGCCGATTCGAACCCCTCCTGGTCGGGGGTGCACAAGAGCGCGGCCGCCGGGGCGGCCTCGAGCCGGTCCCGGCGCTCTTGGCGTTCGGTGCGGCCGCGGCGGCGCTGGCGGCCGACGGCGGCCGCGCCATCGAGGAAGAAGCCGCCGTGGCTCGCTGGCACGTCGCAGCGATCGTGCTCGGTGCGATCGCCGTGGACGGCGTGGAAGTGGTCGGGGCGGCCGATCCAGAAGGCCGGCTCCCCCACCTGATCTGCCTCGGCGTGCACGGCGTCGAGGCGGAGCCGGTTCTGATCGGGCTCGACCGCGCGGGAATCGCCGTGCACTCCGGCTCAGCGTGCTCGTCGGAAGCGATCGAACCGTCCCCCGTCCTCGAGGCCATGGGGGTCGATCCCAGCCATTCGCTCCGCATCAGCGTCGGCTGGACGACCACGGACGAGGACGGCGCGGCCTTCGTCGACGCGTTCGCCCGCGTCGTCTCGGACCTGCGCGCCCTACGGGGCTGACGGACTGGTCGTGGTGGTCGTCGACGAGATCGCCAGCGCCGCCGGGACGGGTTTGCCCACGGCGAGGTAGGACGGGTCGACGTCGGGCGCCACCACCGGGAGTTCGTCCGCTGGCGGATTGTCGGCCAAGAAGGCGTCGAACTGTACGACGGCGGCGGCGTTGTTGTGGTCCTGGTTGGCCAGGATCAAGCCCAGATAGAGGTGCGCCTGGTAGTAGGTCGGCGCGACGCGTACCGCGCGTGTCACCTCGGACCGGCCGTCCTCGATGTAACCCGCCACGTGCGACGCGGTCCCGAGGTTCCACATCAGCCACCCGGCGCCGGACAGCGCAGCAGGGTTGGACGGGTCGGCGGACAGCACCTCGTTGTAAAGGTCGAGCGCGGCCTGGTCGTTCTTGGCGCCACCGGCCGACGCGAGCGACGCCGCCTGCGTGAGCTGCTGCTCGATCTGTTGGGCCTGCGACACGCTGATGCCGCCCGAAGAGGCCTGCCCCGGCTGGCGGGCCTGCACGAAGTGGACGACGAGGATGACGATGCCGAGCACGATGAGGAGGCAAGACGCTCCTATGCCCACCTTGCGCCACAGCGCCATCGGAGGGCGGGCTGCGCCGTCGCCGTCGCCGTCGGCGTCGGTCGCTTCGGTACCGGGCGCCGTCTGCCATGACGCGTGGGGATCGGACTGCTCGGCCGGCTCCGGCCCCAGGGCGGCCAGCTCCGCCTCGACCTCGGACAAACGGGCGGCGTCACGCGCCACCAACACGTCGTAGTCCTCGTCCGAGAGGTCGCCCGCCTCGTGCTCGCGACCTGCGTCGTCGAGTGAACGGCGCAGGAAGTCCTGTTCGTCGGTGAGATACCAGCGCTCGTCGCGCGTCGCATCCCCTCCCTTCCCGATGGTCGTCGAGGGGTCCGCCGTCACGGCACCACCTCGGGCTCCCGCAGAGACTCGAAGCCGCGGCTGCGGCGCCAGAACAGGACGCCCACCGCGGCCACGGCGCCGGCGCCGAGCACGAGCGGGATGATCCAGATCAGGGGAAGGCCCCCGGAGTCGGGCGGCGTGAGCAAGATCGTCTGGCCGTACTCGGACACCAGGGTCTGGTCGATGTCGGCGGTGGAGCTCCCCGACGCCACCAGGCTCTCGATCTGGTGCCGCACCGCGATGGCCGTCGTCGAGTTCGACTGGGCCACCGACAAGTCGGTGCAGGCCGGGCAGCGCACATTCGCCTCGATGACCGCGGCCCGCTGCGCCACCGTCTGGGATGACGAGTCGAACACGCCGCTGCCGATCAGGAGCGCGACGCCGAGCACGACGAGGGGAAGGAGGACCCGCGCCCACAACGGCACCCGGGTCATGCGGGCGGTGGCGGTCGGGGACTCAGGCATGGGCCGACGCCGCCTGGTTCCGTGCCGCCGTGAGGAAGGTGTCGAGGTTCTTCTGGGTCGCCGGCCCTTCGAGCACCGCTGTGACGCGCCCGTCGGGGTTCACCACGAACGTCGTCGGCGGCGAGGTGACGCCGTAGCTCTGTGCGATCGTCCCGTGCGGGTCGCTGACGGCCGGCCAGAGGTCACCGTTGTGTTGCAAGAACGAGCGGGCCGTCGCCGTCGTGTCGTTGAACACGACGCTCACCATGTCGGCCCCGTCGGCGGCGTGCGTCTGCTGGTAGTGGAAGCGCGACAGGTCGGGTGCCTCCTGCTTGCACGGGGTACACCAGCTCGCGAAGAAGTTGATCACGACGTAGTGCCCGCGCAGCGACGCGAGGGACACCGGTGCGCCGGTCGACAGGTCCGTGCCGCTGAGGGCCGGTGCACGGTGGCCGAGCAGCGGGCTCTGCACCGCCGTCGCTTCTTGGGGCGTGCGCGTCGCCAGCACGATGCCGACGACCACGAGGACGACGAGCACCCCGCCCGCGACCCAGCGGGTCAGATGACGACGGCGGCGGGGGGCGGTCATGCGCGGCGTAGCCCCCGTGCGACGAGGGCGCCCACCGGCTCGGGCGTCTCGGTGCGGTCGCCGCTGTCTTGGTGATCGCCCCGATCGCCCGGCGGTGCGTCGGTGACCAGGGCCGACGACGCCGACGCCGGATCTGTGGCACGGCGTCGCGATCCCGGCACGAGTGCCAGCACCCCGCCGATCCCGATGAGCAGGCCGCCGGCCCAGAGCCAGGCCACCAGCGGCTCGATCACGACCCCGATCGCCACCGATCCCGCCGGCAGGTTGTCGATCGCCTGGTTCCCCGACGTCGAGCCCAACCCGCCCACCGCGTCGAACGTCAGGTAGACGTCACCAGTGAAGCCCGAGTCGATGGCCGGCGTGCCGACCACCTGCAGCGCGCTGCCGAAGCTCGTCGTGGCGGGTTTGAACACCGCGTTGTCGACCTTGACGAGAGCTTGCTGGGACGTCCGGGACGGCGACGTCACGGTGCGCAGGCCCTCAAATTCGAATCGGTGCCCGTCGTAGGTGACCACCGTGCCGCGATGCAGGGCGAGTTCCGCCTGGTGTCGGTACGACGTGGCGGCGATCACGCCGACGGCGAGCACGACGACGCCGATGTGCACGATCATGCCGCCGTTGGCCCGCCCGACGAGGCCCCGCCACCACCCGACGTGACGAGTCTGCGCGGCACGGACGGAAAGGAACAGCGCCCGGACGGCGGTGGCCCCCGCCATGGCGCCGAGCCCGAATCCGATAAGTGTGGCGGTGCCGCGCAGCCCGAACGCAACACACAGGACAATCGTGCCGACACCGACCCAGACAGGGATGGCCAGGCGCTGCCAGAGCACCGACCCGTTGATCTTGCGCCAGCCCAATACCGGAGCCACGGCCATGAGGAACAGGAGGGTCAGGCCGGCGGGGACGGCGACCGTGTTGAAGAAGGGCGCGCCGACCGTGACCTGCTGTTGGGTGACGGCTTCGTAGAGGAGCGGGTACACCGTGCCGAGCAGCACCACGAACGCGAACCCGACGAACAGCACGTTGTTGAGCAGGAACGCGCCCTCACGTCCGAGGGGTGCGTCGATGCCACCGGGTGAGCGCAGGCGGTCCCCGCGCCAAGCGATCAGGCCGAAGCCGACGATCACCACGGCGAAGAAGAACCCGATGAGGATCGGCCCCAGCGACGACTCGGAGAACGCGTGCACGGACGTGATGACGCCCGAGCGCGTGAGGAAGGTTCCGAGGATCGTCAGGGCGAAGGTGGCGATGGACAGTGAGAGGTTCCACACCCGCATGAGCCCGCGTCGCTCCTGGACGAGGATCGAATGGAGATACGCAGTCCCGCACAGCCATGGCAGGAGGGCTGCGTTCTCGACCGGGTCCCAACCCCAGAAGCCGCCCCAGCCCAGGACCTGGTAGGACCACCAGGCGCCCAGCACGATGCCCACCGAGAGGACCGTGAACGCGACCAGCGTCCAACGCCGGCACTCGATCTGCCAGCGGTCTCCCACGCGCCCGGTGGCCAGCATGCCGATGGCGAACGCGAACGGCACGGTGAACAGGACGAAGCCCGTGTAGAGCAGGGGTGGGTGGATGGCCACCAGAGGGTTGTTCTGCAGCAGCGAGTTGGGTCCGAGGCCCTGGGTCACGCCCTGCGCCGTCGTGAACGGGTTGGCGGGTCCGACCATCAGGCCGAAGAAGAAGGCCGACACGACGTAGAGCACCAAGATCGCCCAACGGATCACCGGGTCCAGCGCCTGACGGCGGTACCGCCACACGAAGATCGACGTGACCACGGAGAGGACTAGGCCCCAGAGCAGGATCGAGCCGGCCAACGCGGACCACAGGCCGGTGATGGAGTAGAGCAGAGGCGTCACCGTGCTGTTGTTCTCAGCCACGAAGACGAGGGCGAAGTTGTGCGTCACCAGCGCGTGCTCCATGGCGCCGATCGCCAGCAGTGCGCCGACCAGCATGATGGGGGCGAGCAGCCGCCCGTCCGCCGCGCCAGCCCGCAGCGCGACGCTGCCGTCGGCCGTGGCTGGCGCGAGACGACGCGGACGGGCCAGCCCGAACGCCATGACGGCCGCGCCGATGATGCTGGCGACGAAGGCGAGCCAGACACCGATCGCCCCGAGATGGGCGTCGACCATCAGCAGGCGGAGCTCGCAGTCGCCCGGACCCGACCCGGGTGCTGCGCGGTATAGGTGGCGGAGTGCTTCACCATGATGGTGTTCGACATGAAAGTGCGCGACGTGTCCGTGCTGAAGTGACCGACCAGGACGACGGGGATGTTGGACTGGAACAGCGCCGGGGGGTTGTCGCTGTTGACCACGTCCACCACGTTGGCGCCCTGGCAGAGCCGGAAGTCGGCCCCCGTGGCCGTGGAGCGGATGGACCCGGGTACCACGTTGCCTTCGAGCCGGAAGGTCGACGTGCCCAGCTGGGCGCGGTGCGCGAGGGCCTGGTTGACGGTGTCGAAGTAGTCGAGCGAGCTGCCCAGTCCTTCGACGAGCAAGAAGACCAGTGCGGCCGCCAGAAGGGCGAAGACCGCCAGGAGGCGACGCTTGGTCCGACGGCGGCGGGCCGATTGCGCCGAGGCGACGGCGGGCCCGCTCGGGGTCTCAGGCTTCGCGGTGGGATTGGGCGTGGTGGTGGTGCCGGTCACGGGTGCTCGGCGACGGCCGACCGCTCGTCGGGGGTGGATTCCTTGAGGCTCAATGCCCGCTCCAAGCGCCGTCGGCGCAGGAACAAGCTGAGTCCGTAGAGGAAGGACCCCCCGATGGCCACGATGTAGCCGGCGTCGACGTAGCTCACGAGCTTCCCCCCTCGTCGCCAGCTGGCCCCACGGTGCCGCCTCCGACGCCGACGAGCTCAGCGTCCTCGCTCCAGCGCTCGCTGAGCGAGACCTCGAGCTCCTGGTCCCCCGCCGCGTCCTGCAACACCTCGATCCGATAACGCATCGCGAGGAGCCACACGAAGATCAACGTGAAGGCGACGAAGCTGAGGAGCATGGTCCAGAGCATCGAGCCGTGCACGTGGAGATTGAAGCCGGGGTCGAGGACCGTGCCGCTCTGGTGGAGCGTGTTCCACCAGTCGACCGAGAAATGGACGATGGGCACGTCGATGGCGATCAAGATGGCCGCGACGGCGCACCGCTTCGCCCGAATGTGCGCGTCGGCGGGGACGCGGCGCAGCGCGAGGTACCCGAGCTCGAGCAGGAGCAACAGCGCCGTCGAGGTCAGCCGCGCGTCCCAGGTCCACCACACGCCCCACACCGGGCGGCCCCACAGCGATCCTGTCACGAGCGTCAACGCCGAGAACACGGCGCCGACCTCGACGGCCGAGGCGGCGATTCGGTCCCAGAAGAACGCGCGCGTCCGAGGCCACAGGTAGAGCAGGCTCCCCAGCAGCGCGACCCCGCCCGCCCAGTAGAGCGCGACCGTGGCGACCGCAGGATGGATGTAGAGCAACCGCGCCAGATTGCCTTGCACCTCGTCCGGCGGCGTCACCCACAGCCCCAACCAGACGGTGAGTGCGGTCGTGACGACGGCGCCGATGCCGACGACCGCCAGCCAGCGCGGGCGCCAGGGCGTCCGGACCGGACTTTCGCTCGTGTTCACGTTGCTCATGCGGCCTCCTGTAGCGGCCCGTAGAGGACGATGCCCACGACGAGGTAGACGACAGCGAAGGGAACGAGGATCTTCAGCCATTGCGTGCCCGACGACGCGTTGTTGTCGAGGGCGGCCTGCCACACCTTGGATCCCGCGAGCAGCACAGGCGCCAGCACGGGCAGAACGAGCAGCGGCAGCAGCGTGTCGCGCACGCGCAGCCCCGCCGACAGTGCGCCATAGAGCACGCCCGCACACGCGAGGCCGACGGTGGCGAGAAGGCAGGCGACCACCGCGAGCCAGATCACGTGCACGCGCACGTCGAACAGAAAGGTCACACCCGCCCACAGGACGAGCTGCAGCGCCAGCAGCTGCACACCGATCGCCGCCGCCTTGCCGAGGAAGATGCCGGCGGGGTCGATCCCCGAGAGCCGCAAGCCGTCGCGGGTGCCCTCGCCCGACTCGACGGCCACGCTGCGCTGGATCGCCAGCACCGTCGAAAACAGCAGGGCCACCCAGAAGATCCCGGGCGCGGCGTGCTGCAGCGCCGCCCGGTCGGGGCCGATGGCGAACGCCAACAGCACGAGCACGAGGATGGCGAACGGCACCACCTGCCAGAGTGCGACGCGCGACCGCGCCTCGATGCGCAGGTCCTTGCCCGCGACGAGCACGGCGTCATGCAACATGAAACGCCCCCACGTCCCCGGCGGCCGGTTCCGGTGCCGCGGCGGGAACCGCGGTGAGGGTGACGCGCCGGCCACCGGGTTCCTCGCCGGTGACGCGTCCGCCGGTCATCGACACCACGCGGTCGGCCAGCGGGACCGAGAGCTGCGGCTCGTGCGAGGAGAGGAGGACGCTCGCGCCCGAGGACACGGCCTCGCCGATCAGTGCACCGAGAAGGGATCGCGAGCCGGCGTCGAGCCCGGCATGGGGCTCGTCGAGCAACCAGAGGGCGGGATTGCGCGCGAGCAGCGCCGCGAGGGCGACCCGTCGGCGCTGACCGGCCGAGAGGCGCCCGGCCGGCGTCGAGCGAAGCCGGCCGGTCAGTCCGAGTCGGTCGAGCGCCTCGTCGGCCTTCTTCGCGGGCAAGCCGAGGGCGCGAACGGCGAAGCGGACGTTTTCCGCCGCGGTGAGCTCGTCGTAGAGGGGTGCGGCATGGCCCAGGAGGCCGACGAATCGCCGTACGGCCGTGTGGTCGGACGTCAGGTCGACGCCCAGCACGGACGCCTCACCCGAGGTCACCGGGAGCAAGCCGGCGCAGGCCCGCAGCAGGCTGGTCTTGCCGGCGCCGTTCGGGCCCACGACGACAACGACTTCTCCCTGGTCAAGGGACAAGTCGACCCCGGCAAGGGCGGGGAAGCGGCCGGCGAGAGCGACAGCGGCACGGAAGAGAACAACGGGGGCCATGGCCTTCGCCACCATGGTAGGGGGGGTAGGTCCTGGGGTTCCAAGCGGGGTGGCGACCCGCGCACCTGCCTGATCGGGGGTTTTGCGGGCCTGCGGAGGCGCCTGTCAGCTCAGACGCGCCTGGGTACCGCTACTGCATGTGCGCCAAGGCGTTGATCTGGTCGAGTGACGTCGCCGTGTCGCCCGCAATTTCCGCCCGGGCGAAGTTCCGGAGCGCGAGCTCGTGCGCAACGAGCAGCTCGGACATCTCGCTCTCGGAGGGGTCGAGCTCACCGATACGCCGGTACATGGCGCAGAACTGCGAGGTGATCGGCTCGAACGTGGCGAGAAGGTCCTCCCACGGTGTCGCTGCTGCGCCCGAGAGCGCCTCGGCCGTGCTCAGAGACTCGGGATCGGGCTCGGTCGACAGCCCGGCGCGCTCGAGCGCGGGTGCGATGGACTCCTTGGTCCGGCGTTCGAGCGTGGCGAGGACACGCATCTTGGACTTGTGGTCCTCGTCGTCGATCTGATCGGCGATGCGGTCGAAGAGCACCTCGCCGAGCACCTCGCCTTGGTAGGCCTTGACCCAGAGCACATCGAGCGGGTCGTCCGGGGAGAAGATCTGCTGGAACTCCTGGGTGCTCGCCTCCGAGCCCGCAGTTTCGGTCGCGGCATCGGTATCGGTCATGCCAACAACCCTAAGCCTCTGTCGCGACGAATGCTCGGGGGCTCCGTTTCGCGGTGTCGGTAGTCTGCAGCGAAATCATGGCGACTGTGCTCATGCCGATCCCGGCCTGCGACTTCGATCCCACCGAAGTGGCCGTGAGCTGGCAGGTACTTTCCGAGGCCGGACACGACGTCCTCTTCGCCACGCCGTCGGGCCAGGTGGGCCAGGCCGACGAGCTCATGGTGACGGGACAGGGCCTCGACCCGTGGGGGTTCCTTCCCGGCGCGCGACGACTGACGGTGGTGGGGCGCGTCCTGCGCGCCGACGCGTCAGCCCGGGCGGCGTACCGCTCGCTGCGCGAAGACTCCTCGTTCCGCTCCCCGCTGCACTGGGCGGAGGCCCGCCGCGGGACGTACGACGCCCTGGTCCTGCCGGGCGGCCATCGGGCCCGCGGCATGCGGGGGTATCTGGAGAGCGCCGAGGTCCAGCAGATGGCGGTCGACTCGTTCCGATCGGGCCGGCCGGTCGGCGCGATCTGCCACGGCGTCCTGGTGGCGGCGCGGGCACTCGATCCGGCGACGGGACGGTCCGTGCTGCACGGCCGGCGCACGACCGCGCTCACGTGGGCGCTGGAACGAAGGGCTTGGGGCCTCGCCATGTACACGCGCTTCTGGGACGCCAACTACTACCGGACCTATCCCGAGGAGCCCGGTCAGCCCTTCGGTTACATGTCCGTACAGCAGGAGGTGACGCGTGCGCTGGCAGCCGAGTCCGACTTCGAGGACGTGCCGCGCGGCGCACCGAACTACCGACGCAAGACGAGTGGCCGCGCCCGGGATTCGCTCACGGACGACCGGGCAGCCTGGGTCGTGCGCGACGGTTCGTATGTCTCTGCTCGATGGCCGGGTGACGCCCATACGTTCGCCCGGACGTTCTGCGCGGTCCTCGACGGGTAGGTCTAGCTGGTCGTCAATCGACCCAGGCCGATGTCGTTGAGCCAGCTCGACACGTGGTTGGACACCCAGCCGATGTTGTCGGTGAGCAGCAGGATGCCGAATCCCACGAGGAGGACGCCCGCGACGAGCTCGACCGCCCAGAGCCAATGGCGGGTCTGCGCGAAGAGCGCGGTGAATCTGCCGAACCCGAGCCCGACCAGCACGAACGGCAGGGCCAGGCCGAGCGAGTAGGCAAAGAGCAAGACGACACCGCCGGCCAACGTCCCGTTGTGGCTGGCGAGGCCGAGCACGACACCGAGCACGGGACCGATGCAGGGCGTCCAGGCGAACGCGAACGCCATGCCCATGACAGGGGCCGCCCAACTGCCGAGCTTCGACGGGCGTACATCGAAGCGATGTTCCCCCGTCACCCGGGTGACGACTCCGAGGGTGCCCGACCCGGCGTGCGCCCAGACGCGCCCGGGCAAGGCACTCAGCACCATGACCGCACCGAGGAGGATGATCACGATGCCGCTGATGTGGGCCAACTCGACCTTGTTGCTCTTGAGGACGTGCCCGATCCCCGAGGCCGTCGCGCCGAGGGCCACGAAGACGAGCGTGAAACCGGCGACGAACAGCCCGATGCCTCGGAGCACCGGTCGCAAGGACGCGGTGGGCGTCGAGCCGTCGGCTCCCGCTTCCAGCTCGGCGGCCGAGAGACCCGAGACCATGGACACGTAGCCCGGCACCAGCGGCAGGACGCAGGGCGAGACGAAGGAAAGGATCCCGGCCCCGAAGGCGACGAGGACGCCGACCGGATTCGCCGAGATCGCGGCAGGTGCTACGGCAGGGAGGAGCAGCGTGGCTCGTCCCCGTTTACGCCAGGCTCTTGCGGACCAGGTCCATGTCGGCCTCAACCATCATCTGGACAAGACTCGGGAAGTCGACATCAGGCTTCCAACCGAGGGTCTGATGGGCCTTCGCAGGGTCACCGACGAGTAGGTCGACCTCGGCCGGACGCAGGAAGCGCTCGTCGATGACGACGTGCTCCTCCCAGTCGAGGCCGACGGCCTCGAAGGCGAGACGACAGAGCTCGCGCACCTCGTGCGTCTCGCCGGTCGACACGACATAGTCGCCGGGCTCATCCTGCTGCAGCATCAACCACATGGCGCGGACGTAGTCGGCCGCGTAGCCCCAGTCGCGTTGCGCGTCGAGGTTGCCGAGTGACAGCTTCTCGTCGAGCTTGTGCGCGATGCGCGCCACGCCGTGCGTCACCTTACGGGTGACGAATTCGAGTCCCCGGCGGGGGGACTCGTGGTTGAAGAGAATGCCCGACGAGGCGTGCAGGTCGTAACTCTCGCGGTAGTTCACCGTGATCCAGTGGCCATAGACCTTGGCGACCCCGTAGGGACTGCGTGGATAGAACGGGGTCGACTCGCGTTGGGGCACCTCGACCACCTTGCCGAACATCTCCGACGAGCTGGCCTGGTAGAAGCGGATCTCGGGATCGACCAGCCGGATGGCGTCGAGCAGGCGGGTGACACCCATCGCCGTGGTCTCGCCGGTCAGCACGGGCTGGCCCCAGCTGGTCTGCACGAACGACTGGGCCGCCAGGTTGTAGACCTCGGTCGGCCGGTGGTCGCGCAGGATGTTGATGAGCGACACCTCGTCGAGGAGGTCCCCGGGCACGAGCTCGATCTGGTCCTGGATGTGGGCGATGCGCTCGAACGTGACCGTGCTCGAGCGCCGGGCCATGCCGATGACCGTGTACCCCTTGGAGAGGAGCAATTCGGCCAGGTACGAGCCGTCTTGGCCGGTGATGCCAGTGATGAGTGCCCGGTTCGCCATCGGGGGAAGATTACTCGACAGGCACAAGTGGCCTTCTGCAGGGAATTCCCTTGTGCACCCCTACAGTGCGCACGGTGCCAACGGCCTGCATGATCTCCTTTCGGTTGGGCGGGGGCGACGGCGTCTCGGTCGAGGCGGCGAAGTGGACCGGGGCGCTGCAGGCGCTCGGTTGGGGGGTGCGGACGGTCGCCGGGTCGGGACCAGTCGACGTGGTGCTGCCGGGGTTGGCCATGGACGCCGACGAACCTCCGACGCGAAGTGAGATCGAGGACGCGTGCGCGTCGGCCGACCTCGTAGTCGTCGAGAACCTCTGTTCGCTGCCGCTCAACCCTCCCGCTGCTGCCGCCGTCGCGCAGGTCTGCGCCGGGCGACACGCGCTGTTCCACCACCACGACCTCCCCTGGCAGCGCCCGCACCTGGCGCACCTGCCACCACCACCCGACGACCCGGCGTGGGCACACGTCACCATCAACGAGCTCAGCCGGTCCGAGTTGGCGCAGCGTGGCATCAGCGCGACCACGATCTACAACGCGTTCGATCCGGACCCGGCACCCGGCGACCGGGTAAGGACGCGCGCCGCGCTCGGCGTTGCCGACAGCGATCTGTTGCTGGTGCAGCCGACCCGAGCACTGGAACGCAAGAACATCGGCGGCGCGCTGGAGCTTTGTGCTGCGGTCGGCGGCACCTACTGGCTCCTGGGACCGGCGGAGGACGGCTACGGGCCGACGCTCGATCAGTTGGTATCGCAGGCCCGCTGCCCGGTTCTTCTTGGGCCACCCGCGGACGGTTGTTCGATCGCCGACGCGTACGCCGCGTGTGATGCGGTCCTCCTTCCATCGTTCTGGGAGGGGTTCGGCAACCCGTCGGTCGAGTCGGCCACCTACCGGCGAGCGCTCGCGATCGGCCCGTACCCGGTCGCGACCGAGCTCGCCTCCTTCGGGTTCCGCTGGTTCGGCGTTGCGGACCCGACCTCGTTCGCACGGTGGCTCGGCGAGCGGGACGAGGAGTTGCTGGACCACAACCACCGGGTCGCGTCGACCAATTTCAACCTCGCCGATCTGCCGGCCCGCCTCGCCGCGGTGTTGCGGCGGGCGGGGGTTTCCTGGGAGGGGTGTGACCAGTCGGTAACGTGAACGGGATGTCGGCAATCCAGGCTGCCTCGCGGAGGCTCACGGCGGAGCAGCGGCGCCATCAGCTGTTTGCCGTGGCCCTGGAACTCTTCGCCAAGCGGGGCTACCGGCCGACGACGATGGACGACATCGCCGAGGCCGCCGGGGTGACCAAGCCCTTGCTTTACCAGCACTTCTCCTCGAAGCGGGCGCTGTACCTCGAACTCGTGGACTCGATCGCCCAGGATTTCCTGACCGCCATCCGGCGTGCCGTGCTCCAGGCCGACGGGCCCCGCCAGCAGGTCGAGCTCGGATTCGCCGCCTACTTCAAGCTGGTCGTGAGCAACGAGGCGGAATTCCGGCTGCTCTACGGACGGGACCACGCGGACGACCTGGAGCTCGGGCGTGCCTTGCGGACGGTCGAGGACGCAATCGCCGAGGCGATCGATCCGCTCATCGCGGCGGGGTTGGACGACGACCACCGGCGTTTGCTGGCCTACGGGATCGTGGGGATGGCCGAAGGTGCGAGCCGGCACTTCATGGCCAACCGGCCCGTCACCGACGACGAGGCCGACGAAGAGGCGCAGCGGCTGGCCGGGCGCATGGCCGACCTTGCGTGGGCGGGGCTGCGGTCCGTGCATGCGGACTGACGCATTGAAGCCTGCCTCCGCGTCGCTGCGTTAGAGCAACTCCACCAGCTGGCCGCACAGGCCCCAGAGCTCGTCGGCACACGCGGCGTAGAAATCCCCTTCGTGCCCGGCGGGGTCGAGGACGTCCTCGGCATCGTCGACTTCCACTGCGGCGAGGTCCAACGAGGCCACGCGCTCGCCCAGCGGGGGCGGTCCCGGCGGCAGGTCGTCACAGAGGCGGCGGATCGTGGCGGTTTTCGCCGCTGCGTCGGGGAAGCGTCGCCGGACGAAACGGACATGGTCCGCCTCCATGACGACGACCAACTCGGCCCGGACGAGGTCCACGCCGTGAACCTGGCGGCTGCGGTGCCGGCGAAAGTCGGCGCCGTCGAGCTCGGGGATGCGGGTGAGGGCCGTCCGGGTCCGCATGCCCATCGGTTGCCCGTCGATGACGTGGGTGCCCGCCGTGACGACGTGCAGCGGATCAGGGCGGCCGTTCCACAAGGCATCGAGCATGAATCCGACCATCACCGAGCGCGCGGCGTTGCCCGTGCAGAGGACGAGGAGGTCCGTCATCCCGCGGCGAGCAGGAGCGTGGGCGCGTCCTCGTCGATGGCGTGCTGGGCGTGGCGCATGGTGCTGGTGAGGAACATCAGGTCGCCGCGTTCGGTGCGCTCCACGACCATGGACGCGACGATGGCCATGAGGATGCCAGCGAAGCTCTCGACCCGGACGTCGGCGCGTAACTGGTCGAGCGAGTAGTCGCGCACCCCCAGGCGGCAGAGCGCGTCGTGGTAGTGGGCCAACAGATCGTCCTGGTGTGTGCGGCGGTCTTCGGTCGTGAGGCAGCCCCCGATGAAATAGGCGACGTCCAAGGCGGCGCCGGACCACACCGCGGTTTGCCAGTCGACGACGATCGGCTCCGGGTCGTCCGGCTCGAACAAAAAGTTGTCGAGGCGGAAGTCGCCGTGCGTGGCCGTGCGGGGCCCGTCGTTGCGCAGCCTGACGTAGGCCGGCACGTTCTCGGCGTAGGTGCGGCAGACGTCCTGGTGTTCCGGCGTGAGGTGGTCGGCATAGCGCTCGAGGAAACCGGGCAGCAGCGACGAGACCATGGCGGCAAGGAACTCGGCGGACTCGGACGTGTTGCGATTCAGCCACTCCAACCCGGCGAGCTCGGGCGACTCCCAGCACGGGGCGTGCAGACCGGCCATCCCATCGAGCACGGCCGCGGCGACGTCGGGCGCACACGCGGCGATCTGGTCACCCTGTTGCGCTCCGGCGATGTCCTCCATGAGAAGCGTGAACCATCCGGTGTCGGGCTCGATCTCGGCGGCGTACACGGCGGGCAGCCGGGTGCCAATGCGGGCGGCGACCTCCCGGTAGAAGCGCACCTCTATCTCGTAGGCGCGCAAGGCGAGCCCGGTGGCCCGGCTCTGCTCGTTGGCCGAGGCGAACTTGCCCACCACGCTGGGCGGACCGAGGCCGGGCTGATCGAAATGGAGGGTGAAGCGGGTGGTGTCCGCCATCTGGCCCGTGCCGATCGGCGCGGTCTCGAACGAGGTGACCCGCACGGCGTCATCGAGCAGTCCGATGGCCGCCAGGACGCCGCTCAACCATTCGGGGGTCACGTCGGCGGCATGGCGAACCAAGGGCTGCGATTGCACGGCGGCCGAGACTATTGGACCTGGCGCGAGGGGTCGGTCCCGGTTGCGAAGGTCAGTTCAGCCGTACCGAGGGGATGGTGTCGTAACCGCACACCGCCCAGACCCGGCGAAACCTCTCCGTGGTTCCCGTGAGACGCAGGCCCTCGGGGTGGGCGTGGGCGCTGTCGAGGAGTGCCCACATGCCGGCGGCATCGATGAACTCGAGACCTTCCACGTCGACGACAGGCTCGGGCATGTCGGAGAGCGCGCCGGCGAGCCAACGTCCCACCCGGTCGGCACTCGAGGCGTCGACCTCACCGGAGAGGAAGAGACCATCCGGTCCGGCGTGTATCCGGAAGGGCGAATGACAGGTGGGTGCGCCGGTGTGCAGCGAGTGCACCGCGTGCAGATCGCTCATCATCTGAGGCCGGGCCCGGCGCAGGTCGCACGCGCACACGACGATGCTCGGCAGCCGCGCGATCAGGAGGTCGGCCCGGACCTCGTAGCTGCACCACTCGTCGCACACACCGTCGGACCCGAGCAACGGCACGATCTCCGAGCACACGCGCAGGCCGCTGTACCCGTCACGGAGCGCCTGTCCCACCAAGAGCGCGTGGCCGGCGAGATGCACGTCGGGTCGCAGTGCGCCGTCGATCAGATACGCACCCTCCAGGTCGTCGACGCGCAACGCTCCGCGCTCCAGCAGCCGGCCGGGCTCGAGGCCGGCATCGTCCAGCTCCGACAACGTCGCTTGGAGCTGCTCGGGTGGCGCGAGATACACGAGGCGTTCGTTCGCGGCCAGGCCCGCCTCGAAGAACTCGACGACGAAGTCACGGTGCTCGGCATCGGACGCGTACGACCAGCAGACGTGACTGCTCCGGCCCATCTCACCTGGCCGGAGGGTAGATCGGTCCCCCACGAAACTGGAGACTAGCCAGCGGCGACGCCCGTTTCCGGACAACTTTGCGACAAGTGCGCGTCGCTCTTTTCGGGTGGCCGCAGCCGCCGCCGGGGCGCTCTCCTCAGCCCACCGGCGCGACTGTCGTCAAGACCTCCTCGAGGTGGTTGACGTAGAGGAGGTGTCCCTCGCCGGGGCACTCGTGCAGGACGGCGCCGGGGACACGAGCGGCCATGAAGCGTCCGTGCCCCATGGGCACGTTGCGGTCGGCGTCGCCGTGCCAGAAGTGGCAGGGCACGGTGACATCTTGCAACCGGAAGCCCCAGTCCCGGGCGAACAGGACGAAGTCCTGGGTCGCAGCCTGCGCCGCGGTCGCCGAGGAGTGGCGCGCGTCGTCGAAGAACGCGGCCTGGACGTCGGCCCGCTCCAGCAGCGCCACGTCCGGCGCGGGGAACCGTTTGGCGACCGCCCGGAGCGCGGCGTCGGGCCAGTGCCGCACGGAGAACTCCTGGAACCAGAACAGGGGCACCAAGACGAAGGGTGACTGGCGGGCGAGGAACGTGAGGCCCCGGTTGAACCCGACCATGCCCACGTCGAACTCGGGGTCGCCCATCGGGCCGACACCGCTCACGATCCCGGCCGCGGTGACCCGGCCGGGCAGCATTCGTGCGCAGGCCAGGGCGTGGGGGCCGCCGCCCGAGACGCCGACCACGGCAAAGGAGTCGAGCTTGAGGTGGTCGGCCAGGACCGCCACGTCGGCCGCCCAGTCGACGATGGATCGTCCCGGGTGGAACGAGCTGAGCCCGTACCCGGGCCGGTCCGGGGCGATCAAGCGGACGCCCGCGGCCACGATCGCTTTCTCGTCGAAGGAGACCTGACGGCGCGAGCCGGGCGTGCCGTGGAACGCGAAGACCGGACGGCCGCGCGGCCGGCCCGTCTCGAGCCAGGCCAGTTCGCGACCGTCCGGAAGTTCCATCACCCGGGTGTCGGGCATACGTCCGAACGTACAACCCTTGGGCGACCCGGGCCCGGAGCGTCAGGCGCTCAGGGCCGCCTCGGCGAGAGGGCTCTCGTCCTCGGCATCGGATGCGCCGTGTCCCGAGAGTTCCATGGCGAACTCGTCGCCCACGGCTTCGGACTTCGCCTCCACCGGCGCCTCGGCGCGAGCGGACCGGTCGACGCCGAAGACGATCGTCGCCAGCCCACCCAGGGCGAAGATCCCGGTCACGACGAACACGTCGCGGAGGGCGTGCACGGCGGCCAGCGATGTCGCACCGGGGACGAGTTGTGCGTGTCCCGCCACCGAGTTGAACACCGTGACGAGCACGGCCAGGCCGATCGCGGCGCCCAGCTGCTGGGAGACGTTGACGAGACCCGACGCCGCACCGGCTATCTCGGGCTCGACGTCCGCCAACGAGGCGGAGGTCAACGCCACGAGCGTCGCACCGAACCCGGCGCCGATGAGCACGAGACTGACCACGATCTGCGGATACGTCGTATGCGCACCGATTTGGGTGGCCAGCGCCAGGCCGACGATGGCCACCGTCGATCCCATCATCATCACGGCCTTCTCGGGGAGACGGCGTAGGAGAACCCGGCTCGTCAGCTGTGAGGCCAGGAACACCGACGCCGGCATCGGCACGAAGGCCAGTCCGGCCCGGAGCGGGCTGTAGCCCTGCACGTCCTGGAGGAACTGGGCCATGAAGTAGAAGAGCCCGTAGAACCCTGCGTACAGGAGCGCCCGTGACGCGTTCGCCGAGTTGCGCGTGGCGTGCGCCAGGAGCCGCAGGGGCATGATCGGCTCGTCGACTCGGGTCTCGTGATGCAAGAAGAAGGCGAACACGATGACGCCCCCGATCAGCGGCACCAGCGTGAGCAGACTCGTCCATCCCTTCGATCCCGCCTCGACGAGACCGAGCACCACACCGCTGACGCCGATGGTGCACGTGATGGCGCCCAGGAGGTCGAAGTGGCCGTTGCGGCGCTCCGTCTCGACCAGCACGACGCGGCCCACGAGAAAGACGGCGATGCCAATCGGCACGTTCACGAACATCACCCAGCGCCACGACACCAACTGGGTGAGGACGCCGCCGAGGACGAGCCCGGTGGCGCCGCCGGCCGCCGAGACGGTCGTGTAGAGGGCGATGGCCCGCACGCGCTGCGCACCTTCGGGGAAAGCGGTGGTGAGCAGCGACAGCGCACACGGCGCGGCCAGTGCGGCGCCCATGCCCTGGATCGCCCGGGCGGCGAGGAGCTCCCACCCGTCCGCGGCGAGGCCACCGGCGAGCGAGCTGATCGTGAAGACGGCGATGCCGAGCAGGAACACCTTCCGTCGGCCGAACAGGTCACCGGCGCGGGCGCCGAGCAGCATGAAGCCACCGAAGGTGAGGATGTAGGCGTTCAGCACCCACGAGAGGGCACTGGTCGAGAAACCCAGGTCCTCTTGGATGTGGGGCAGCGCGACGTTCACGATCGTCGCGTCCAGCACCACCATCATCTGGGCGGTGAGGATCACCGCCAGGAGGACGGACGGGTGCCGGACCCAGCGGGCGACGCCACGACCTGGGGAAACAGGTCCGTCGGCCACGTTGCTGCCGGCGGCAGGGCGCGTGAGGCTAAGGGCTGATTGGGGCATTGACTCCGACCTTTCCGCTGGTATTCTGGAAGCGGAAGCTTCTTCCGTTTAGTATACGGAGGGTGCCTCCGTTTAGCAACCCCTTCGTCGGAGAAATGTGATGGCGACGCAGAACAGCGGTACGGAGCTTCAGCCACCGGCTCCCCAAGCCAGCGAGGTCGAGGCGGTCGAGGGCAGGCCCATGCGGGCCGACGCCCGGCGCAACCGCGAGCTGCTGGTCGCCGCCGCAAAAGAGGTCTTTTCCTCCCAGGGCGCCGGGGCCTCGATGGAGGCCATCGCGAAGCAAGCGGGCGTCGGGGTCGGGACGCTCTACCGGCACTTCCCCAACCGCCTCGACCTGGTGGAAGCGGTGTACCAGACCGACGTCGACGAGCTGTGGGAGACGGCGCAACGCGTTGTGGCCGAGCTCGAGCCGTGGCCCGCCGTCGAAGCGTTCTTCGCGGCCTTCCGGCGCTACGCGCAGACGAAGAAGACCCTCATGTCAGAGCTCCATCAGGCCTTCGAGAAGAATCCAGCCATGAAGTCACGGGCGCGTGGCCTCATCGAGTCCTCGTTCGACCTCGTCGTCGACCGGGCCAAGGCGGCTGGCGCGGTGCGGGCGGACGTGACCGGCTCGGACCTCATGCAGCTGGTCAGTCCGGTCTGCACCAATACCGGCATCGACCCGGATCAAGCTGCGCGGCTCCTCAACATGGTGCTCGACGGGATGCGCGCCGACGCCGCGCGGACCGCTCTCGCCTGACCGAGGAGACGAACCCGGCGGGCAATCGCCATTGGTGCCCGACGTCCACGCCCTGGCGGATTTAACGTTGCCCACATGGATGGGGGCAAGACCGGTGCTCGCAAGGGTCCCGCCCACGCCCGGGGCCACACGCTGCCGAAGGGCAACGAGGAGCGGTTGGCCGAGCTCGGCAAGCTGCTGCCGCCCCCCGGTGAGGACGAGCTCGAAATCATCCGCGGGCTCCGCCACGAGCGCCGTCGTCGTCGCTTCATCGCCTGGCTCATCGCCCTCGTCCTGATCGCGCTCCTGGCGGGTGCCATCACGCAATGGGTGCGACCACTCCACGCCTCCAGCCTGGCGATCCAAAACGTCCGCCTCCCCGGGACGACCCCGACGTTCGCGTGGCCGACCTCGGGCGAGGCCGCCGCCACCGTCGAGGGCAGCGGCTCGCTGGGCCAGGTGCGAGGGTCCCAACCCGTCCCCGTCGCCGGCCTGATCGACGTGTTGACCGCGTACGTGATCCTGGCGGACCATCCACTCGCCCAGGGGGCCGACGGTCCATCGATCCCCGTGACGAGCGACACGCTGACGGCGTACCAGAACGGGCAAGCAAGCCAGCAGGCCGAAGTCCCGGTCGCCGCCGGCGAGTCACTCACCGAGCTCCAGGCACTGCAGGGGATGTTGATCGACAACGGCACCGACATGGCGACGCTGCTCGCGGATTGGGATGCCGGCAACACCACCGCCTTCGTGGCGAAGATGACGACGACTGCGCAGAAACTCGGCCTGTCCAACACGCACATCACGGACCCGAGCGGTGCCGACCCGGCCACGACCAGCACGGCCGAGGACCTGGTTCGTCTCGGCGAGAAGGCGCTGTCGGTCTCGATCCTGCGACAGATCGTCTCCCTGGGTCAGCCGAGCGTGCTGATCCCGATGACGAACGTCGTCTACAACCTCAACTTCGACCTCGGCCGGGACGGGATCATCGGCATCAAGACCGCGTCTGATTCGAGCTCCCAAGGCTGCTACCTGGTGGCGGCCCAGCAGAACATCGGCGGCAAGGTGGTCACCGTCGTGGGCGCGGTCCTGGGCCAGCCCGGCGGCTCGCTCGGTCCCAACACCTCTGCCGTCGACGCGGGGGGTGCCCTGGTCAAGAGCATCTTCGCCGCGCTGCACAGCTACCCCGTCTTCACCCCCGGGCAGACGGTGGGCCTGGTCGGGGGCCCCTGGGGAGCCACGGCGCCGGTCACGGTCACGCAGCCGGTCAACGTCGTCGGGTGGCCGGGGCTCACCGTCACGCTCGTCGCCCGACGCGACATCCCGAAGGGAGCGCTGCCGAAGGGCGCCAGCGTCGGGACGCTACGGGCCATCGTCGGAACGACCTCGACCAATGTCCCGTTGCACACCGCCGCGCCGCTGTCGGCGCCGGGGTGGTGGTGGCGGCTGACGCGTTGAGGCGTCAGCCCGCGGCCGGAAGCGGGAACCCCGTGGCTGCCGCCCATTGCGGATCGATCACGTAACTGCCGGCACTGTCCACGTCGAGGATCACCACCGTGCTCTGCACGCGGTTGCCGGTGGAGGGGGCGATGGTGATGGGCCCGGTGATCCCCTGGTAGTTGCGGATGTGCACGACGGCGGTGCTCACCGCCTTCTGGTGCCACCCGGCCTGCTTGAGCGCGGCGGCCAGGATCTCGACCGAGTCGTAGGTGAAGGTGCCCCACGTCCCTGGGCTCGTATTGAACATCGACTCGTAATTGGTCACGTATTGGCTCGCTCCCGCGAATTGCTGCGCACTGGGCACGCCGCTCGACAAGCACGCCGACGCGACCGGCTGCGTCGCGGCCGTCACGAAATCCGGGCCCTGGGCGGCGAGGTCGACGAAGCACTTGCCCGTGCTCCGGGTCGAAGCGGCCTTGGCGATGGCGCCGGCTTCGGCGCCGTACGCCGAGATGTAGAGGAGACCGGGGTGCGAGGCGGCCACCTTGTTCAAGGCGGAGGTGTAATCGGTCTGCGTGCTCGTCACGGACACCATGGCCACCGCGGGGTCGCCGGCCTTGGCGAGACCTGCCTTGACCTGCTTTGCGATACCCGAGGTGTATGTCGAGGTGTCGTAGATGATGGCCGGCCGCGTGGCGTGCAGCACCTTGGTGATCTCGTTGATCTCGACCGGTGCCACCTGCGAGTCCATCGGCTGGGTGGTCGCGCCGAACCCCTCGGTCTTGACGCTCGAGGTCAGACGCACGATCGGGAGGCCCGCCTTCTTGTAGCGCGAGAGGTTCGCCACGCCGACCGACGAGTTGAACGGGCCCACCACGGCGAACGCGCCCGAGGTGACCGCCTTTTTCTCGGCTGCGATACCGGCGGCGGCGGTCGCCTTGTCGTCGAGCTTCAACATCTTCAGCTGCACGCCGTCGACGCCGCCCGCGGCGTTTATCTGATCGATGGCGAGCTGCGCGCCGTCGGCCATGTCGATCCCCGTCGACGCCTGGTCGCCGGTCATCGGTCCCTCGACGGCAATAAGGCCCGAGACGGGTGCCTTCGACTGGGCCGCGCCCGCGGTCGGTGCCGCCAGCACTCCGACGGCAGTGAGCATGGACACCGCGACTGCGATTGCCCCAGAACCGAGCCGTACCGTGCTTCGTTCCATGTCCATCCCCCGTCCTCGCGCCCGCTCGCGCGGCGCCGTCGCCAAGTGTCGCGATGCTATTCCCCGTTGCGAGCGTACGGGCGGTCACACCCCACCGAACCCGAACTGGGCCAGGCCGGCGTGCCCGACGCGCACCGCCCTCGTGCACCTCGACTTGGATGATCAGGGGGCCGTCCCAAGCGTGACCGTGGCCTTGGCCGACTGGCCCGCCCGGTCAAAGCTGATGGGGACGGTCTCGCCCGGCTTCTTCTTCAAGGTGAGAAGCGCCAGCTGGGTCGGGCTGGTGGCGGGCTGACCGTCCACCTCTGTGATCACGTCTCCCTGTTGGAGTCCGGCCAGGGCGGCCGGACCAGCGGGCACGACAACGTTCACGTACAACCCACCGGGCGCGCCGGATGCCGACGGCGGCACCGTCGACACCTGGAGGCCGAGGTACGAATGCGTGACCTTTCCCGTCGCGATGATCTCGTCGGCCACGGCTCTTGCCAGATCAACGGGGATGGCGAAGTTGATGCCGACGTTTCCCGTACTCGTCTGGCCCGTCGAGCTAGTCACCGTTGCGTTCGCCGTCGGCACGCCGATCAGCTGACCCGAGCAATTGGTCAGCGCGCCGCCGCTGTTGCCAGGGTTGACGGCGGCGTCCGTTTGGATGGCTGCCAGGAGAGTGGCCGTCTGGCCGTTGTCCGACGGGACTTGGATCGTCCGGTCCAGTCCGCTGACGATGCCGGTCGTTACTGTGTTGGAGAGGCCCAGGGGTGCGCCCAGCGCGATGACGGGTTCCCCGATGGTGAGTGAGTGCGACGAGCTGATCGGCATGGCCGGGAGAGGATGCGATGGAGTGATCTTGAGGACGGCCAGGTCTGTCTGCGGATCGCGGCCCGTAATGGTCGCTGCATAGGACGACCCGGCGCTCAAGACGACTTGGATCGTGCCTCCTTGGGCCGCAGTCGACACCACGTGATTGTTGGTGAGAATGAAGCCGTCCCGGAAGATGGTGCCGGAACCGGTCGTACTGTTCGCGCCGTTGGTGGCAGTGACGGTGACCACCGAGGGCAGTGCGTTGTCGGCGACGGCGGTGGCGTCACAGACGATGGCATTCGACCGACCGGCGTTCGAGCTCGTCGACGGGGAACTGCACGCGGCCAATACCCCTGCCAAAAGGGCAAGTGCGCCGACCGCAACGCCGACATTCCACGCGGCCGTCCTGGAGTGGGGGCGCAACGCCACTGCCCTGCGCCTGCGCGCAGCCGAGCATTCGATCTCGCGGGTTCCCGCCACTGCGCGTTGTTCCGCGGCGCTGAGGCTAGTTGGAGATCCCCCGTGAGGTCGGCTCCCGCCTGTCACCATTGGCCTCGCCCAGCTTGACGGACCGCGCTCGAGCTGGGCGACGGGGGTGCACCTACCGGAGGGCACCCCCTTTGATCGCGACAGCAACGTTCGCACGCTCGCTTTGAGATGATGCCTTCGATGCAGAAGGGAGCGCCACGTGGGAGCGCTCAATGAG
>DASXBZ010000169.1:0-4407 GCA_036491435.1 Acidimicrobiales bacterium
GATGCGGAGCCGGGGCGCTGGGACCTGAGCTCGCTGATGATGGTGATCTCGTCGGGTGCGATGTGGAGCGAGCCCGTCAAGCAGGCCCTGTTGGCGCACCACCCGGGGATGCTGCTGGTGGACGCGTTCAGCTCGTCGGAGGCCCTGGGGATGGGCGTGTCGGTGTCGGGCGGTGGCTCGGCCGCGAAGACGGCGAGTTTCACGCTCGGCCCGGACGTGAAGGTGTTGACCGAGGACGGACGGCACGTGGAGCCCGGATCCGACGAAGTCGGCGTGCTCGCCCTCGGCGGCCGGAATCCCTTGGGGTACTACAAGGACACGGAGAAGTCGGACCGCACGTTCAAGGAGATCGACGGGGTGCGCTACTCGATCCCCGGCGACTACGCGCAGGTCGACGCCGACGGGACGATCCATCTGCTCGGACGCGGATCGGTCTGCATCAACTCGGGCGGCGAGAAGATCTTCCCCGAAGAGGTCGAGGAAGCCCTGAAGACCCACGAGTCAGTCCGCGACGCCGTCGTGGTGGGCATTCCCCACGAGACCTACGGCGAGCAGATCGTCGCCGTCGTGGAGCTGGTGGACGGTTCGTCCGATTCGTCCGGGTCCTCCGTGTCCGAGACCGAGCTGATCGATCACGTGAAGGGCCGCCTGGCGTCGTACAAGGCACCGCGGCGGGTCCGTTCCGTGCCCACGATCGGGCGCGCGCCGAACGGCAAGGTCGACTACAAGCGGCACCGTTCCGAGTCGATCGAGGAGTTGGGAGCGGCGACGGCGGGCTGAGGCCCTGTTGCGCGTCGTGCGGGTTCACTGATGTTCGTCGCCCCGGTCGACGCCACGTCGGGCGAGGAGGAGTGGCGTGCGTTCGTAGAGGCCCATCCGTTCGGCCATCTCGTCGCGCGCGGTGGTCCCGACCGTGCGTTCCCGGTCGTGGTGCCGACGCAGTTCGTGCTGACGGGTTCGACGGTGTGGCTGCATCTCGTGCGCGCCAACCCGGTGTTCGGTGCGCTGGCGGAGGATCCCCGGGTCGTCCTGAGCGTGGCCGACGACTGGGCGTTCGTGCCGTCCGAATGGAAGGCGATCGGCACGGAGGATCCGGCATTGGGGATCCCGACGACGTACTACGGCGCGGTACAGCTCTCGGGAGAAGCACGCGTCCACGACGAGCGGGTGGCGCCGGGGAGCGTCGCGGAGATCCTGCGCCGTCAGCTTGCGACCTTCCAGACCGGCGTGGCGGTGGCCGACCCGGCGGAGGTCCACGGGGCGAAGCTGTTGGGCATCCTCGGGATCGAGATCCGGGTGTCGCAGGTGCTCGCCAAGTTCAAGTACGGCGGGAACGTCGACCCGGCCCACCGCCGGGCCGTCGTGGCGCGGCTGAACGGGCGTGGCGCTCCCGGTGACGACGCAGCCGCGGAGCATGTGTTGCGCCGGATGGAGTCCGGCTAGCGGCGGTTGCGCGCTCCAGGGACGCTGACGGCTACTCGGCGGCTTTGGCCAGGTTGTCGAGCGTCTGTGCCATCTGGCGCTCTGCGGTGCCCGCGCTGTGCTCACCCATGACGCGCGCGATGGTCGCGAACCAGGGCTTGCGCTTGTCCACCCAGGACTCGGTTACCCGGCAACCGCCCTCGGTGTCCTCGAACTCGTAGCGCCAATTCGCCACCTCGAGCGGCCCCGAGGTCACGGCGAACTCGAACACCTTGGCGGGCTCACACCCGACGACGGTGACCTTGGTCGACCACCGCCGGAGGCCGTTGCGGTTGTTGCCCTTGAACACCGCGCCGAGCGCGGGGCCGGTTGCGCCGTTCACCCACTTGCCGCCCGCGTTCTCGGGCGACCACTCGCCCATACGTGGGAGGTCGGCGACAAGCCCCCAGACCTTTTCGGAGGGCGCGGCGATGTCGCGGGATGCAGCTGTCGGGTACGCCATGGCGGCACACAGTACAGCGGGAGGGCCGGAGTTCCTGGTGGTAGGGCAAAGGCGTCCTGATGACGGGTGGGCCGGCGGGCGCGGCGGGCGGCCCTGCTCGGTCGTCCCGGGACGATTGCCCAGAGAAAAAGAACGTGTTCTAATCTCGGCCGATGGAGTTCAACCTCGCCAACCTGTTCGAGGCGTCGGTCGACGCCTACCCCGAGCGGGAGTACCTGGTGGCGGACGGGAAGCGGCGGACGTACGCCGAGATGGAGGCCCGGGCGAACCAGCTGGCCCACTATCTCGCCGGGCGGGGTATCGGGCCCGGGGACCATGTCGGCATCTACGCCTACAACTCCGTCGAATGGGTCGAGAGCGCGTGGGCCGTCTTCAAGTTGCGGGCGGTGTGGATCAACATCAACTACCGCTACGTGAAGGACGAGCTGCGCTACCTGTTGTCGAACGCGGACCTGCAAGCACTCGTGTACGCACGCGAGTTCTCACCGTTGGTGGCCGCACTGGTACCCGAACTTCCGGATCTGCGCGAGTTGTTGGTGATCGAGGACGGATCGGACGCCACACCGGCGCCCGGGTCGGTGCAGTACGAGGCAGCGCTGTCCGGACAATCCGAGGCGCGTGACTTCGAGCCCCGCTCGGGTGATGATCTCTACATCCTCTACACAGGCGGTACGACCGGGATGCCAAAGGGCGTCGTCTGGCGCCACGAGGACGTCTTCTACGCGCTGGGCGGTGGGACCGATCCGGTGACCAACACCCGCATGACCGACCCTTCGGCGTTGGTCGAGAAGGGCGCCGGCGGCGGGATGGTGCACCTGCCTGTGGCACCGCTGATGCACGGAGCGACCCAATGGTGCGTGATGGGCCAGAGCTTCGTCGGCTCCAAGATCGTGTTGATGGCCAAGTTCGACCCTGATGCCGTGTGGCGGCTGGTCGGCGAGGAAGGTGTGAACTCGGTCATGATCACCGGCGACGCCATGGGCAAGCCGTTGGTGGAGCAGCTGGACGCGCCCGAGGCGGACGGGTACGACCTCTCGTCGTTGCTGGCGGTGGTGTCGTCGGCCGCGTTGTTCTCGGCACCGGTGAAGGACCAGTTCTTCGAACGCCTGCCTCAGCTGGTGATCACTGACGCCATCGGGTCGTCGGAAGGCGGCAACAACGGGATGACCGTGGTGACGGCCGGGAACACCGCGATGAAGAGCGGCCCCACCGTGCACCTGCTGGGCCAGACGGTGGTCTTCGACGAGAACCTGGAGCTGGTGGCCCCGGGGTCCGGCGTGATCGGCAAGATCGCCCGCTCGGGCGACATCCCGGTCGGGTACTACAACGACCCGAAGAAGACTTCCGAAGTGTTCATCAACGTGCGGGGCACCCGGTACGTCATGCCCGGCGACTACGCCACCGTGGAAGAAGACGGCTCGATCACCTTGCTCGGCCGGGGATCGATCGTCATCAACTCGGGGGGCGAGAAGATCTTCCCCGAGGAGGTGGAGTCGGCCGTGCGCTCGCACCCCGACGTCATGGACGCCATCGTGTGCGGTGCGCCGGACGAGCGATGGGGTCAGACGGTGGCTGCGATCGTGCAACCCCGTGCGGGTCATACGGCACCTTCCTTGGAGGCGCTGCAGGCGCACTGCCGGGACTTCGTGGCGGGGTACAAGGTGCCGCGTCGGCTCTTCGTCGTGGATGCGGTGGAACGATCGCCGAGTGGGAAGCCCGACTACACCTGGGCCGCCGCGATCGTGACGGCCGCGCCCGCGGACGCCGCACCCGCGTAACGGCTCTTCACGCGCGTCACGCCTAGCCCACGTCACCGATGCTCTCGTCGCACGGCCACGCTGCGCAACGCCTGTGAGACCTTCCCGCGTCGACAGTGCGCGGGCCGCGCGTTACCGTGCGCAGAAAGTCGGCGGCGGAGCAGAGGGGACGCGTCATTGATGATCTCGAAGAAGTCGGGCGTGCGGCGAACGGCGGGTATCTGTTGGCTCGCACTCGTGCTCGGTGCCCTCGTCGTCGTCGCGCCGGCTCATGTCCCCACCGCGTCGGGTGCGGTGCCACACGTCGATACCTCGACGTCGTGGACGGTTTACCACGGGAACGCGCTCGGCACGGGTGCCGACCTCTCGGGCGTCACTTTCTCCCCACCGAACCACGCGTGGACGTCACCGGTCCTCGACGGCCAGGTGTACGGAGAGCCGCTCGAGGCGACCGGTCGGGTGTACGTCGCCACGGAGAACGACACGATCTACGCGTTGGCCGCCAACACGGGTGCGGTCCTCTGGTCGAGACACGTGGGGACCCCGGTGCCGTCGGGCGACCTGCCTTGTGGCGACATCAGCCCAACGGTGGGCATCACGGGCACCCCGGTGCTCGACGTCGGGCGCGGGGAGATCTTCGCGGTGGCCGACACGCTGGCCGGTGGCGTCCCGGCGCACGTGCTCGTCGGGCTGAACATGTACAGCGGCGCCTCTCTGATGAGCACG
>DASXBZ010000170.1:0-4958 GCA_036491435.1 Acidimicrobiales bacterium
AGTCGCCGCGCTCGGTGGGCTTGTCCGAGCGGCCGAAGCCGACCAGGTCCGGGGCCACCACCTGGAGCCCGGCGCCGGTGAGGACCGGGATCATCTTCCGGTACAGGTACGACCAGGACGGCTCGCCGTGCATGAGCAGCACGACCGGCGCAGCCGGGTCGCCCTCGCGCAGGTAGTGCACCCGGAGGGTGCCGCCGTCGCCGTCCGCGACCTCCGCGTAGTGAGGCTCGAAGTCGTAACCGGGCAGGTCGGCGAAGCGTGCATCGGGGGTACGGAGGGTCAACATGGCAGGCGGGAGCCTACGCGGTCGCGTCCGAGGGCGCCCCGCCCCGACAGCGGGGGTGGTGCGGCGACGGCGGCAGTCCTAACCTGACGCCAACGTCACACCGCGCCCATCTCGGGGAGGAAGCCGCACCATGACCACGTCCGAGGCCCAGGAGTACGACCCGTTCGCCGCCTTCGACGACGTCGTCGCCGGCACGTCCCGGGACCCATGGCCCGCGCTGGCGGAGAAGCGGCGGAACGCGCCGGTCAGCAAGGGCTACACGATGTCGCCCGACGTGCTGCCCGAAGGCTTCGTCCCCACGGAGGAATGGATCGCCTACCGCTACGACGACTGCTCGCGGATTCTGCGCGACGCCAAGACGTTCTCCTCGACGGGCTACGACAACTCGATCGGGATGGTGCTGGGACACGTGATCCTGGGCATGGACGACCCCGAGCACCGCACCAATCGCAACCTGGTCGCGCACGCGTTCCGGGAGAAGGCGCTGGCGCGTTGGGAGCCCGAGCTCATCGCGCCGATCATCGACGAGCAGATCGACCGCTTCGTCGCGGACGGCGAGGCCGATCTGGTGCGCCAGCTCACCTTCGAATTCCCTGTCCGGGTGATCGCACGCCTGCTCGGGTTGCCCGAAGAGGACTTCCCGCAGTTCCACCGCCGCGGGATCGAGCTGATCGGGCTCGTGGCCGACATCGACAGGGGCCTCGCCGCGTCCGAATGGCTGCGCGAGTACTTCAGTGCGCTATGTGCCGACCGCCGGGCCCACCCCGCTGACGACCTGATCAGCGACCTGGTCGTGGCCGAGATCGACGGCGAGCAGCTGACCGACGAGGCCATCTGCTCGTTCCTGCGCCTCCTCCTGCCGGCCGGCGCGGAGACGACCTACCGCTCTTCGGGCAACCTCCTGTACCTGCTGCTCACCCACCCCGACCAGCTGGCCGCCGTCCAGGCCGACCGCTCGCTCCTGCCGCAGGCGATCGAGGAGGGCCTGCGCATCGAGCCGCCGCTGCTCACGATCACGCGCACGACCACCACCGACGTGGAGGTCGGCGGCGTACAGATGGGCCCCGGCGAGCAGGTCACCACGCACATCGGCTCGGCGAACCACGACGAGACGCGCTGGGACGACGCGGACGACTTCGACATCTTCCGTGCGGCGCAACCGCACATCGCCTTCGCGCACGGGCCGCACATGTGCCTCGGCATGCACCTGGCCCGGCTCGAGACCCGGGTGCTCCTCAACCGCGTGTTCGACCGCCTCGGCGACCTGACCCTCGACCGCAGCAGCGATCCGTACATCCGGGGCGACGTGTTCCGCGCGCCGACTGCACTTCCCGTCGTCTTCTCCGCCGCCTAGGCGCGCCGCGCGCCCGGACCGCCGAGCGGCGCGTCAGGAGATCTGCCGCGCCTCCACCTCGGCCCCGCGCGCGACGAGGACCGTGCTCACCATCGACGGCGGGAACAGGCCGTGGGACACCAGGCCGGGGACGGCCTCGAGCCGTTCGGAGAGCACAGCGGGGTCATCGACCTCCTCGCAGTAGTCGGCCAGGACCCCGCCGTCGGGCGTGAGCGGGGCGTCCCGGCGGACCGCACCGGGCAGGGCGTGGAGCGTGGCGGCCAGGCCGAAGGCGAGCAGCTCGAGCGGCACCGGCGCGTGCAGGCGCGGCACCGGCTTGTCGGAGGACACGATGACGACGAACCGGTCGGCCGCGGCGGCCACGATCCGCTCACGGGTCTGTGCGCCGCCGCCCCCCTTGACCAGCCAGCCCTCGGGGTCGACCTGATCCGCGCCATCGATGGCGAGGTCGAGGCGGTCGATGTCCGTGAAGGCGCGCACGTCGAGCCCGTGCGCACGAGCCAATTGCTCGGTCGCGGGCGAGGTCGAGACGCAGGTGATGGCAAGGCCCCGGCGGCCGAGCGCGGGCACCAGCTCGGCGACGGTCGTGCCGGTGCCGAGGCCGACGCGCATGCCGTCCTCGACGAGCGCGGCCGCCGCTTCCGCCGCGACGCGCTTCTCGGCCGGGATGTCGGTCACCACGCCGCGGTGATCAGCTGCGCGGCACTTCCTTCCACGGCAACTCCTTGTCGGTGCGCACGTCGCCGGGGAGCCCGAGCACCCGCTCGCCGAGGATGTTGCGCATGACCTCGGAGGTGCCCCCCTCGATGGAGTTGGCGCGGACCCGGAGGAACATCTTGTGCACGTCGGGCGAGCTCATTCCGACCAGGTCGGGACGCACCATGGGATACCCGGCGGGGAACAGCATGGCGTCGCTGCCGAGCAGGTCCATGCAGAGGTCGTAGACGCGCTTGTTCTCCTCGGCGAAGGCCAGCTTCGCCACGGAGCCCTCGGGCCCGGGCGTGCCCGCCTTGCGCGTGGCGGCCGCCCGGACGTTCGTCATGTTCAGCGTCTCCATGCGGATGTAGCTCGACATCAGGCGGTCGCGCAGCGCGAGGGCGTGCGGCGAGGTGTCGCCCTGCCAGCGCTCCTTCCAGATCTTCAAGGCCTCGGCGATCGGCCCGCCGTTCCGCCGGCCGACGGCGCCGCCGATGGAGACGCGCTCGTTCATGAGCGTGGTGAGAGCGACGGCCCAGCCCTCGCCCTCACCGCCGAGCCGCGCTGCGTCGGGCATGCGGACGTCGGTGAAGAAGACCTCGTTGAACTCTGCCTCGCCGGTGATCTGGAACAGGGGGCGCACCTCGACGCCGGGCGCGTGCATGTCCACGAGGAAGGCCGTCATACCCCGGTGCTTGGGCACGTCCGGATTCGTCCGGGCGATGATGAGCCCGTAGGAGGAGATGTGGGCGAGCGTCGTCCAGACCTTCTGACCGTTGAGGATCCACTCGTCGCCGTCGCGCTCGGCACGCGACGAGAGACCAGCCACGTCGGAACCCGCGCCGGGCTCACTGAAGAGCTGGCACCAGATCTCCTCGTTGCTGAAGAGCGGACGCAGGTAGCGCGCCTTCTGCTCGGGTGTGCCGTGCGTGGCGATGGTTGGAGCACACATGCCGTAGCCGATCGGGTTGCGCACGCCGGCAGGGGGCGCGCCGCCGGCGTGGAGGCGGGACTGCACGCGCTGCTGGTCCCTGGGCGTCAGTCCCAGACCACCACTGTCCTCGGGAAAGTGCACCCAGGCGAGGCCCCGGTCGAACTGTTCCTCGAGGAAGCGTTGCGCCGGCGTGGACGCCGGGGGGAAGTCGGCCAACAGGCCATCGACCAGGTCGTCGACGTTCGCGCTCATTCCCGCACCCTATAGCGTGACCACATGGTGGCTCCTGCAGACGTCCTGCTGCGGCGCGCGTGCGGCGAGCCGCGGCGCAGCGGGCGAACGGGAGCGGCGTGACCGCATCGGTCGAGCTGCCCGACGGGCGCGTGCTCGCCTACGAGGACTACGGGGACCCGAGGGGGTTCCCGGTCCTGAGCTTCCACGGAGGCCTCAGCTCCCGGCTCGACGCCGGGCACGCCCACGACGCGGCGGTGGCGTCGGGCGTTCGCCTCGTCTCCCCGGACCGGCCCGGCATCGGGCTCTCGACCTTCCAACAGGGACGCCGCCTGCTCGACTGGCCCGACGACGTGGCGCACCTGACGGCGGCGCTCGGCATCGAGCAATTCGCCGTCATGGGTTGGTCGGCGGGCGGGCCGTACGCCGCGGCCTGTGCCGCGAGGATGGGCGGGCGGGTGACCGCCGCCGCCTTGTTGTCGAGCGCAGTGCCCCTCGACCAGTACGGGACGACGAAGGGGCTGACCGCATCCGACCGGGCGCTGTTGTTCCTGACCCGCCGGACGCCGGGGCTGGCGTCGGCGGCGCTGAAGGCGAGCATCGTGAACGCGAGCAACGCGCGACTGCTCCGGGCCGCCATGCGCTCGTTCCCGCCGGCGGACCGTACCGTGCTGCGCGAGTGGGGCCCGCCCGACCTCGCCCTGGCCTTCGTGCGCGAGGCGGTGCGGCAAGGGACGCAGGGGTGCATCCAGGACTACCGCATCTTCGGCGACCCGTGGGGGTTCGCGCTCGAGGAGATCGAGGTGCCGGTCCACATCTGGGAGGGCTCGGACGACAGGACAGGTCCGCCGGGGTACCGCGCCTTCCTCCAGCGGCACCTGGCCCACGCGACGGTCACCGTGGTGCCCGGCGAGGGCCACCTCTCACTGCTCCCGCATCAGGCTCCGGCGATCTTCGCCGCGCTGTTGGGCGGCCACAACGCCGAGTCCACCGCGCGATGGAACGTCGGGTAGGCGAAGATCATCGTCCGCAGCGTCTCGAGGGTGAGCTCGGCGTGCACGGCAAGCGCCAACATGGAGAACACCTCGCCGCCGTAGGGGCACATCGCGGTCGCCCCGACGACCACGCCGTCGCGCGCCACGAGCTTGACGAACCCCTCGGCGCCGTGGAGCCACCCCCGGGCCGACTCGGCGACTGAGCCCTGCAACACCACGACGTCGCCGCCGTCGCGCCGCGCCTGTTCCTCGGTGAGTCCGACCGAACCGATCTCGGGATCGGTGAAAGTCACGCGCGGCAGCGCCCGGTAGTCGGCGTCGGGACGAGGCCGGCCCAGGATGTCGGCCACGCAGAGCCGGGCCTGGTACGCCGCCACGTGGGTGAAGGCCCCTTTCCCCGTGACGTCGCCGACCGCCCAGACGCCGGGGGCCACACGCATCCGGCCGTCGACGGGGAGGCGG
>DASXBZ010000171.1:0-1621 GCA_036491435.1 Acidimicrobiales bacterium
TTCGCCCTCGCACTCGAGCTGGCGGAGGCGCTCGGCACCGGCCGGCTCGTCTCCGCCACCTACCCGCTCACCCGCTTCGAGGAAGCGGTGGCCCACGCCGGCGCCGCCGGCCGCCGGGGCGCCGTCAAGATCGCGTTCGACGTAAGGAAAGGACAGACCCGATGAGCCGCCGACCCGGCTTCGTCCTCGAGGTGGACAAGTCCGCGCCCCCGACCTTGTTCTGGAACGGCGAGGGCTTCACGCTCGAGACGCTGCCCGAGGGGAGCCGGGTGATCTACGCGCCCGAGCCGATCGAGCCGATCGAGGACCCCTACCGCGCCATCCGCGACGCCCTCCTCCATCCCGTCGGCGATCGCGACCCGCTCCCGGCGCTGTTGCGCCCGGGCATGCAGCTGACGATCTGCTTCGACGACGTGTCGCTGCCCCTCCCGCAGATGGAGGCGCCCGACGTGCGCCAGATGGTGATCGAGACCGTGCTCGACATGGCCGCCGAGGCGGGCGTCGACGACGTCGTGCTGGTGGCGGCGCTCGCCCTGCATCGCCGCATGACAGAAGAAGAGCTGCGCCACGCCCTTGGCGACCGCGTCTACGACGCCTTCGCGCCCCACGGCCTGCTCACGCAGCACGACGCCGAGGACCCGTCCAACCTGCTCTACATCGGGGAGACCGACCAGGGCGAAGAGGTCGAGATCAACAAGCGGGCGGCCACCTCCGACCTCCTCGTCTACGTGAACATCAATCTCGTCTCCATGGACGGCGGCCACAAGAGCGTGGCCACCGGCCTGGCCAGCTACCGCAGCCTGCGCCACCACCACAACCCGCAGACCATGCGCCACTCGAAGTCCTTCATGGACCAGCACCGCTCCGAGCTGCACTCGTCGAACTGGCGGATGGGCCGCCTCATCGCCGAGTCGGGGGTCAAGGTCTTCCAGATCGAGACGACGCTCAACAACGACACTTTCCCCTCGAACTTCGCGTTCCTCCAGAAGCGCGAGTGGGAGTGGTCGTTGCGCGACCGGGCCACCTACGCGGCCACGTCGAAGGCACTGGACAGGACGCCGCCGCGCCTGGCCCGCCAGATCTTCCACTCCATCCGCTCCCCCCTTGCGCTGACCTCGGTGCAGGCCGGCGAAGTCGAGGCTGTGCACGAGCTGACGACGGCCAACGTGTGGGCGCAGCAGGGCGTGGCGGTCGAAGGACAGACCGATATCCTGACCATGGGGCTCCCGTTCATCTGCCCCTACAACGTCAACTCGATCATGAACCCGATCCTGGTGGCGTGCCTCGGGCTCGGCTACTTCTTCAACATGTACCGGGGCAGGCCGCTGGTGCGCGAGGGCGGCGTGGTGATCATGCGCCACCCGACGCGGCCCGAGTTCCACCCCGGGCACCACCCGAGCTACATCGACTTCTACGAGCAGGTGCTGACCCAGACGGTCGACCCGGTGCGGATGAGCAAGGAGTTCGAGGAGTCCTTCGCCACCGACCCGTGGTACATCCACCTCTACCGGACCGGCCACGCGTACCACGGCGTGCATCCCTTCTACATGTGGTACTGGTGCGCGCACGCCCTCCAGCACGTCGGCCGCGTGATCGTCGTCGGCGGCGACACCAAGGCGGT
>DASXBZ010000172.1:0-9690 GCA_036491435.1 Acidimicrobiales bacterium
CCCGCTCGAACTGCAGCGCGTCGGACGCGGCCAGCATCTCCGCTTCGAGGCCGGCGAGGATCGGCTCGGTGTCCCCCGACAGGAAGTGCATCAAGTCGTTCACGTAGCCGTCGTAGGCCTCGTGGTCGACGGCGCCGACGCACGGCCCCGAGCAGCGGTCGATGTCGAAGAGCAGGCACGGCCGGCCCAGGCGCTTGTGCCGCAGGAACTTCGTGTCCGAGCACGTGCGCACCGGGAAGCTCCGGATGAGGAGGTCGAGGGTCTGGCGAATGGCGTAGGCGTGCCCGTACGGGCCGAAGTAGCGGACGCCCTTGCGCTTGCGGCCCCGCACCACGGCCGGCCGTGGCCATTCCTCGTTCAGGGTGATCGCCAGCCACGGATAGCTCTTGTCGTCCTTGAGCCGCACGTTGTAGCGGGGCAAGTGGGACTGGATGAGCGAGTGCTCGAGGATCAGCGCGTCGACCTCGGTGTCCACGACCACCCACTCCACGTGGTCGGCCAGCGCCACCATCTGGGCCGTGCGGGGCATGAGCTTGGCGGAGTCCTGCCAGTAGTTGGGCAGGCGGTGCCGCAGGGACTTGGCCTTTCCCACGTAGAGGACCCGGCCCTCGGCGTCCTGGAATTGGTAGACCCCGGGGGCGTCGGGAATCGAGCCCGTGGGCGGCCTGTACTGCATCGATCCCACTCTCGCGCAGCGCTGGTACCGCCCGGTACAATGGTCGTGCCGGCCTGGTATCCGGCACACAACCTCGCATCGAGGCCGACATACCCGCGGACGGGCGACCAGGCTGTCCCCGCCGGCCAGATCGATGCTCTCTCCCGAAAAGGGGGCATACAGAATGCTCAGGCTCCAGGCTCCGCTCCCCGAGCGCTATACCGCCGCGACCGACGACGAGCTAGCCGCCATGATCGGCGACGCCAAGGCTGCGCTCGGCTCCCGGCTCTTCGTCCTCGGGCACCACTACCAGCGCGACGACGTCATGCGTTGGGCCGATGCCCGCGGTGACTCCTTCGGCCTATCCCGTATCGCGGCCGGCCAGGAGGACGCCGAGTACATCGTCTTCTGCGGCGTTCACTTCATGGCCGAGTCCGCCGACGTACTGACCGGCGACCACCAGCAGGTCCTGCTGCCTGACCTCAACGCCGGCTGCTCGATGGCGGACATGGCCGACATCGACCAGGTCGAGGAGGCGTGGGACGAGCTGGCCCAGATCATCGACGTCGACCGCCTCATACCGGTCACCTACATGAACTCCGCCGCCGCCCTCAAGGCGTTCGTCGGCCGCAAGGGCGGGGCGGTGTGCACCTCCTCCAACGCCCGGGCGGTGCTCACGTGGGCCCTCGAGCGCGGCGACCGCGTGCTCTTCTTCCCGGACCAGCACCTCGGCCGCAACACCGGCTACCAGTTGGGCTACGGGCCGGACGACATGCGCGTCTGGAACCCGCGCCAGGCAATGGGTGGCCTGACCGACCGTGAGGCGAAGGAGTCCACGCTCCTGCTGTGGAAGGGCCACTGCTCGGTGCACCAGCGCTTCCGGCCCGAGCACGTCGAGGCCTTCCGCGCCGAGCACCCCGGCGGCATCGTGATGGTCCATCCTGAGTGCGCGCACGAGGTCGTGGAGCTGGGCGACGTCACCGGCTCGACCGATGCCATCATCAAAGCCGTCGACGCCGCGCCCCCAGGTTCGGTCATCGGCGTCGCCACCGAGATCCATCTCGTGAACCGGCTCGACAACGAGTCGCCCGACAAGACCGTCGTGTGCCTCGACCCGCTCGTGTGCCCGTGCTCGACGATGTCGCGCATCGACCCGCAGCACCTGGCCTGGATCCTCGAGGGGCTGGTCGACGGCAAGGTGCGCAACCGGATCGTCGTCGATGCCGACACGGCCGAATGGGCACGGGTGGCGCTCGAGCGGATGCTCGCCATCACCTAGCGGTTTCTCCAGCGGTGCACGCCGGCACCGCGTCGTTCTCGCCACCGCGCCGGTAGGGTCGCGGGCAACGCGCCACACGCCGACCCGGAGGCCGCACCGATGCCCGACTACCCCTCCTTCCTCTCCGAGATCAACCACGTCGAGCCGGTCCCACGCCGCATCCGCGCCGTGCTCGCCGGCCAGACCGTCGTCGAAACGACCGAGGCCCGCTACGTCTGGGAGAACCCGGCTTATCCGCAGTACTACATCCCGCTCGCCGACATCCGGGCCGACGCCCTCGTCGACGAGGACGGCACCGAGGAGACGCCGCGCGGGGACGTGAAGCTCTTCGGCGTCCGCGTCGGTGACGTCCAACGGCCGAAGGCGGCAAAGTTGCTCGGGGCGTCCAAGGTGGAGGGCCTCGACGACACCGTGCGCTTCGAGTGGTCGGCCTTCGACGCCTGGTACGAAGAGGACGAGCAAGTCTTCGTCCACCCGCGGAACCCCTACACCCGGGTCGACTCCCTCCGCTCCACCCGGACGGTGCGCGTCGAGTCGCATGGCGTCGTCCTGGCCGAGTCCTCGTCGCCCGTCCTCTGCTTCGAGTCGGGGCTCCCGACGCGCTACTACCTCAACCGCACCGACATCGACTTCACCAAGCTCGTGCCGACGGACACCGTGACCTCGTGTCCCTACAAGGGGACGACGACCGGCTACTGGTCGGCGATCGTCGACGGCCGCGCGCACCCCGACGTCGCCTGGACCTACGACTTCCCCACCCGCGAGGTGCTCCCCATCGCCGGGCTCATCGCGTTCTACAACGAGAAGGTCGACCTCTTCCTCGACGGCGTGAAGCTCGAGCGGCCCGAGACCGGTCTGTCCCGCCGGCGCTGATCGCGGCGCTCCTCCGGGGCATTCGCACCGCGCCACGCACCGTCCGTCGCGTCGAACCGCCGTTGCGCATTTCCACGCAAGGTCCCTTTCGCTAAGCAAAAGGCGGCTCCATATACTGCGCGACGCGGGGAAAGGCGGAAAAGGGAGGCGGAATGCGACGGGCTCTGATGACGGCGGCCCTGGGGCTCGCGCCGGTGTGCGGCTTCTTGATGGTATCGGCCACGCCGGCAGCGGCGGCGACCTCGCCCACGACGGTGTCGCTCCCGGTCGTGCCGGCGGCGCAGAACGTGCCGAGCCTGATGACCGCCACGATCGCCCCGAACGGGCCGGGAACCAACCAGATCACCGGGACCGTCGACTTCAAAGACGGCGGCGTGACGATTTCGGGCTGCGGGAGTGCACCGGTGTCGCCCACCGGGTCCGGGCTCGACGGGCAGGCACAGTGCGACATCACCTACGGCTCGACCGGCTCGAACAGCATCACCGCCGTCTATTCGGGCGACGGGAGCTGGAGCGGGTCGACGTCACCGCCCGCCGTGGAGAACGTGCTCCTGCCCGCGACCGTCACGGCGATGGCGCCTGCCAACGCCCTCGTCAATCAATCGGTCCAGCTCTCGACACACGTGTCGGGTTCCAGCGCGACCCCGACCGGGATGGTTGACTTCAAGAACGCCAACGGCTCCGTGCTCTGCACGGCCACCCTCAGCGCCGGTTCGGGCCATTGCAACTACGCATTCCCGACGAGCGGCAGCCAGACGGTCAAGGCGGACTACCGAGGCGACTCCACGTACGCCAACTCCACCGGCAGCAACTCCTTCGGGAGTGCCACCGTGAATGTCGGAAAACCCAGCACCACGACCGCCATCACCAACGTCTCGGAGGTCCCGATTCCGTCCGGCCAACTGCCGAGTGGCGTGACCGCGTACTCGATGCAATTCACGGCCACCGTTACCGCGTCGCAGGTAGGTCCCAACCTGGCCGGATCGGTGGCGTTCTCCAAGGGCGGGCGGGCCATCTCGTGCTCAGGCAACGAATCGGTGAGCGGCTCGTCGCCCCAGTCAGTGACGTGCGGCGACGCCGACCCCGAGGACTTCGGCGGCCCGATCGTCGCCACGTACTCGGGAGACCCCAACTGGGCGGACTCGTCCTCTCCCCCACTGTCCATCACGTCGTTCACGCCCGACCCGACGAGCATCGCGTCGGTGACCGCATCGCCTCCGTCGCCGACCGAGGGCCAGAGCGTGGTGCTCAGCGCACAGGTGAGCGCCTACGTGAGCCCGGCCCAGGGACCCGTCGGCGTCGTCGTCTTCCGGTCGGGCAACTCCCAACTCTGCTTCGCCGCGGTCAACAGCTCGTTCATCGCGACGTGTCAGACCTCCGGGTTCCCGAGTGGGACGAGTACGTTCACCGCGAACTACACCGACTCGACCGGTGCCTACGCGCCCTCGTCGAGCGCGCCCACGTCCATCACGGTCGGCCCGACGCTCTACGGAGCCGTCGGCATGGCCGCGACGCCCGACGGCGGCGGCTATTGGATCGCCCGCTCCGACGGTGCGGTCTCGGCGTTCGGTGACGCCGCCGACTACGGCTCGATGTTCGGGCAAGCGCTGAACAGGCCGATCGTCGGCATCGCCGCCACCCCCGACGGCGGCGGCTACTGGCTGGTGGCCGGCGACGGCGGCATCTTCAGCTTCGGCGACGCGAAGTTCTACGGCTCGACCGGTTCGATCACCCTCAACAAGCCGATCGTCGGCATGACCGCGACGCCCGACGGCAAGGGGTACTACTTCGTGGCGTCCGACGGTGGCGTCTTCACCTACGGCGACGCCCGCTTCCAGGGCAGCATGGGCGCCACCCCGCTGAACCAGCCGGTCGTCGGCATGGCGATCGACGGGACGACCGGCGGCTACTGGCTGGTCGCGGCCGACGGTGGCATCTTCTCGTTCAATGCCCCGTTCCTCGGCTCGACGGGCAGCATCCGACTCAACCAGCCGATCGTGGGGATGGAGGCGGCGCCCGACGGCTCCGGCTACCGCTTCGTGGCGTCCGACGGCGGCGTGTTCTGTTACGGCCTGCCCTACGAGGGCTCGACGGGCGGCCTGACGCTCAATCAGCCGGTCGTCGGCATGGCACCCGACGGCCTCGATGGCTACTGGCTCGTGGCGCGGGACGGCGGTCTGTTCAACTTCGGCGCGCCCTTCCTGGGCGCGGCGACCGGCTAGCGCGCCCGTCCGGCTATTTCGCCAGAGCGAGCACGGGCTTGAGCACCTCGCCGGTGTAGCTGCCCGCCGTCTTGGCCACCTGCTCGGGGGTGCCCTCGGCGATCACAGTGCCGCCCTTGTCGCCGCCCTCGGGGCCGAGGTCGATGATCCAGTCGGCCGTCTTCACGACGTCGAGGTTGTGCTCGATCACCACGACCGTGTTCCCCTGGTCCACCAATCGGCCCAGGACGTCGAGCAGCTTGCGGGTGTCGTCGAAGTGCAGCCCCGTCGTCGGCTCGTCGAGGATGTAGAACGTGTGGCCGGTCGGGCGGCGGCTGAGCTCGCTAGCCAGCTTGACCCGCTGGGCTTCGCCACCCGAGAGCGTCGGCGCCGGCTGCCCGAGGCGCACGTAGCCGAGGCCGACGTCGACCAGCGTCTGCATGTGGCGGGCGATGGGGGGCTGGCGCTCGAAGAAGGTCAGCGCCTCCTCGCAAGACATGTCGAGCACATCGGCGATCGTCTTGCCACGGAACGTGATCTCGAGCGTGTCGCGGTTGTAGCGCGCCCCGCCGCAGATCTCGCACGGCACGTACACGTCGGGCAGGAAGTGCATCTCGATCTTGATCGTCCCGTCCCCCGCGCAGGCCTCGCAGCGCCCGCCGCGCACGTTGAACGAGAAACGCCCGGGCTGGTACCCGCGCACCTTCGCCTCCGCCGTCTGCGCGAACAGCTTGCGGATATGGTCGAAGACGCCGGTGTAGGTGGCCGGGTTCGACCGCGGCGTGCGCCCGATCGGCGCCTGGTCCACGTCGACCACCTTGTCCAGGAACTGCATGCCCTCCACCTTGCGGTGCCGCCCTGGCAGCGCCTTCGCCCGGTGGAGGTGCTGTGCCAGCGAGCGCAACAAGATGTCGTTCACCAGGGTCGACTTCCCCGAGCCCGACACCCCGGTCACCGCGATCATGCAGCCCAGCGGGAACGAGACATCGATGTCCTGCAGGTTGTGCTCCCGGGCGCCGCGCACGGTGACGACGTCGCCCGTCCCCGGCCGGCGCCGCGCCGGCACCGGAATCGACTTCTTGCCCGACAGGTACTGGCCCGTGATCGACGCCTTGTTCGTCAACAACCCACCCCGGCCGGTCACCGGACCGGCGTGCACGATGTTCCCGCCGCGCTCCCCCGCGCCCGGCCCGATGTCGACGACGTAGTCCGCCGTGCGGATCGTCTCCTCGTCGTGCTCGACGACGATGACGGTGTTGCCCAGGTTCCGAAGCCGCTCCAACGTCCCGATCAGGCGCTGGTTGTCGCGCTGGTGCAGCCCGATGGAGGGCTCGTCCAGCACGTAGAGGACACCGACCAGGCCGCTGCCGATCTGGCTGGCCAACCGGATCCGCTGCGCCTCGCCGCCCGACAGCGTCCCCGCCGAGCGCGCCAGCGAGAGGTAGTCGAGCCCGACGTCGAGGAGGAACTGCATGCGCTCGCGCACTTCCTTGAGCACCCGGTCGGCGATCATGTGCTCGCGGTCGCTCAGCTCGAGCTTGGCCATGGCATCGACGGCGCCCTCGATCGACAGGCTGCACAGCTCGAAGATGTTGCGCCCGCCCACCGTCACGGCCAGCGACTCGGGCTTGAGACGCGCCCCGTGACACTCGGGGCAGTCGACCTCGCGCATGTACTGCTCGATCTGCTCGCGCGACCAGTCCGACTCGGACTCGCCGTGACGCCGCTGCAGCCACGGGATGATGCCCTCGAAGTGCGCGTCGTAGGAGCGGGTCCGATTGAAGCGGTTCTTGTAGGTCACCCGCACGGCCCGGTTCCCCGTGCCGTAGAGAACCAGTTTCTTGTCCTTCGCCTTGAGCTTCCTCCACGGCGCGTCGAAGTCGAAGCCGCCGGCCTCGGCCACCCCCGCCTGCAGCCCGACGAAGTACTCGCTGCGCGCCCCGGCCCACGGCGCCAGCGCGCCCTCGGCCAGCGACAGGGTGTCGTCGGGCACGACCAGCTCAGGGTCGACCTCGAAGCGGGTCCCTAACCCGGCACACAACGGACACGCCCCGTAGGGCGAGTTGAAGGAGAAGTTGCGCGGCGCCGGCTCCTCGAAGCTCAACCCGCAATGCGTGCACGCCAGGTGCTGCGAGAAGGTGATCGCCTCGTCGCTCTCGCCACCGTCGGACCCGTTCATCACGAGCACCTCGGCGGTCCCGCCCGTCAGCGCGAGCGCCGTCTCGATCGACTCGGTCAGGCGCTGGCGGATGTTGGCCCGCCGGATGAGGCGGTCCACCACCACCTCGATGGTGTGGGTCTCGTACCGCGCCAACGCGACCTCGGCGCGGTCGGCCAGCTCCAGCGGGACGCCGTCGACCCGTACCCGGGCGAAGCCCTGCTTGGCCAGGTCGTCGAGCAGCGAGCTGTACTCGCCCTTGCGGCCCCGCACGACCGGTGCCATGACCTGGAAGCGGGTCCCCTCGGGCAGCTCGAGCACCCGGTCCACGATCTGTTGGGGCGTCTGGCGGGCGACCGGCCGGCCGCAGTTGGGGCAGTGCGGGTGCCCGATGCGGGCGTAGAGGAGCCGCAGGTAGTCGTAGACCTCGGTGATGGTCCCGACCGTCGAGCGCGGGTTGCGGCTGGCCGACTTCTGATCGATGGAGATCGCGGGCGACAGCCCCTCGATGAAGTCGACGTCGGGCTTGTCCATCTGCCCCAGGAACTGGCGGGCGTAGGCCGAGAGCGACTCGACGTAGCGGCGCTGGCCCTCGGCATAGATCGTGTCGAAGGCCAACGACGACTTGCCGGACCCCGACAGTCCGGTGAAGACGATCAGCTCGTCCCGGGGCAGGTCGAGGTTGACGTCACGCAAATTGTGTTCGCGGGCCCCGCGAATGACCAGACGGTCGGCCATCCGGGCAGGATACCGGCGCCCTGTGTCGCCTCCGGTTGGTCCCTGGTCAGGCCGCCGCGCCGGTCCGGGCAGAACCGACGCGGCGGTCTTCGAGACTCAGCCGCCGGCCATCCCGACGACCGGCGCGTTCAGGTGCAGGGCTCCGGCCGAGCCCTGGAACGGAGCGTCGCCGTAGTTGAAGATGCCTCCGTCGGACGCGACGAGCCAGTAGCCCTTGCCGCTCGGCGAGCCGGCCATGCCGACGACCGGCTTGTTGAGCACGATCGAGCCGGTCGAGCCGTAGAAGGCGGCGTCGCCGTAGTTGAAGATGCCCCCGTCGCTCGCCACCAGCCAGTAGCCGAGGCCCGTCGGGGTGGCCGCCATGCCGACCACAGGCTTGTTCAACGTGAGGGAGCCGGTCGAGCCGTAGAAGGTGGCATCGCCGTAGCTGAAGATGCCGCCGTCGGAGGCCACGAGCCAATAGCCCTTCCCGTCGGCCGTGGCTGCCAAGCCAACGATGGGCTTGTTGAGCGGCTGCCCGCCACGGGAGCCGTAGAAGCCGGCGTCGCCGTAGGTGAAGATCCCACCGTCGGAGGCGACGAGCCAGTAGCCCCCGCCGTCGGGAGTCGCCGCCATGCCGACGATGGGCTTGTTCAGCGACTGTCCACCGCGGCTTCCGTGGAATAGGGCATCGCCGTAGCTGAAGATGCCGCCGTCGCTCGCCACCAGCCAGTAGCCCTGGCCGTCAGGCGTGGCCGCCATTCCGACCATTGGCTTGTTGAGCTTCAAGGCGCCGGTCGATCCGTAAAAGGTGTTGTTCGGATAGGTGAAGATGCCGCCGTCGGAGGCGTCGAGCCAGTAGCCCTGCGCGCCGGTCCACGTGTCCAGGAAGCCTTGTCTGTTGGTGGACGCGTCGTTGTACCAGCCCGCGGTGACGCAGGCAACGGGCGAGTAACAGCCCACGGCACGGGCGTACGAAAACCCGCTCGTCGTCGCCGCGTTGGACGGCACCGGGACCGCGGCACTGCTCCAACGGCCGTTCGACAGCGTGTCCACCATGCCGAGGGTCGCGGAGCCCATGGCTCGGTAGGTCCCACCCGTCAGGCAGAAGGCCGGCGTCGGGCAGGACACATCGTAGAGAGCCGTGCCCTGGTTGGCTGCGTCGGAGTTGGCCGGCTGAGGTGCCGTGGTGGCAGCCCAGGTCCCTCCTTGCAAGGTCTCGATCAACCCCCAATCGTTCAGGGTGGAGTCCTGATAGAAGCCGGTTGCGACGCAAGACACCGGTGACGCGCACGACACTGCGGTGAGCTGCTGGAAGTCAGGAGCGTTGCCCGCGTTCGCAGGCAGCGGTGCCGGTAGGGCGGTCCACGCGCTGCCATTCCAAGTCTCGATGAGTGGGTAGAAATGCGAGCTCGTGTCGATGTAGAGCCCGACGGCGACGCAAACGGAAACAGATGGGCAGGTCACCTGGGGGAGAATGCCAGCACCCACGAATCCCGGGGGCTCGGGTGCCTTCTGCGCCGTCCAGGCGCCGTTGGCAAACGTTGCAATCAATCCGTGGTTGTTCAAAAAGGCGTCTTGGTACGAGCCGGTGGCCGTGCAAAAGGATGCTGTCGGGCACGAGATGCCGTCGAGGAACGCATACGGGCCCGATGCACCCTGTGGCAGAGGCACGGCCTGGGCGCTCCAGGTCATGCCGACCAGTGTCGCGATGAAGGGTTTGCTGTTGCCACTCGTGTCCATGTACGTGCCGACCGCGATGCACGAAGTTGCGGACGTGCACGACACCGAAATGAGCCAGTTGTTC
>DASXBZ010000173.1:0-36734 GCA_036491435.1 Acidimicrobiales bacterium
GGGACGTTCCCGCCTTCCAGCGCTACGAGTCCTTCCACCTCTTCCTGCAGAAGGCAACGGCGATCGACCCCGACGCTCGTTTTCAGAGCGCGGCCGAGATGGCCGAGCAATTGGTCGGCGTACTGCGCCAGGTTGTCGCCCTCGATGGCGGGAACCCCCCGTCGGCGCCCAGCACGCTGTTCAGTGCTGAGCTGGGCGCGTCGCCGGACCAGAACCCGTGGAGCTTTCTTCCGATCCCCGCGGTCGACCCGATGGATCCAGCCGCCGGCGTTGTGGCGACCGTCGCCCTGCTCGGGTCCGATCAGAGGCAAGCACTGCTGGAATCGACGCCGCGCTCGCCCGAACTGAGCCTGACCATGGCTCGCCTGGCCATCGACGAGGGCGACCTGGAATTGGCGGAGCGGGAACTCGGGTCCCAAGAAGCACGCGACAGCGGGTGGCGCGTCGCGTGGTGGCACGGGGTGCTGCTGTTGGCGCAGGACCGCCCCGCCGACGCGCTGCCGTACTTCTCGGCCGTTGCCGCACAGATGCCCGGCGAGCTGGCACCCAAACTCGCCATGGCCACATGCTTTGAAGAGGATGCTCGCCAGCGGGCTGCGGCCGGACCGACGGCAAACGGTGCCGATCTGGGCACGGCGCAGCTGCACGATGCCGTCGGCTACTACTCCCTGGTGGCGAGGACCGACCCGGGCTTCGCGAGCGCCAGCTTCGGGCTGGCTCGCGTCTACGAGCTGCTCGGTGATCGGGACGAAGCGGTCTCGGCCCTGCAGCGGATTCCGAAGTCGTCCAGCGCGTACCTCACGGCGCAGATCGCGCTGTGCCGTGTCCGTTGCGCCACCCTGCGGGGCCAGGCGCCGAACTTCGACGATCTCGTCGCCAGCTCTTCAACCCTCGGCGCGCTCGCGCTCGAGAACTCCGTGCGGCTTCCGCTCGAGCGCGACCTTCACCAGGTCACGCTGCGACTTCTTCTCGATGGTTCCGTGGACACAGGCGCTGGCGTGTTGATCGGTGGTGCCGAACTCGACGAAGACGGACAGCGCACGGCGCTCGAGAAGGCCTACCGATCGCTGGCCAAACTCTCGAGCTCCCCGGAGGAGCGGTGGTCGCTCGTCGACCTGGCCAACGAGTGCCGACCCCGGACCCTGACGTAAGGAAGGCCACGCCATGAGCCTCGATACCGACACCCAGTTGGACGTGTTCCCCTGCCCGGTGTGCCAGTCGCCCGTCTTCGACGATGAGCTCTACTGCGAAGTCTGTGGCGGCGCCGTCGCGACCCAGGAAGAAACGGGCGGCGACCAAGGAGACCGGGAGGAGCGCGACCTGCGCGGGATGGCTGGCATCAGCGATCGCGGCCGGCGGCGTTCCCGCAACGAGGATGCGATGGCGATTGCGGCGGCAAACGGTCGGTTCCTTGCGGTGGTCTGCGACGGCGTCGCGTCGACCGCCAATGGGGACCAGGCAGCTCGCGCCGCAGCCGACGCAACGCTGACCTCACTCGAGCCCTTGCTTCGCATGCCGGATTGGCCTGAAGGCGATGCCCTGGAAGCGTTCTTCGACGCCGCGTTCCGAGAGGCGCAGAGTGCGGTGATGCTCGTCCCGGACGAAGAGCCCGAAGGGAGCGACCTCTCCCCATCGACGACTTTGGTCTCGGCGCTCGCTTCGCCCGACAAGATCGTGATCGGCAATGTGGGCGACAGCAGGGCGTACTGGTTGGCCCGAACAGGTGGCGGGAAGACCTTGAGCGTCGACGACTCGCTGGCGCAGGAGAGCATTGCCCAGGGTGTCGCACCCGAGGTGGCTTTCGCCGATCCCGATGCCCACACGATTACTCGGTGGATCGGCGGCGACACGGACTCTGTATCGCCTCGGACCAAGACCTTCGACGTCACCGAACCGGGTGTGCTCGTTCTCTGCACCGACGGATTGTGGAACTATTTCGAGGAACCGGACCGGTTGCATAGGCTCCTCGAGGGCCGTGGTCACACTGCGATCGATATGGCCAGGCGTCTCGTGGATGCGGCACTGGCGGCGGGCGGTCTGGACAACGTCACCGTCGTGGTCGTGCCGATCGGGGTCGATTCCGACCGGACGACGCCGAGGGGAGGGAGGCCATCGTCATGACGTCATTCAGCATGGAGTGCTTCCAGAACGAATTCTTGCCTGAGGGGGGTGACGAGATGCACGCCGTGCTGACCGTCACGGCGAAGGGAACCGGCTCGGGCCCTGCAACCACCGAGGAAAGGTCGGAGCTGATTCTCCTGGATTGCTCGGGTTCGATGAGCGGAAAGAAGCTTCGCTCGGCCAAGGCGGCAACGGCTGCGGCGATCGACTGCATCCCCGACGGAGTCCGGTTCGGCGTCATCTCGGGCAATCACAAAGCGGAGATGACCTATCCGCTGGAGGGTCCGCTCGCCGTCGCCTCGCCCGAGACGCGCCAGGCGGCGAAGGCTGCAGTGAAGACGCTCGAATCGGCCGGAGGAACCGCGATGGGGACGTGGATCCGGCTCGCCGCCAAGACGTTCGGTGAGGAGACGGGGATCCGGCACGCCATCCTGCTGACAGACGGAAAGAACGAAAACGAGGAACCATCGGATCTGGATGCTGCCCTGCAGCTTGCCGAGGGCAAATTCCAATGCGACTGCCGCGGTGTCGGCGAGCATTGGGTGGTGGCCGAACTGCAAAAGGTCGCGGGTGCGCTCGTCGGGACGTGCGACATCGTTGCCGACCCCGCAGACCTGGAGAACGACTTCTCTGCGATCATGCGAGATGCGCTCAGCAAACAGGTGGCCGCCGTCGTTCTTCGCGTGTGGACGCCACAGGGTGGGGAGGTGCTGGCTCTGAGGCAGATGGAGCCTCCGCTCGATCTCGTCGCAACCCGCGTGGAGGCCGGTCCACGAATGGGTGACTACGGAACCGGTTCGTGGGGGGACGAATCTCGCGACTTCTTTCTGAGCTTGCGGGTGCTGCCCGCGGATGTCGACGAGGAGAAGTTGGCCGCCCGGGTCACGCTCCTCGTGGGAGACGAACCGGGCGAGCAGGGCATGATCCGTGCAGTCTGGACCGACGATGCCGCTCGATCGACGCAGATCAACCGTCGGGTGGCCGCCGCGATGGACGAAGAGGAACTTGCGGATGAGATCCAAGGGGTCGTGGACTCATTCCGCATCGGCGATGTGGATTCCGCCACGAACCGCGCCGGAAGGGCCGTCCAGATGGCACATCAGGCGGGAAACCACGACGTCATCGATCGTCTGTCCAAACTGGTCGAGATCGAAGATGCGGCCACCGGGCGGGTCCGCCTCAAGGCAAAGGTCGATGCATTGGACGTCATGATCTTCGAGACGAAGTCGACCCGGACATCGCGGACGCCGAAGTCGACGCAGTTTCATCCCTTCGCCGGATCCGACCCCGAGCGCTGCGGCATGTGCGGTTTGGCAATCTCTGCCGACGCCCATATCGCCACGTCGGCCTCGTGAGCGCCACCTGTCCCGAAGGCCACCGCTCGGAGACACCCGACTACTGCAGCATCTGTGGGATCGCGATCCCGCCCGCGCCGCTGACGGACGCGTCCGCGGATCGATGTCCCAATTGCGGCTCGTCCCTCGGTGCGGACATGCGCTGCACCGCCTGCGCCTACCTCGTGGGCGCCTCGGACAGCGTCGCGCCGTGGCTCACCGAGAACTGGGAAGTCGTGATTCGCGCCGATCGCGCCTATTACGACATGCTCGAGCCCGACGGAATGGATTTCCCCGACAGGACCTCCACGCGACGGGTCTCGTTGACCGGCGACCATGTCCGCATCGGCCGGAGAAGCAAGACGAAGGGCGTGCAGCCCGAGATCGACCTCTCAGATGCGCTCGAGGACACGGCCGTCTCACACCGCCACGCGGTGCTCATGCGCCAGCCCCAAGGCACGTGGGCGCTGGTCGACCAGGAGTCGACGAACGGGACCTACCTGAACGACGACGAAGATCCGGTACCCGCCAACCAGCCGCTCCCACTCTCCGACGGCGACCACATCCATGTCGGGGCCTGGACGACGATCACCATCGAGCGACTCGATCCTCCCGACGAGCCGCAGCTCGAACTCGAGAGCCGACCATCGAAGGACACCCGGAACATCGCACACGGGCGTCGGGCGGTGGAGATCGATCTCCTCGGTCCGCTACGACTGCGCGTCCGAGGGGAGGAGGTCCAGCTCACGGCGTCGAAGGAGCGCGCCGTCCTCGCTCTCCTGGCGTTGCGGATCGGCTCGGCGATGTCCGCCGTGGATATCGAGTGGAGTCTGTGGGGAGAAGCGGAGCCGGAGACGGCGCACAAGACGCTGCAGGTCTACGTCTCGAACCTGCGGAAGAAGTTGCCGGACGCGGTCATCGAGACGAGCGCCCAGGGCTATCGATTGAACGGTACTCGGGAGTCCGTCGACGTCTTCCGCTTCGAGCGACGCTGCAGCCGGGGCCGGGCCTTGCTGACTTCGGGGCATCCGGGAGCGGCAGTCGTCTGGCTCGATCGCGCCCTGGAGCTCTGGCGCGGCGATCCCTTCCTCGACTTGTCCGACGGCCCCACTGGCAGCACCGAGACCGTCAGCGTGTCAGAGCGCAGGGCGACCGCCGAGGAGGACCGTTTCGAGGGTCGGTTGCAACTGGGCCAGCACCACGACGTTGTCGCGGAGCTCAGCGCAGCGGTGGACGCCGAGCCACTGCGACAGCGGCGGTGGGCACAGCTGATGCTCGCCCTCTACCGGAGCGGCCGGAAGGTTGATGCGCTGCGTTGCTTCCAACGGCTCCGCGACGTACTCGACGAATATGGGTTGGAGCCCTCGACGGAGTTGCACGCACTCGACAACGCCATCGCCCTGGATCGACCCGACTTGCAATGGACCCCGCCGACCCGGGCGGGCGAATCAGTCGCCACGGCCGTGGCCTGACCCCTCGGCGCCCGCTCCCAGCAACGAGAGCAAGCGCTGACTCAGCCCAGCCGCTCGATGATGGTGGCGTTGGCGAGCCCGCCGCCCTCGCACATCGTCAGGAGGCCCCACCGGCCGTTGGTCCGCTCGAGCTCGTTGAGCAGCGTGGCCATGAGCTTGCCGCCCGAGGCGCCCAGCGGGTGACCCAACGCGATGGCGCCACCGTTGGCGTTTACCTTCTCCATGTCGGGATGGTGCTCCTTCTCCCAGGCGAGCACGACCGAGGCGAAGGCCTCGTTGATCTCCACCGCATCGATGTCGTCGAGGGTCAGCTTCGCCCGCTCGAGCACCGAGGTGGTCGCCGGGATCGGGCCGGTGAGCATCGTGATCGGGTCGACGCCCGCCAATGCGAAGGCGTGGAAGCGGGCCCGTGGCCGCAGCCCCAGCGCGTTGGCCTTCTCCTCGCTCATGATCAGCACGGCCGAGGAGCCGTCCGTGATCTGCGACGAGTTGCCGGCCGTGACCTTGCCGTCCTCCTTGAACGCGGGCTTCAAGCCGGCCAGCGCCTCGACCGTCGAGTCGGGACGGATGCCCTCGTCGGCGGAGAGGATCTCGTCGGTGTCCTTGCCCTCTTCGTCGTGCACGGGCACGGTGACGATCTCGTTCTCGAAGCGGCCCTCCGCCGTGGCCCGCGCGGCGCGCTGGTGGCTCTGCACGGAAAAGGCGTCGAGGTCCTCGCGAGAGATCCCCCACTGGTCGGCGATCATCTCGGCCCCGATGCCCTGGCCCTTCAGCCGGCTGTGGCCCTGCTCGTCGTTGTAGCGCGCCATCATCCGCGGGCCGAAGGGGAAGCCGAAGTCGCGCACGACCGAGGCGCCCATAGGGGTGTGGGTCATGGACTCGACTCCCGCGGCGACCGCGATGTCGTAGGCGCCGGCCATGACGCCCTGGGCGGCGAAGTGGATCGCCTGCTGCGACGACCCGCACTGGCGGTCGATCGTCGTCGCCGGCACCGACTCGGGCCAGCCCGCTGCGAGCACGGCATTGCGGCCGATGTTGAGCGACTGCTCGGAGACCTGCATGACGCAGCCCATCACGACGTCGTCGATCAGCGCCGGGTCGAGCTTGTTGCGCTCGGCGATGGCCTTGAGCGACTCGGAGGCCAGGTCCACGGCGTGCCAGCCCCGGAGCTTCCCGTTGCGCTTGCCGCCGGCCGTCCGGACGGCGTCGACGATGACTGCGGTGGTCATGATGCCTCCTCACAAATCCGGCGGACAGTCTCGCCCTGCCGGTCCAGATCGGAGGACATCCTACCCGCCGCCCCGGGAGGGACCACTTGGCCGTTGACCAGGGACGCGAGCCGCCGAATCGACCGACGACCGCCCGCTATCGTCTGCCCTCGATGAGCGCTGCCAAGAACATGGACCGCTGGCTGGGCGACGGCGGCATGCCCATCATCGACGTGGTCGGCGGCGTCTTCACCGGCTACGGCGTCGACGGTGAGGATCTCGGCTGGACGGCCGCCGCCTTCACGCCGACGGACCTGGCCTGCAACCCGCACGGGATCGTCCAGGCCGGCATCCACTCCCTCCTGCTCGATGCGTCCATGAACTTCGCCATCAACGCCGCCCTCCCGGGCAAGGCCCGCACCCGCGGCACCCTCGAGATGAAGACGGAGTGCATGCGCCCGGCCCTCAAGGGTGAGCCCTACACCCTCCGGGGCGAGGTCGTCCGCATGGCCAAGCAGGTCGCCTACGGCGAGGCCTCCATGCACAACGCGGACGGCGAGATCGTCAGCCGGGCGACGGGGACCTTTCTCCTGCATCGACCCTCTCCCGAACCAGACTCTTCCGGCTGACCCCGCCGTCCTGCGAGACCCCGTCCCCGGGGTCTGCCGCGTCTGCTGCGGCCCCGCCTCGGGGTCCGACCGGGTCTGCTTCGCGTGTCGTTTGGTCGCCCGCCGCCTCGGCGCCGTACTGGCGCCCGTCCTCCCGATGCAGATGTGCCCGCTGCCCGGGCCGCTCTACACGGTCCTCATGGGATACAAGGAAGCGCCCGTCGCCGAAGCCCGCGCCCGCTTCGGCCCGATCGTGCGCTCGCTGACCGCGGCCTTTCTGCGCGCGCACGCCGACTGCGTCGCCGCCCTGGCGGGCGGCCGCCCGCAGTTCGTGTTGCCGGTTCCCTCGACGGTGCGCCCCGGCGGCTCGCCCATCGCCCGTGTCCCGGGACTGGCGGCGCAAGTCGAGTCGGCGCTCCCGGGCGTGCGCTGGACGGGACTGCTCTGCCGGACCGGCGAGCCCGTCGGTCACATGCACCCCTCACCGCGCGCCTTCGTGGTGCCGCCGACGCTCCGCTGTCGCGTCGCCGAGAACCGCCTCCTCTTGTTGGACGACACCTACGTGAGCGGCGCGCGTGCCCAGAGCGCGGCCGCGGCCCTCCGCCGCGCCGGGGCCTCCTCGGTCGTCGTCGTTGCCCTCGGCCGGGTCTTGCGACCGGACCGGGTACCGGCTCACGCCGAATTCCTGAGCCGTGGGCAAGCGGGCGACTCGTTTGCTCCGCTCGCCGGCCCGACCGGGCCGTGCGCCCGGTGCGTTCAGACGGCGGCGGGCACCGAGTAGCGCACGCCGGTCAGCTCTTCGGACGCCTCCCACAGCCGGGCCGCCAGCTTCGGGTCCCGTGCCCGTCGTGTCGGCTGCGCCACGCGGGGCGTCCCGAACATGCCGAAGGCGCCGGCCGGCCCGATGTACTGGCCGTTGTGCACGTGCGACGACGTCGCGGCGCACAGCACCGGCAACGCGCCGCCCGCGGCGGACTGGCCCAGGTTCGTGCCAGCGAGCCGGCTGAGTCGACGGCGCACCCGGCTCTTGCTCCCGGCGGCTCCGGTTCCGGCGAGGTTGCTGCGCGTCCAGCCCGGGTGCGCGGCCAAGGCCATGGTGCGGAAGCGGCCGGCCTCGAGGCGCCGGCTCAGCTCGGCCACGAAGAGGAGATTGGCCAGCTTCGTGGTTCCGTATTGCATCCACGAGTTGCGAGCCTTCGCCGTCGCGACGTCGTCGGGCCGGACCCGGCCCACTCGGTGCATGTGCGAGCTCACCGTGACGATGCGGGATCGCTCGGTCGTGACCAGGCGGTCCAGGAGCAGCCCGGTCAGTGCGAAGTGGCCGAGATGGTTCGTCGCCATCTGCAGCTCGACGCCGTCCGCCGACTGGCGGTACGGCGTGCCCATCACGCCGGCGTTGTTGACGAGGAGGTCGAGGCGCGCGTGCCGCTCCACCATCCGTTCGGCCGCGGCGCGCACGGAGGCCAGGTCCGACAGGTCGAGGTCCAGGAGCTCGAGGGAGCTCCGAACGAGCTGGCTCTCGAGCTTGTCCCTGGCCCGGGCAGCCTTCTCCCGATCACGGCACGCCATGATCACGTGGGCGCCACGATCGGCCAAGACGCGCGTCGTCTCGTAACCAATGCCGCTGTTGGCGCCGGTCACGAGCGCGACCCGACCGGTCAGATCGCCGACGTCGGCAGCGCTCCACGTGGCGCTGTTGGTGACCTCGCTGCCGGGGATCCGCTGCATGCCCCGATCATGCCCCTCCGGGGAGGAGGTGGCGGCCCAGGCCGGCCCGAAGGGCCGATTCAGGCGTTGCCGATGTGGTCCGCGGGCACGGTCCCGAGCTTGCCAGCCTCGAAGTCCTCGAAGGCCTGGATGATCTCGGCGCGGGTGTTCATCACGAAGGGCCCGTGCGCGTAGACGGGCTCGCCAATGGGCCGCCCGCCCAGGATGAGGACGTCGAGCGCAGGGTAGCGGGACTCTTGCTCGGCGTCGGCCCGAACGACGATCGCCTCACCGGGGCCGTGCACCGCCAACGACCCGGTGTGGATGGGGCGGCCTTCGGCGCCCACGGAGCCACGGCCCGCCAGCACGTAGACGAGCGCGTTGAACTCGCTGGGCCATGGGAGCACGAGCTCAGCTCCTGGCTCGACGGTGGCGTGGACCAAGGAGATCGGCGTGTGCGTGGCACCGGGTCCGCGGTGACCCGCAACATCGCCGGCGATGACACGCACCAGCGCGCCACCGTCGGGCGTGGTCAACAGCAGGACGTTGTCGCCCTCGATGCCCTGGTAGCGCGGGTCGAGCCACTTGTCGGCGGCCGGCAGGTTCACCCACAGCTGGATGCCGTGGAACAGACCACCGGTGGCGATGAGCTGCTCGGGTGGTCGCTCGATGTGCAGGATGCCCGAGCCCGCCGTCATCCATTGCGTCGAGCCGTTGGTGATCAGGCCGCCGCCGCCAATGGAGTCCTGGTGCTGGAACGTGCCGTCGAGCATGTAGGTGACGGTCTCGAAGCCGCGGTGCGGGTGCCAGGCCGTGCCCTTGGGCTCACCAGGCGCGTACTCCACCTCACCCATCTGGTCCATGTGGATGAACGGGTCGAGCTCGGCCAGGGGGACGCCAGCGAAGGCGCGCCGTACCGGGAAGCCCTCGCCCTCGAAGCCGGCTGGGGCGTCGGTCACCGTCTTGACGGGCCGGATCGTCGAGCGGTCGGCCGGGGGCGTGATGCGGGGGAGCACCAGGTTGTCGGGGACGGTCACTGCAGGCATGTCGAACTCGCTTCCTCTCTGCGCCGCACGCTTGCCCGTTGGAAACGTTCGGCGAATAGCTGTGCAACCCGCCCGGACGACGTTCTGTTCCACCGGGGCGGTGGCTTGGCCTCCGATCAGTCTGCGTCGAGGCGAGCGACCTGGTCAGGGGTGAGTTCGATGCCCGCGGCGGCGGGGGAGGCGATTGCGGTCTCGGGGCGGCTGCTGCCGGGGATCGGGATGACGCGGGAGCCCTTGGCGAGCATCCAGGCCAGCGTGACCTGCTGGGGGGTTGCGCCGACCTCCTTCGCCACGGCGGCGAAGGCGGGGTGGGTGTGCTCGATGTCGTCGGCCCGGCCGATGCCACCGAGGGGGCTCCAGGGGATGAACGCGATGCCGAGCTGCTCGCAGTGCGCGAGCTCGACCTCCGAGGAGCGGAAGCGCGGCGAGAACTGGTTCTGCACGCTGACAAGCCGGCCGGCAAGCACCTGTTGCGCCTCGTCGATCTGGGCCACATTGGCGTTGGAGACGCCGGCCATGAGGATCTTGCCCTCGTCGAGCAGGTCGGCCAGCGCGCCGACGGAGTCGGCCCAGGGGACCTTGGGGTCGGGCCGGTGGTACTGGTACAGCCCGATCGCGTCGACGCCCAGGCGCTTGAGGGACGCCTCGCAGGCCTCCTTGATGTAACGCGGGTCGCCGTGGATCGTCCAACTGCCGTCGCCGGGGCGGCGGTGCCCGCCCTTGGTGGCGACGAGCACCTCGTCGGTCGGCCCGCCGTAGGCCGCGAGCGCCTCGGCCACGAGCTCCTCGCCGTGCCCGTGCTCCTGGACGCCCAGGGAGTAGGCGTCGGCGGTGTCGATGATCGTGACGCCCGAGTCGAGCGAGGCGTGGATGGTGGCGACGGCTTGGCGACGGTCGGGCCGGCCCTCGATGGAGAGGGGCATCTCGCCCAGGCCGATCGCGCTGACCGTCCGGTTGCCGATGGGGCGCTGCTGCATGGGTCCTCCTCGTGGGTGCGACGGCGCGGAGTGCTCGACCGGCACCTCCGCAACGTCTTGACGATACCGGGCTCCGCGAGAGCGCCGCCGGGCCGGTTCGCTCCGCGTCAGCCCAGTTCGCGGGCAACGTGGAAAGCGATGCGGTACAGCTCGGTGTCGTCCGTGATCGGCCCGGCATGGGCGGCCCGGTTGCGGAGAGCCTCCTTGTCGACCTCGCCAGCGCGGCGCACGTCGGCCTTCGTGATGGACGCGAAGGAGACAAGGTCGATGGTGTCGACCTCGATCTCGACGCGGCCGACCCGGTATCGGCCCCCCACCTTGGCCTGCGGCCGGCGCCAGAGCCGGAACGACACGGTCATGTCGCCGGCGGCGATGTCGTCGCGCAGTTCCTTGCTGAACTCCACCGGACTCGACGCTATTGGGCGGCGCGGCCCATTGGGAGGTCCGAGCGAGCGAAGGGCACCCCGGGGGTCAGCCGTACTGCCAGACGCGCACCCAGTCGATCTTGGTCGTGGCCGGCATCGGCGTGTGCATGTTGACGGCGTTGAGGCCCATCCCGAGCGCGGCCGTGAAGTTGAGGAAGAACGGTTGGTTGAACGGCTCGGGCGCGCTGTCGGGGTTGGTGACGTACGAGCCGTAGGCATCGGTGAAGCAGGGCACCCCGTTGAAGTAGGTGGTGATCGTGGTCGGCGTCCACAGCACGCCGTAGGTGTTGAACTGACCGCCCGGCGTGGCGGACGCGGCGGCACAACCGTTGGGAACGACTTTCGAGTTCGGATCGTGGGTCGCGCCGGGGAAGTGGAGGATCGGGTAGTCCTTGCTCGCGAGGTCGGAGTAGAACTCGGCGAAGTCGATCTCGCCGCTGTCCGGCCACTTCCCGTAAAGCGTCTCGTCCGAGGGATAGAGCCACAAGGTCTCCTGGAGACCACTCATGGTCGTCGACGGTGTCTCCGCGCGCACCTCGAAGAACCCGTACTGCTGGCTGAAGAGCTTGTACGACGTCACCATTCCGGCTTCGTAGCGTGACGTGCTGCCGAAGTAGTTGAGGCCCTTGCAATAAGCCATCTTGGGAAGGCGGATCACCGAGACGTTGAGGGTGCCGCCCGACTCGTTGATCGTCTGGGGGTTGTTCACGTAACAGGGCTTGGTCGTGCCGGTGGTGTAGCCACTGAACTGGGTGAGTTGCGGCGCCCACGCCCTCGCGTCGAGCGCGGTCCCGTTGAACTCGTCGTCGAGCGTGCAGGTCCATGTCCCACTGGGCGCAGCGATCGGCGGCCCGCCGTGCTTACACGGCTTGCCCGCCTCCGAATTCGGGTTGACCGGGGCGGACGCGCCGGGGGTGTCGTACGCGTGCGAGGTGTTGCTCGGGGCCGGCGTCGCCGGTGTGGCCGGCGTGGCGGCCGCACTGTTCTGCGCCGAGGTGGTCGAGGTCGTCGACGGCGACGAGCCGATCGTGGTGGTCGACCCAGACGCCGCCGCGCCCGTACCGGTCGGGCTGGGACTCGTCGTGGTGGTGGTCGTCCTGCACACGCCCAGGAGGTGCGCCAGCGGACCGCAGGTCGAAGCTGTCGCGTCGGTTTGATCGAACGAAACATCCTGCGAGCTGAGCGTCGACGAACGGGGCGGAGCGGGTGAAGCGACGACGACCGCTGTCACGGCCAAGGGGAGGACGAGGAGTGCACCAAGAGGAGGGCGCACGGCGCGCCGACGGATTCCAAGGTGCGGCTGGACGCGACTGCGCCCGCGAGTGTCTGCGCGAACAGTCTCAGGCTGTGGCCGCCGAGGCACCTCGTTCTCCCTCCGGGGTCCCGCGTTCACTACCCCTTCCGTCGAATCGAAAACCCTATTCGTCCACAAAGGCTGTTGAAATTTGTGGATAATCCACAATCAATTGTTCGTTTGGACGACTGAAATCCGACGAGGCCGCGTCGGCTCCGTGAAGGGTCGGGCTGCACGCCCGAGCAACGAGGCGCCATAGATTCCCTCGAGGAGCGCACCATCACAGCAACCAGCGCCGGTTCGAGTGGAGGTCTAATGAGCCAAGCGGAGAGCGACGCATTAGGAACGGACGCCGCCACGGCGCCCGACCCGGAGCGATGGGCGATCCTCGCGGTCGTCGTCATCGCGCAGCTGATGGTCGTCCTCGACGCCTCGATCGTGACCATCGCATTGCCGTCGGCGCAGCACGCGCTGCACATCTCGGTCGCCAACCGACAGTGGGTGATCACCGCCTACACGGTGGCGTTCGGAGGATTGCTGCTTCTGGGCGGGCGCATCGCGGACTACGGCGGCCGCAAGCGCATGTTCACTGTGGGCCTCATCGGCTTCGCCGCGGCGTCCACGTTCGGTGGCCTGGCCGTGAACCAGGGCATGTTGTTCGGCGCCCGGGCGCTCCAAGGCGCGTTCGCCGCCCTCATGGCGCCCGCGGCGCTGTCGATCCTGAACATCACGTTCCAAGACAACGCTTCCGAGCGCGCCAAGGCCTTCGGCGCGTATGGCGCGGTGTCGGGCGCGGGGGGAGCGATCGGCGTCCTGGCGGGCGGCTTGTTGACCGAGTACGCCTCGTGGCGTTGGTGCCTGCTCGTGAACGTCCCGCTGGCACTCGTCACCGCGTTCGCCGCCAGCCGGGTGGTGCACGAGAGCCGGGCTGCCGGAACCACCCGCTACGACGTGCCCGGAGCGTTGCTGGCGACGCTCGGCCTGGTGAGCCTGGTCTACGGCTTCACCAAGGCGAGCACGGACGGCTGGGCCTCGGGGCCGACGCTGACGCTCCTCTCGATCGCGGTCGTACTGCTCGGCACGTTCGTCATCGTCGAGTCGCGCGCCACGCACCCGCTCCTTCCACTCCGGGTGGTGACAGAGCGGAACCGGGGCGGCGCGTTCCTCGCCTCCTTCCTCATGGGTGCCGGGCTGTTCGCGATGTTCGTGTTCCTCAGCTACTACATGCAGACCGTCCTGCATTATTCGGCCCTGAAGGCCGGCGTGGCCTTCCTCCCGTTCGCGGCGGGGCTCATCCTGGCGGCAACCGCTTCGACGGCGATCGTGCCCCGCCTCGGGGCGCGGATCCCGATGGCCTCGGGGATCTTGATAGGGGCGGCCGGCCTGGGCTGGCTCTCCCAGATCGGGGTGCACAGCTCCTTCTGGGTCTCGGTGCTCGGGCCTCAGCTGCTCATGAGCGTCGGCCTCGGCCTCGCCTTCCCGGCCCTGAGCAACACGGCCCTCACCAACGTGGGGGTAGCAGACTCGGGCGTGGCCAGCGCCATGGTGAACACGACCCAGCAGATCGGAGGGTCGCTGGGCACCGCGTTGTTGAACACCGTGGCGGCGACTGCCACGGCCAGCTACATCGCGGCCAACGGCCGGGCCTCGGAGGCGGCCGGCCTCGTCCACGGCTACTCGGTCGCCTTCGCGGTCGGGTCCGGCCTCCTGGTCCTGGCGGCGGTTGCCGCTGCGGTCCTGGTCAGGGACCGGCCGACGGCCACCCCGGCCGTTGCCGGGGATCCCGCCCTCGCCGTGGGCTGATGCGCCGGAGTTACTGCTGCAACTCCTATTGAAGGCCGAAAGACACAAATCGGTCTCATCCGGGGTCAAGTTGGGCTGCAGGATCTCAAGGCAGCCCTCCAACCAGCCGATATGAGCACCGTGTCGGCGGTGGACCCGGCACCCGTCGACCCCCGGTGGATGCAATGAACGAAGTACAGGACGACAAGGGTGGGACTGTCGGAACGGGCCTGGTCGTGGCCGGATCCATAAACGACGCTGGCGCACCTCGGGACGAGCCGACGCAGGTCGAGCGATCGAGTCGACGAACGAACCTTGCTGTCAGCGCGCTTTCTTCGGCCCTTGCTCTCGCAACGGTCGCGTTGCTCCTGTCGGAACCACTCCACCATGCGGAGCCGATCAAGCCGCTCATGCCCCAGCCGGCCATGTTCTTGATCCTTTGCGTGATGTACGCGGCGGCGTCCTGGTTCCCGGTCCAACTCCATTATCGGGGCAACACCTACCTCTTCGTACTCGAAGAGGTACCGATGCTTCTTGGTCTCGTATTCCTGTCCCCCACTCTGCTTGTTCTGGCCGGCGTGTGCGCCGAAGTCTTTGTGAGAGTCGGGCCTCGCCGGCAGTCGGTCGTCAAGGCGTACTTCAACGTCGCATCTGGCGCCATGGGTATCGCGCTTGCCGCTCTCGTCTATCGGGAGGTGCTCGGGTCCGCAAAACCAGTGAGTATTTGGGGTTGGCTCGCCGCAGGCGCAGGACTTTGTACCTCGATGATCACAACGACCCTTATGGCCCGCATCGTGATGAGGATCCTGGGACAGACCAACGAACGCCGAACGGTGGTGCAGTTCACGACGGAGGCAATGTTCATGGCTGCGAACATGTGCCTGTCATTCGTCGTTCTCGACCTTGCCTGGTTCAGCCTTTGGGCCATCGTTCCGCTGACTCTGGTCGCGGTCCTGATCATTGGTGCATACAACGGGTATGCGCGTCTCGCGCTCAGGTTCGCCTCAGTTCAGCGGCTCTATGACTTCAGTCGTGCGATTGGCACGGCCAGTCTGGAGCCGCCGTCGATGAGCGATGACGTCCTGCGCCAGGTGTGCACCGTCATGCGGGCGCGGCGAGCCGAACTGGTCCTGGCTGAGACTTCGGGAATGGCTCGGCGCATTTCGATCGACGACGGGGAAACGTCGGGATTCGAACTAGTAAGCCTCGAAGAGTCTTCGATCATTGCCAACGCGGTCTCGACGGGCAACGCGTCACGTCACAACATCGAGGGCCCAGGTACCAAGACGGTGGCCGATCCAATTTCGGGGTCGTATCGCCACGCCGTCGTTGCTCCGATCATGAACGGGCGCACGGCAATAGGTGCGATCGCCGCCTTCGATCGCTATGAAGAACTTGACGATTTCGACGACGACGATCTGCGACTGTTCGAGACGTTGGTCGCGCACGCGAGCGCCAGCCTCGAGCGCTCCCGCCTCGTCGAGGAGCTTCGATTTGAGGTCGACAGCAAGTCTCACCAGGCCACCCACGACGCGCTCACGGGACTGCCTAACCGAGTCCTCTTCCAGACGCGTGCGACCCAGGCACTCAAAGAGAGCAGGGGTGTCGCCGTCGTGCTCCTCGATATTGACCGTTTCAAGGACGTCAACGACACCCTGGGCCATGGGATGGGCGATCGCATGCTGTGTGAGGTATCCGAGCGATTGGTGCATGCGGTTTCCGGACGGGCCACCGTCGCACGTTTAGGGGGCGACGAGTTCGCGCTGGTCATTGCCGACGTCACCGAGCCCGGACAAGCAGTCGCCATCGTCGACGACCTCCATAGGGAGATGTCGCGCCCCATTCGGATGGATGGTCTGGCACTGGCGGTCAACGCAAGCGCCGGCATTGCCCTGGCGCCCCAGCACGGCGACGATGTGGCGCTCCTGCTTCAGCGTGCCGACATTGCGATGTACCACGCCAAGGAACGGCGCAGCAAGGTCGAGCTGTATTCGGTGGAACAGGACCAGAGCATGCGGCGCTGGCTCATGATCGGGGGTCTTCTTACCCACGCCCTCGAAACGCATTCGGAGCTGAGCGTGGCGTACCAGCCGATCGCCGACGTCAAGTCTGGGTCGTTCGTACGCGTCGAAGCCCTGGCGCGATGGAACCACCCGGTTCACGGATTCATCCCACCGGACGAATTCATCGGAATGGCCGAACAGATGGGTGTCATCAATCAGATCAGCGACTTCGTGCTTTCGGAAGCGTGTGGCCAGGCTGCGAAGTGGCGCCGGAACGGTCTTGATCTGGGGCTGGCAGTCAACCTGTCAGGACGCGAGTTCGCCGATTCTGGTCTCGTCGACCGGATCGTCGGTCACCTCAAGGAGCATGACCTTCCGGCGGATCGTCTCACGCTCGAAGTCACGGAGACTGAGGTCATGGCCGACCTGAGCCAGGTGAGCGCCGTCCTGGACGAGTTCGCTGCAAGGGGTATCAGCCTCGCGATCGACGACTACGGGACCGGCTACTCGTCATTGGCATACATCCACCGCCTCCCCGTACAAGAGCTCAAGATCGACCGGTCATTTGTGACGAGTCTGCCGAGCGAATCGAGCAACGCCATCATCGTGAATTCCTCGATCGCGATGGCGCACTCACTCGGCCTCAAGGTCGTCGCAGAAGGCGCCGAAGACGCGGCCACCTGCTCGATGCTGGCCGAGGCGGACTGCGACTTCATCCAGGGCTACTACCTCTCGAAGCCCATTACGTCTGAACAGCTGGAAAGCAGGCTCCTGCAGGGCGTGCCACTTCCGAGTGCGGCCTCCCGGCGGTCGCGCCCGGCCGTGCAACGTCCGGAGCTCAGCGTTGTCGCGTCCTAAGACGTAGACCAATCAGCTCCGCTGGCCCAGCTCGCTGAGCACTCAGGGTTGGGCCGACCCGTCGCACCGGAGATTCGGAGCTCGCGAACACCCGAGGGAATCGCGAACACCCCGAGGGAATGAGGCGTCGGGGCGGGTTGAGAGGAAATAGGGGAGGTTCGGGCGGGCCGCCGGAACCCCTGGTTCCCGATTCGGCCGACTTTCCGACTGCAATATGCGGGCGTTGAAGGCACTGAATTTGCGGCAAACCCTCGCGTTTCGTGCCTAGCAGGCCCAAAATCGGCAACCCCCATTTGCAAATTTCAACAAATTAGGGCCAAAGGTCAGTTGCAAAGACGTTGCAACCCCGGCGAAACTTTAGGGCGCGGGGATATGGAGGGCACCGGTGGCACGGTGACAGCCCTCACATTCCCCTCCCATGCCGATTGCGTGAAGAGGAGGTGGATCGATGAGCGACTTCGGAACAAGGGTTGGGTGACCACGAGGGTCAGATCCAATAATCCTGTAGCTCAGCACCCCCTGCAAGGTATGGGGTGTTGCGATGTCTTTATCGACACGGCGGATCCACATCTTTAGCGAGAATTTTCGTTGCGGTGGATCCGCCGTTGTCGCGCCTGGACGCCGTCGGCGATTCGGACCTCGCAGAATGGCGTTCTCTCGTTGTTTCCCCGTTGTTACTTTTGACCGGCAGTAACATTTCACGGGAAATGCGCAGAGCGGCGAAGGGGCGGCATCTTCGCAGGCGGCCCTTCGCCCGGCTTTGGGTCGGGTCCACAATCGCCAGTACAGGCGACGGGTTGATGCTCGGAGCCGTGCCACTGCTCGCGGTTGCGGTGAATCCTCACCCCGTGGCGGTCTCTGCAGTCGCCGCCTGTGACAGCGTTCCCTGGCTCTTTATGGCCTTACCGGCCGGTGCCTTCGCCGATCGGTTCGAGCGGGGTCCGCTCATGGCTCTCTGCAACGTCCTGCGGGCCCTGGCCATCCTGGCAGCGGCGTTGCTGATCCTCGATGGCGACATGCGGCTATGGATCCTGATCGTCGTCGTGTTGGTCAACTCTTCCGGTCGGGCTGTCTACTACTCGTCTTATCAGGCGATAGTGCCCACACTGGTCGAAACCGACGCCCTCGAGCGCGCGAATGGAATCCTCACGGGAACGGAAGCCGGAGCTGAGCATCTGGCCGGTCCCATTGTCGGTACGTCGATGTTTGCCGCTGCCGCTTCACTTCCCTTCTTTGCGGACGCGATCACCATGATCCTGTCCAGCCTTCCTCTGGTCCGATTGCGTGCCAAGGCGCGCGAGGTACCCCAGTCGAGGACCTCGATGTGGGAAGGCATCAGATTGCTCTTCAGTGATCGCCGTCTGCGGGTGCTCGTGGTGATCGTGAGCGCGCTCGCCGCACTTCAGGGCATGGAGACAGGGGTGCTCGTCCTGCTGGCCACGAACCTTTGGGGCGTTCGCACCGGTGCCTACGGTGTCTTCTTGGCGGCCGGTGCGGTCGGAAATCTCCTTGGGAGCGTGCTCACGGAGCGCGTCGTGGGCCGATTCGGGAGCGCTTCAACACTTATCGGGACGGCGGTGGTGTCGGGCCTCGCGTATCTCGTGATGGCAGCAGCCCACGGCTGGCAGCTGGCCGCGCCGGCCTATTTCGTATCGGGAATGGTCGTAGCAATGCTGTCCGTCGCCGCCATCTCGTTGCGTCAGCGGCTCACCCCGAGCGATTTGATGGGCCGAGTCGGTAGCGCGTGGCGTGGCGTCGTGTGGGGTACCGCGCCGATCGGAGCACTGTTTGCCGGTGTTCTCGCGGCACTCGGAGGACTGCGACTACCCATCTTCTTGGCCGGGGCGTTGCAGATCCTTGTCGCGGTGGTCTTCGCACGCCCGCTGTTCAGAAGCATCCGGGAAGGTGTGCAGCCCGCGCAGTAGCCGAATGAAGGGGGATTCCGATGATCGACTTCGGTCTGAGCGGGAAGGTCGCACTAGTGTCCGGGGCGGGTTACATCCCCGAACGAGCCGGGCACGGCCGGATGTGCTCGCTCAAGCTCGCCGAGGCGGGAGCGGCTGTGGCATGTGTCGACATTGATGGGACCCGGGCCGAAGGAACGGCAGCAGAGGTCAGGGCGAACGGCGGCACGGCCGTGGCCATCGTCGCCGACATGACCATTCCCGAGGAGGTCCAACGCGCCGTTGACGAGGCGGTCGAGGGGCTCGGGAGGGTCGATGCATGCGTCGACATCCTCGACGGTGCCCGATGGGACACCGTCGAGGAGTTCTCCGTCGACGACTGGCAGTGGACGATGCTCAACAACGTGACCCAGGTCTTCTATCTGTTCCAGGTCGTGAGTCGTCGGATGATCGCGCAGGGCACGGGTGGCTCGATGGTGGCCCTCGCGTCCGTCGACGGGATCGCAGCCGCGGCGATGCACGCCCCCTACGGAGCCGCCAAGGCAGGGGTCATATCGCTCGCCAAGTCCTTCGCACAGGAGTTGGGACGCCATGGGATCCGAGTCAACGCGGTCGCTCCTGGCAACGTCGGGACGGGGAACGAGGACTGGCCGGAGGGCCGGTGGGCCGTCGATGCTGTCAACCCCCTTGCTCCGCCGCGAGCTCGCGACATCGGCAATGCCGTGTTGTTCCTGTGCTCGGACTTGGCGGCGCGGATCACCGGGCAGACACTCGTCGTGGACGGTGGCGCCACCATCCGAGACCTGTGGGGGATGACCGAAGAGGCGCTGCCCCGCTTCCGGTCCGGCGACTACGAGGTCCGGCGGGGCTGACGCCGGACCTCCAGACCGATGAACGGACAGCGGAAGCCAACCCGGGGCTTCAGGGCGTCCCGGCGGGCGCAGGCAAGACGACCTTCAAGCCGGTGATGCACGCACTGCCTCCGGGCCGCAGGGTCCATGAAGCCGAATCGAGATGGCCTGGGGGAAACGCCGTAAGCACGGTTCCACTTCCCTTGGGGAAGACAACGGTCGTTCCATCCGGTTGGGTGGCGAGGGCCCCTGTCGCGCTCTGATACGAGACCAGACCGAACCATCGATCGGCGCCGTTCAATCGGCGGTCCAGTGTCACGACCACCCTTGCGGCGCGATGCTGCGAGGCGACGCACGCGCTCCCCTCGCGGAGTATCCCCCGCGCCTTGGTCACCGTGGTCGCACGCACGACCGAACCGTCCGAGCGGAGTAGGTAACCAGTGCCGCCCCATTGGTCGAACCTGATTCCCGGATGCAGCCTTCCGACAGTGACCGACGTCGTGTCAAACGGGAAGAAGGCACGCGTCACGATCCTCGGGGTGATCTCGGTATCCCAGAGGAAGGCACGGCTCGTCGCGGATGCGCTGGAAGCCCAGGATGTAGCGAAGTTGCTGAAGAAGGCGCGTGAAGCATGCGACCCTACTGATTCAGCGTCTCGATCTTGGTCGAAGACGAGGGCCATGCCGTAGACGAAGACGATTGCGAGCACGGTGAACACGACGAAGACCGGGAACCAGGCCGGCGTGGAGCGAACGGAGCTCCGGGTCCGACTGATCGTGGACTTCTCTTGGCGGCTCCCGACGTACTCGTCAATGGCCGACGGACGAACTGGCAGCAGAGCGAAACCGACGGCGATCACCAAGAAGAAGACGTCGAGGGCGACATATTTGACGTCGCTGGCATCCCCCGGGCCATAAGTGCCCGCACGAGTGACGCCGACGAGCGCTGCGCTCACGAAGAAGGTGGACCCCAGAAGGACCCAGGCGCGCCACGCAGACCGTCGCCTCAGGATGGTACCGATGACGAACGCGACCACGAGGACTTGTCCGAGAATGCCAGCAACTACCCGTTCCGCATGTGCCGGAAGTAGCCAGACGTCGACGCCAAAGGTGAGAGGGATCAGGGTCTGGGTCCAAGACAACCCGACGAAAGTCAGGGTTTGGCCAGTGGTGGCCGAGCCACCCGTCGCATAGAGCCCATGGTGAGCGAAGCGCCAACCCAGCTCGAGTGCGATCGGAACGCCATAACAGACCCATGCGCGCGCATGTACTGCGATGGTCTGGACGATGCCGTGAAGACCGGGACCGACGGGCCAGAACAACACCGTCATGAGGACGATGAACAGGACGGACACAAAGAGGCCGTCGTAGAACGCAAACCCCACGGCCAGGGCCACGGCACCAAATGCCGCATTTCGGACCTGGCCGCTACGGAGGTACTGAACGTGGAAGAGGCAGGCGAGGAGCGTTGCCGGAATGGCCACTAAGTACTCGAGTGCCGTCGCCCACCAGACGAGGGACGGGACCAAACTGAACGAGGCACCCGCAACCGCGATCAAGGCTACGCACAGCCACGACGAACCGAACAAGGTCGCAAGCAGTCGATCGAGAAGGATGAGAGATGCCGCCAACAGCGCCACCTCGATGAGAACAACCAACCACCACTGATAGGGAACGACCAACGAAAGCAGGTAATCGACCAGCGTGAACCCTGGAATGAAGTGCCCGAAGACGGGCTGCTCAAGGAGACGCCCACCGAACCCAAGCTGGTGAAGGGCTTGAAGATCAATGAAGTCGTCCTGCCAGAAGAAGCCACGCGATGCCGTCCACAGTGCATAGAGACACTCGACGACGATGACGGCGACAACGCTCCAGGCCATGGCACGGCTGCGGACGGGTCGATCGTCGCCTGCGATCGACGGAGACGGTTGGTCATCCCTCGTCGTGTTCAGCCCCCCAACTGCCAGACGGTTCAGACCCGTCTCTGATTGTCGCACTGCTTCCCGGTCTCCGAGACGCCTTCGGCGTCGAAGATCTCACCGAAAGGCTACCGAGTGGCGCCGTCGTTTTCGGGACACCACCAGGGTGGGGATCTTCGACGCCCTGCCCTGGCAATCCCGTTGACGTCGTCCCGGGATCAGTGCCATCGCATCGAGCCGAAACCGCTCACGAGAGGATGGTGGGGCTAGCTGGAATCGAACCAGCGACCTCAGCATTATCAGTGCTGCGCTCTAACCGACTGAGCTATAGCCCCGAACGTGGGTTGCGCGCACGAGGAGGATAAAAGCTAACACCTAGGCGCCTGCTCTCGGATACCCCAGTAGTCCAGGTCATTCTTTGGCCACTTGGTCGCCACTCCTTGAAGGTTCGAGACGCCCGTTTCTTCCTGCCCGGTCGAGCGTCCGAGAGAGAAACTGTCAGTGGTTAACGCCCGTAGGACCGGCGATCCTGCCGCATACCCGACGCGAAGATTTGGTCTGGCTTTCACCGGGTCGTCACTGACGCTTAAAGCAAGAGTATTTGACTCTTTCAGGACGGACGTCGGCACTGATGTCGCGTCGAAGGATGTCTACCCAAACTGTTGCAAGGTCATCAGAGCCTCAGGCCTGGTGTATGACGCGCCTACTACGTCGGCGAGACGAGGAGCACAACCAAGCATGTCCAACATGAGAAGGTCGATGCCTGTCGCCATGGCCATAGGAGGGGCGGCGGTTGTGCTCTCCGGATTGATACTCGTCCCGCTGTCCGGCGTTGTGGCCAACGCCGGCGCCACGCCGACGCCTACATCCATTGCTAGAGAGTCGAGCTGCACCTTCGTCTATCCTGTTGTCCTCCTCGTCATCCAGGTCACCTTCGACAACGTGCATTTCAATCGAGACAATCCCAACGTGCTTTCCGACATCGAGCAGATGCCGGCGCTGAAAGCGTTCATGGAGAACAACGGAACTCTGCTCTCCAACAACCACACACCCCTCATCGCCCACACGGCGAACGACACGATCACGAACTACACCGGCCTCTACGGGGATCGAAACGGCATCGGGATCTCGAACGACTACGGCCTCTACAGCGGTCCGGCCGCCACCCCGCCCGCCGCCAACGCATCGGAGTACGGGTCGTTCAACTATTGGACCGCTCCCTCGCCGAGTGGAAATGGCTCACCGGCCCAGCCGTATTCGGCTACCTCCCCCGCCACCGGGGGTACCACGCCTCCTCCCGCACCCTGGGCGACGTTTGCCAGCAACGGCTGTGACGCTGCCGGTGTCTCCACGTCCAACATGGAGCTCGAGAACGTCGAGCCGGACATCTCAACGGTTTTCGGCCCCTCCTCCAATGAGCAGGCGCAGGTGACCGCCGATACGACGGACTCATTCAAGGACCAGGAGACGAACGATTACCTCGGCCTGGCCGTCCACTGCGCGAGCGCCAGCGCCTTCTGCGCTGGCGCGACAGCGGTCAAGTACGGCGACACCATGTCCAGCCACACGGCGGCACCCGACCAGACCGGCTTCCAGGCCGTCTTCGGGCACAAGTATCTCCAGCCGGCGATCGAGTCGACCATCTCGTCGCTCTCCGGCGCGACCAGCACGGGCACGACGTCCAGTGGTCTCGTGGAGAACCTCAAGAGCCCAAGCGGGTACCAGGTTTCCGACGCAGCGGGCAACCTCGTGGACCTCTCGGGTAAGGAGATCGACGGACAGTACGTGCACACCGCAGGTTTCCCGGGCTTCGGACCTATTTCGGCGGCTCAATCGTTGGCGTACGCCGCGGATCTCCAAGAGGCCGGGGTCCCCGTCACGTACGCCTACATCTCGGATCTTCACGAGAAGAAGTTCTATCCATCGAGCGCCGGCGCACCGAGCTGCACGACGGCGGGGGTGACCACTGGCGGCGGCCTCGGCCCGGCAGACCCCTGCTACGCCTTCAACGCCCAGCAGTACAACGCTGCGTTCACGACGTTCTTCAACCGCCTCGCGGCGGACGGGATCACCCCGGCCAACACCGAGTTCGTCTTCACCGCTGACGAGGGCGACCACTTCAACGGGGCGAACGTCGGCCGAGCGGTACAGCCGGCGTGCACGGGCACGGCCGCCACGACCGGGTACAGCTGCGCATATCCGAGTGGTTCGGTCGGCGAGCTGAGCACCGACGTACATGGTCTGCTGACTGCCCAGCAGTCAGACAGTGCAGCGTTCTACAACGAGCCCCAGGGTGACACCGTGTACGTCAACGGGCAGCCTTCGGCGACGGATCCCAGCACACGCGCGTTGGAATCGGGCTTCGCAACTGCCCACGTGAGGGACCCTTTCGTGAGCGGCTCAACCGACGTTCCCCTCACCAACTTCATGGCCGACCAGGAGGAGGAAACACTGCTCCACTATGTGGTGGCGGACCCATCCCGCACTCCGACGTTCACGGTGTTCCCTGAGTCGGACGTCTACATGACCGACGGGACGACCGATAGCTGTAGTGGGACCACAACTGCGGCCAACGCCGACACCAACTGCACCTTCCTCAGCCGCCATTACCTGTGGAACCACGGCTACTACGCGCCGGAGATCAACAACACCTGGCTGGGCTTTGTCGGACCGGGGGTCGACCACCTCGGCCTCAACGGTAGCGATGCCGGCGCCGGGCCGAATTCCGCCGGCAAATTCAGCGGCGAGGCGCAGCTGGACACGTCGGTGAAGAATCCTGGCATCTGGGCCGACCACACCGATACTCGTCCTACCTTGATGGCCCTGATTGGCCTCAAGGACTCCTACACGTCGGACGGACGGGCGCTGACCGAGATCATGTCCACGCCGCCGGCGACGACCGGAGGAAAAGAGTTCGTGCCGCTGGCAGCGTGCTACAAGCAGCTGAACTCAAGTGTCGGCACCTTCGGCACCGACACGCTGCGCGCGGACACGCACGCCATCGAGTCGAAATCGCCGGGTGACAAGCAATACGCCGGATTCATGTCGAAGCTGGCAACCCTCGGGAGTCAGCGCGACGCACTGGCGGGGACGCTCAAGCAAGAGCTGTTCGACGCGGAGTTCAACGGCCAGGCGATCCCGCAGCAGGAGGCGTCCAGCCAGCTCTCGGAGTGCAAGAGCGTCCTTTCGTCGGCGGACCAGTTGGCCCAAGTGTACGGCGGTTGAACGACCTTGGTTCAGCCGTTGGCCAATGTCGTCGTCACAAGGGCGACGGGCGCCGTCGCGTCGAATCCATCGACCCGATGTGTGGGTCCACGCTGGGATGACACCCCGCAGCCCTCAATCATCGTGCGAGTCATTGATCGATGAGACGAGAAGGGTCCCTCGATGGACCGGACTCAGCTCACGGTTCGCCGACGATGGCGCCGAGCTAAAGCCTCCGAGGCGGTCACTACCCGGTGATCGAGTGCAGCGACCGTATCGAGCACATACTCTGAATTCCGGACGCTTCGTGCTTCATTCGTGGGACATCGAGCGGCGGACAGGGGTCCGTTCCTGTGACTATTGGTCACTAACCAAGGACGACTCCTTGGGAGTGCCGTTTGGGCTGGTTGGTGCGCGAGCCGAATTGCATTATCAGTGCTGCGTTCTAACCGACTGAGCGATGCCTGAGGGTCCAGGTCTCCTCAGCACGGGCGAGGCGCACCACCGCCGACCAGGGCGACCACGCGCTCGCAGCTGCTCAGCCGTTCGCAACTGTCGAGGCCACCAACATCGCAAGGGCCGTCGCTCCCGGACCGTCGATCGCCAGGTGCGTACCGTCGGCGCCGAACCATTGGGGGTTCTGCGCCGCGAGAGCGGCCCAATCGGCGATGAAGACATCGGGATAACGCGACGCGCCGTTGACGAGGACGGCGTTGTTCGGGTCCTGCCAAGGCCGGTCGACGTGAAAGTTGACGAACACCACGCGGGAGGCACCGTTCAGAACTTGCATGATCGCGTCGAAGTCGCTATCGGTGATTGGTCCGTTGGTGCCCAGACCGACAATGACCTCCGCGCCCAGCTGGCCCGAAGCTTTGAGCTCTTGGAGGATCTGCACACCGTCGGACCACTGCCGGCTGACGGATGCATCGACGTTGATCCCAGGTATGTCTGTCTGAAGGGGAGCCTGGTAGTCCAGCATCACCGAATCGCCGACGGCGGTGACATGGCCAGGGACGAACCCGGGTCCGGGCGGGGGGATCGTGGTCGTGGTCGTCGTCGGGGGCAGGGTGGTCGTCGTAGTTGGTGCGGCGGACGCAACGTGACGGTGCGAAGCATCGAGCGGCGTGTTTCCCCAGTGCCGGGACAGGAAAAAGGCGCTCATACCAGCGAGCGCCGCGAGGACCAAGAGGTCGACGAGGACCAGGACAAGCAAGCGCGGCCGTCGCCCAGCCCGAGATCTCTCGTCGGCCATCGATCCAGTCTCGCGGTCGCCGTGACTCGGGAGGTCGCAGGCCTTAGTGAGGCAGGGGTCGGTCTTCTGGCCAGAGGCGGACCGCTATGGACTGGCTCGCCGTGGCCAAAAGGGTTCCGCCTTCGGACCACAGAAAGGCGGTGCCTTGCGAGTAACCGCCGACGAGCGCATGGATGTGAATGTCGCAGAGGACCCACTCTGTGGGTTGCAGTTGCACCATCCGCAGCGTGTTGTCGAGGCTCCGGCCCATGGCGCGCCGTCCAATGGGTTGAGAGACCGCGCCTGAGACGTAATCCCCGAAGATGGCGAGGGTGGCCGCCGACGGCGTGAGGTGGCCCGGAACCCTGGCCCAGAGCGCGGAGTCGGGGCTGCCCGGAGAGCCGTCCATATCCTCAAACGTCGCGCCCCGCGCGGTGCGTACTTCGACGCTGTCCATGATCGTGTTGCGGAAAAACTCCGGTAGGAATCGTGGCGGACATTCGTCAGGGGGCGGAACATCGGGGGGTTCGACCCACACACCACCGACGTCCAGATCGTCCTTGCCGAGGGCGGCGTTGACCGTCAGGATCTCCTTGCCGTCAACTCGGCCGACGGCTCGTCCCTGGGTCACGTGGCCACCGACGGCCGCGAGCGTGACGTCCCACCGCAATTCCGAACCGGTGAGCGCATAGGACAGGTAGTGCGCCGTGGCCCAGACCGTTGGCCGACCCGCCGCGACCTCGAGCGCGACCAGCGCCGCACCGAGACCGCAGCCACCGAACAAGAAGTTGCCCGGGGTCGTCAGTTGCGGGGTGACCTCCATGGTCCAATGCAGGTCGTCGCCGTCGGGCTCCATGCCGAGAAAGGTTCGTGCGTCCACGGGGCCGCACGATAATGGGAGTGGTCGGCGCACGGACAATGCGCATGGCGAAGAAGGCGGTCTTGTGAGCCGCCTACGATTGGACGTGCAGCACCACTCGGGGGTGTAGCTCAGCTGGAAGAGCAACGGCTTTGCAAGCCGTAGGTCGAGGGTTCGAGTCCCTTCACCTCCACCGTGAGAGCTTGACCCCATTGGGTGGACCACTTTTTAGGACAAAGTGGCCGGCTCGATGGGTGCTGAGTGCGACGCTTCGAACTCGTTCGGAGTGAGCTAGCCGAGCGAGCCACCGACGGGTGCTTCTTCTATTGTCCCTCAATGCGATTCGACGTGATCGTCGTGGGCGGCGGCTCTGCCGGCTGCGTGCTCGCATCTCGATTGAGCGAGGATTCGGATTGCCAGGTACTGCTCGTCGAGGCAGGTCCCGACCATCCCGATACTTCCACCCTGCCCGCCGACATCCTCGATGCTTCCCAGCCGACGGTCGAGCACGACTGGGGCTACACCGCCGATGAAGAACTTGATCGAGGGATCGCGGTCCCCCGAGCTCGGATCATGGGCGGTTGTTCGGCAACGAACGCCTGTTTTGCCCAGCGGGGTGCTCCGCAGGACTACGACGGCTGGGTCGCACTGGGCAATCCAGGCTGGGCCTTCGTTGACGTGCTCGAAGACTTCCGCCGGTTGGAGAGTGACGCAGACTTCAGCAATCAATGGCACGGTTCGGACGGACCCATTCCTCTACGCCGACATCCGAGGAGCGAGCTGAACGCTGTACAGACGGCGTTCCTCGACGGCGCGACCGCGACGGGGCACCAGTACGTCGAGGATCACAATCAACCGGGTGTTGTTGGAGTTGGACCGTCGCCGCGCACCGCGAAGAACGGAACGCGCATGAGCACCGCGATCACATACCTCGCTCAGGCGCGTGGGCGGCCAAACCTGACGATCCGACCTGACACCATGGTCGCCTCGGTCGAGTGCGTGAAACGGTGCGCGACCGGCATCCGACTCCTCGACGGGACGCACGTCGAGACGGACCGAGTGGTACTCGCTGCTGGGACCTACGCCAGTCCTGCGATTCTCACCCGCTCGGGCATCGGGCCCGTGAGCGAGTTGGAGCGATTAGGGATACACCCCGTCCTCGACCTGCCGGGAGTCGGCGTGAATCTCTCGGACCATCCGTTGCTCTCTATCGAACTTCCCACCAGGCCGTCGGATGGTCCGACCCTATTTGGGGTCCACGCCACCCTGCACTCGACGATTGCCGACCCCGATGGGCCACCTGACCTGATGATCTTCACCGCGGGTCCGTTCGAAGGCGATCCTGAGCAGATTCCGGGCGGCGCCGCGTTCGGAATCGTGGTCGGGCTGATGGCACCTCGGTCACGGGGATGGGTGCGTCTCCGTTCGAGAGACCCCAACGATCCTCCGCGGATCCATTTCGGACACCTCACCGATGCCGATGACCAGGAGGCAATGCTCGACGGCATTACCGAGGCGCGGCGGATCGGTCTCAGCGATGACGTTGCTGCGATCTGTACCGGCGCCGAACTGTCCCCTGGACCGCAGGTCGCACCGGGTGATCGCCAAGCGCTCGCCGCTTGGGCAACGAGAGCGGTGTCGACGTTCCATCATCCCGTGGGCACGTGCGCCATGGGTGTGGAGCCGGAGTTCGGTGCCGTCACCGACGCTCATGGGACCGTCCATGGCATCGAAGGTCTGACCGTGGCCGATGCCTCGATCATGCCGACGGTCCCGACGGGCACCCCGAACGTTCCGACCATCATGGTGGCAGAGCACATCGCGCGGCTGCTGAGAAATCGCTGATCTGGCCCCCACACGGCGGTCGGCGGCGACATCAGCAGTCGAACGACCTCAGATGACGCCGTCTTCCGACAGCGACGTGATGTCGTCCCAGGAGTAGCCGGCCTCGAGCAGGACTTCCTCTGTGTGCTGTCCGAGCTCGGGCGGTCGCACTGGCGCGCTCGAAGCGCTCTCGGAGAATCGGACGGGCGTCCGGACTACGTCCAATGTCGAGTCCGACGCATCGGGGTTCTCGACCGACTCGATGTAGCCGTTGATCCGTACGCCTGGGTCGCGCGCCACGGCGGCGTGGTCGCGCACAGGTGCGAAGCGCAGACCTGCAGCGCCCAGCAGATCGCACCACTCCGCCGTCGTCTTGGTCGCGAACACCTCATCGAGGATTGGCCACAGGGCCGCCTTGTCGTCTTCGAAATACAGGAGACCGCTGAAGCGCTCGATGAGGTCCGGTCGTCCGAGCGTCTCGTAGAACCGGTCGCGCAGCTGGCCCGCCACGCCCACGATGGCAATCCAGCCGTCTGAGGTGGCGAACATGCCGTAGATGCCCGGGACCATCGAGTGCCCACGGTTGCTGGGACCGGTCATCACTCCCGACATTAGGTATTTGGTGATCTCGCCGGCCTGGGCCCAGACCTGTCCACCAAGGAGGGAAGTCTCGATGAGCTGGCCGCGGCCCGTGCGTTCGCGGGCGTAGAGCGCCGCCAGCACACCCGCCAGAAGGTTCTGTCCCGAGATGTGGTCAGCGATAGTGGCTCCGATGGGGCTCGGATCGCTGCCGGCACCGCCGGTCGTGCTTATGATCCCGCCGCCCGCTTGCCCGCTCAGATCGGCACCCTCCCGCTGCGCATCGGGGCCTTCCGGGCCGAACGAGGAGCCCATGGCGTAGATGATCCGTGGATTGCGACGCGAAGCCTCGCCATAGCCGACCCCCCAGGCGTCGAGGGTTCCGGGTTTGAAGTTGGAGACGAAGACGTCAGCCTCTTCGACCAGACGCATGAAGACGTCGCGGCCACGCGGCACCCGGAGGTCGACGGTCATACTGCGCTTGCCCCGGTTGTAGGCAGTGAACCACGGGGAGCGACGATCGTCGCGGCTGATCGGCAACCAACGGCTCTGGTCGCCGAAGCCAGGCAACTCGATCTTGATCACCTGGGCGCCCCACTCAAGCATGGTCAAGGAAACCTGGGGGCCTTGGACCAGTAGTCCGGCCTCCAAGACGCGGACGCCGTCGAGCGTTCCCATCTCGTCAGGACCTCGTGCGTCGTGCGGAAATAGCGTTCATAGGGAGCCCACATTGGTGAGTTCCTGAACGCGGGTCAAGCGGCAAACCAGTCAGGCCCTCAGTGGCGCAATAACGAACAGCCGTCAGAGACGATCGAGACCTTCGCACTGTCGGCTTATCTGGCGGCCTGCGGTGGATCAGGGTCGCTGCCGCAGCGTCTGGACGCCGTCGCCGCTTAGCTCGTTCAGCGTGCCCTTGCGGCCTGCCATGGCGAGAAGCAGCGGCAGCATCGGTCCCGAGACCTCGGGACCCGAGTAGTGGGACCAGCTGGTGTCGGTCGCCCGAAGCGCCAGGCCGTCGATACGGCGCTTCGTCCCGATGATCAAGTTGAGCCCTTGTAGAAGTCGGCGACCTCGACCAAGGCGTCGTCGGGGTAGGCGCGCTGCACGTTGAGCGAGCGACGGATGTCCTCGGCATGAATGATCGTCTCGCCGAGGACGGTGTCCTTTGGCCCAGGCGGCTTCTTCTCTGAGTCGATCACGGCCTGAAAGCGCGACAGCGCCTCCGCACCTGAGGTGCCGCGTTGTGCCGCGATGCCCTTCTGCTGCGGCCGAGTTCATGGAGGGCGCATGGACGTTGGTCCTGGGCCGGTTCCGTTCCGGCGTAGTGCGCGCGTTCGAGCCTGGCGTGGCGGCACCGGCCCGAGCAGCGAGCCCGAAGAGGCGACGCTCCGCATAGGTCCGGCGGGCGCCGACGGGGCATGATGCGTGCGTGTCCGAAGTTCCACAGGACGAGGTGCTGCGTCTCTACGACGAAGGGGTCGATGCTTTTGCCCGCTTAGCGGGAACGCTCAACGGTGAGGATTGGGACCGGGCGGCCTGCGGCGAGTGGAGTGCTGCGCTCTTGACCCGTCACGTGGCTGCGGTGGCGGGTTGGTACAACGAGTGGCTCGATCGGGCCGAACGCGGCGATGCGGCGCCTCCCTTTCGCGCCGACGACCTGGCATCGCAGAACGACCGGGCCCTGGCCGCGCTGGCCGAGACCACGGGGCCGGCCGCGCTTGAGCTGTTCGTGACGCGAGCAAGCTCCTATCGAGCGCGCTTGCCCGCTGCGTGGGACCTTCCCTATGGCTACCCGCGGGGGACGGTGACCGCGGGACTCCACGCGGCGACGGCTGCTACCGAGTGGCATCTCCACGCGTGGGACCTCGCCCGGTCCGTCGGTTCGGGTCACCGCCCCTCGGACCCAGATGCGCTCTATCGCGGGGCAGGAGCTTCTCTGGCTTCGGCGCACGGCGGTTTGAAGGGCCGGATCGCGGCCGTCCTGGTACCGGTCGGTGCCCGCCTCAGTCCGTGGGAGGCCCTGCTCAGGCGATCGGGGCGTGCGCCCGGACCAGAGGACTGAGGACCCGGCTCAGGACTTCTGGGCGCCGTGTCAGCGCCAGCCGACGCGTCGCAGCACGTGGGAGCGGCACCGCGCCACCCGGGCGCTCTCGAAGTCGCACTCGTCCTCGAGGAGGCACCCGCAGCTGATGGCTTGTCCGTGACAGGCGGGGCATCGTTCGAGCCCGCAGCCTGGGTGGTGCACTCCGCCGATCGGGGTGCCACAGTCGCGGCACTCCTCGGGCTCATAGCGGTGCCGCGGCCGCGGTTCCTGGCCCCAGCGGATGGGCAGGTAGGCCCTGCCGTCGATGACGACCGGGTCGGTCAGACAGCTGATCCCATCGGATCTTTCGCCGCCGCAGTGTCCACAGATCGCCATCGACCCTCCTTGCCGCAACCCTGTTGTCGATCTTCCCAGGCCCCTGTGACCGCGGCGCGGATGGCCGACGGGACACCAGGGCGACTGCTCTACGCTGCGCTTCCATGACGACGACGAAGAGTGAGACCGAGGATCGGGGAGCGGCGCCCGGGCTGTTGGCGGGCAAGGTGTGTGTCGTGTCGGGGGTCGGTCCGGGGCTGGGCCGCCAAGCGGCGCGGGCGCTCGCCGCCCACGGCGCCGACGTGGTATTGGCGGCACGCCGGGAGGCCAACCTCCAAGAGGTGCTCGCCGAGGTGACGGCAGTCGGGGCGCGGGCCCTCGCGGTGCCGACCAACATCGTCGATCCTGACGCGTGTGCCGCTCTGATGGCAGCGGCGGCCGATGCGTTCGGCGGCATCGACGTGGTCGTGAACAACGCGTTCCGCAGCGATGTCTTCCAGAGCTTCGAGGACGTGGATCTCGCGATCTGGCGCAAGATCATGGAAGTCAACCTCTTCGGCTCGCTCCAGATGACGAAGGCCGCGTTGCCGCACCTCCGTGCGCGCGGTGGCGGTTCGGTCGTCAACGTGGCGTCGATGGTCACGCGCCAACCCCAGCCGGCCCAAGGCGGGTACGCGATCTCGAAGGGGGCGCTCCTCACGGCGACTCGGGTGCTCGCCTACGAGCTCGGCCCGTCCAACATCCGCGTCAACGCCGTCGTCCCCGGCTGGATGGCCGGTCCCTCGGTGGACATGTACATCGAGATGACCTCGAGCGGCCGCGGGGTGCCGGCGCAGGAGGTCATCGACGAGCTCAATGCGCGCGTCCCGCTCGGCCGGATCCCTTCTGACGCCGATGTGGCCGGCGCCATCGTCTATCTGGCTTCGGACCTTTCTGCGGCCATGACGGGCCAGGCGCTCGACACGAACGGCGGCGAGATCTTCGCCTGAGTCGCTTCGGCAGGCGTCCATACGAGTTCGATCGCGCGCGCAACGTTGTTGCATCTCTTGTCACGCACGTTGACTTGCTGAAGTCGTTCCGCCAAAGTTGTCGGACTATGGCTCGTGTGCTTCGCATTCGACACCTACGGGGACGGAAAAGGTCCTCGTCGCACACGCCATCGCGCTCATTCGTCGAAGTGTGAGCTCGAGGGCGGCGCGCGGCGTCGCCCGACGACCCCAACCGACGACACATCTGCTGGCAAGCCAGCTCTGACTCGACGCGCCCGCGCGCGTCCCACTGAGAAATGACATGAACGAAAAGACGAGCACCGCGCAGCGCATGGCCGCGTTCGACGACTCCGATTCGGTGACCGACGCCATCGACCTGCTGTTCATCGAGCACTACGTCTCGGGGAGTCACCCCTTCGCGCGGAGCTCCTTCCTGCCGCGCGTCCGCAAGGACGCGACCCTGATGCCGCCTGGTTCGCAACCCATCCGGATCGCCTTGAATGACGGCGTGCGCTCCGTCATGGCGTCGGGCCCGGGCTGGCTGCTCTGCGCCGTTCGTTGGCCGCACGGCCACGCTCGCGTGTCCGTTGTGGCCCAGTCGGAGGAGCTGGCTCAGGAGATCTTTGCCCAGGCCATCGAGGGTGCGGTCCCCCCGCCGCCTGTGTTCGACCGCTCAAAGGTCGACGTGGGCTTCTGGCACATGGGCGGCCACGGTCCGATGCGCTCGGTCCGGACGCTGACGGTGCCGGGATGGCGGGCGATCCGGACCAGCTACGGTGCCGGTGCGGCCAGTGCCTTCGACGGGTTGATGGCGATGACCCGCAAGGCCCTCCCGGGAAAGCTGCTCCTCCTGCACGGTCCCCCCGGGACCGGCAAGACCACCGCGCTCCGCTCGCTGTCCGACGCGTGGCGCGCCTGGTGCCAGTTCGATTACGTCCTCGATCCCGAGCGGCTCTTCAGCGATGCCGCGTACCTCCTCAACATCGCTTTGGGCGATGACGAACAGGAGGGCGTCGGCCGCTGCCGCCTCCTCATCCTCGAGGATTGTGACGAACTCATCGCAGCGAGCGCGAAGCAGCGCTCCGGACAGGGCCTCGCCCGCTTGCTGAATCTCACCGACGGACTGCTCGGACAGGGTCTGTCGTTGCTCGTTGCGATCACCACGAACGAGGCCTTGAGCACCCTTCACCCGGCGGTGGTCCGGGCCGGACGGTGTATCGCCCAGATCGAGGTTGAGAACCTGAGTGCCTCCGAGGCACAGGCATGGCTGGGACGGCCGTTGCCGGAGCGGGCGGAGGGCTACTCGCTGGCCGAGCTCTTTGCGCTCAAGGACGGCACCGAGCCGGTACGGGCGACGGCGGCGCCGGCGTCTGTGGGCCAGTACCTCTAACAACCCTCCCCCGGTCGTCCACTCGCGGGGCCCCGCTTCTGCGATCACACCCGAAAGCGGTCCGGGGTGTCCCCGGGGGACGCCACGGCTGCCCGCGCGTGGCTGCATCGGATCGGCTCTTCTTTTAATTCTCGGTATAAGGGCACACCTGTATGCATGCGCACGCAAGCGCGGCAGGTCGTCACATATACGGCCACAGGTGAGATCCGACCCCGGTCCGCGGCGCCAGCTTCTACTTCCCCTCGCCCCCCGTCGCGGTGCACGAACGCGGATCCCACGGCGCCAGCGGCTCGACGGTCGTGGTGGGCGCCTGGAAGGGCCCGGTGCTCGCGGAGGACCCCGCGGACGTCGTCGGCGTCGTCGTGCTCGAAGACCCCGCACCGGAACCACCGGCCGCCCCCGTGGTTCCCGCGGCCGAGGTCGGGGTGACGGCCGTCGGCGGCGGGTTGACGCTGAACTGGGTCCCGGTGACGACGGTGACCTGCGATCCGGGCTGCACCTGCGACGGGTCGTCGGCCATGATCACGGCGCCGGTCATGGAGTTCGCCACGGCCTGGGCGGCGGCGAGGTTGGCCTCCGTCTTCTTCGAGTAGTAGACGACCGTTTCGGCTTCCCGGCCGACGGGAGTGCTGTCCCCCAGCGAACCGATGTTGAAGCCCAGGGCCTTGAGGCTGGCCGCCGTGTTCGACGCCTGATTGGTCGTGCCCGAGCCGTTCATCACGGAGACCGTGATCGACGACGGCGACGGCAGTGCGCCGCCCGAATAAGTGTCCTCGTTCGCCTTCAAGCCCAAGAACCTGTCGACAGCGGCGTGGTCCTGAGGTTCCGTCGGAAACTCGATGTCGCCGTAGCTCCCTCCCTGGTACACGTAGTCACCGAATTGGTCGACCTGCACCGGCACCGTCAACTGAGGCGCCTTGTTCACGTTGACGTTGTGATACGTCAACACGAGGCTGATCATGTCGGTGGCGGAGAACCCGGAATCGACGGTGAGGTCGCCGACAACGCCCGACACGAGCGCGTTGTCTGTGAGCGGATTGCCAAGGCCCTTCGCCTTGACGGCCGACGCCAGGACGCGCAGGAACTCGTGGTTCCTCCGGATGCGCGCCAGGTCGCTCTCGTTCTCCTTGGGCCAGTAGTAGGGATCGGTCGTGGTGACGCCGGGCGGCTTGTACTGCAGGTGGCGCGCCCGGACGACCTCGAGCGCCGAGGTCCCGTTGAGCCCGATGCATCCCGTCGTCCGGATGTCCAATCCCGAGAAGGAATCGAAGATCGGCTCGGGAAAGTACATATGGATGCCGCCGAGCGCGTTGACCACGTTCATGAAGCTGTCAAAGTTGAGCTCGACAAAGTGTTGAATGGGGATGCCGAGGTCCTCTTCGACTGCACTGATTAACTGGTCAGGTCCTTGATAGAGCGCGGCGTCGATCTTGTTGGCCCCGTCGGACCGTGCATTTGGCACGAACAGATCCCGTGGGATCGACAGGATCGACACCTTGTTCTTGGCCGGATTCAGGTGCAGGAGCATCACGACGTCGCTGTTGACCCCAGTGACGCCCTGCGAGCACAGGCCGAATTGGGGATTCTGCACCTTGAGCGCGCAGCGCGAGGTCGAGCCGATCATCAAGATGTTCTCGGTTCCGGCGTCCGCGCCCTTCCCCGGTGCCGATGTGAGGTTGTGCAGATCGATGTGGTGGATCTCGCGGTTGAGATACCACCCGTACCCCGCGGCCGCGCCGGCGACGAGCACGAGCACGAGAAAGAGCGAACCGAGGACGTAGACCACCTTGCGACGCGTCGAGCGCCTTTCCTTCGGTGCGGCGTGCGCCGGCCCCCCGGACCCGGTCCCTCGTCCGCCTCGGTCACCGCCTCCGCCTCCACCTCTCGCTCCGCCCCGCTCCGACTCCTCGATCTGCCGACCCAGCTCGTGGAGTCCGCGCTCGACCGGGTTGTCGGCGGGGTCGACCGGGGAGGCCGCCGGCGCGGCGGCACCTTCGGCTCCGACGTGAGGAGGATCCGGCTGCGCGTGCATCTGCGCCGCCGCCGCCGGGGCCGCTGCGGGCCACGGCATCTCGTCGTCCGCACCGGCGTCTGCACCCGTGGCCTCCGGTGGCGTCGGGGGATCGCTCCGACTGCCGGCATCGGCCGGCATCGGGCCTTCCCCGCCCGAATCTTCGGCCGCCGGAACCGAATCGGCGTTGTCGATCTGCCGGCCGAGGTCGTGGAGACCCTGGTGGACGGGATCGTTTTCGGGGTTTAGGGGGCTCATGATCCAGTGTTCAGAATGACGTACGACCTCTATTCCTGGTAGTGGTCGACGCCCGCGCCCCCGAGACGGCTCCGGAGATAGTGGCCGGAACGGGAAAGCAGCCTAGCGAGGACGGCGTGAAAGGGGCATTCATGGGCGCGGCAGCCCGCGAGCACGTTGGTCGACCTGGCGCAACATCACCGGTCGTCTTCGCACCGCAGTTCGCACCAGTTTCTGCTCTCCCAGTTCCGGCGGCGATCCCATACTTGACACATGGTCGCGAGGAGCGCGGGATTGCTGCTGTACCGGGTAACCGACGACGGAGCGGTCGAGGTCCTGCTCGCGCACCCGGGCGGGCCGTTCTGGGCCAGGAAGGACGCCGGCGTCTGGTCGATCCCCAAGGGCGAGTACGACGCGTCCGACGACGCCCTCGCCGCGGCCCGGCGCGAATTCCGCGAAGAAGTCGGGCTGGACGTGCCCGCCGGAGATCCCGTTCCGCTCGGCGAACGGCGCCAGCCGAGCGGAATGTGGGTGATGGCGTGG
>DASXBZ010000174.1:0-6494 GCA_036491435.1 Acidimicrobiales bacterium
GGACGAGGCCGGCCCAGGATGTCGGCCACGCAGAGCCGGGCCTGGTACGCCGCCACGTGGGTGAAGGCCCCTTTCCCCGTGACGTCGCCGACCGCCCAGACGCCGGGGGCCACACGCATCCGGCCGTCGACGGGGAGGCGGCGCGCGTCCTCGTCCAGGCCGAGCGCGCCCACACCGAGCGCGTGCAGGTCGCTGCGGCGCCCGGTGGCGACGAGCATGCGCTCGCCCTGGAGCACGGTCCCGTCCGCCAGCTGGACCCGTGCGCCCGTCGGACCGTGGGGCTCGACGCGCTCGACGGCGACACCCGTGTGCACATCCACGCCGTCGCGCCGGAGGACCTCGGTGATCAGCTCCGAGGCCTCGGGCTCTTCGGAACCGGCGAGGCGAGATTCCGCCTCCACGATGGTGACCGCCGCACCGAAGCGCTGCATGACCTGTCCCAGTTCGAGACCGACGGCGCCCCCACCGATGACGAGGAGGGATGCGGGCACCGACTCGCACTCGATCAGCTCGCGGTTCGTCCAGTGCGGCACCGTCTCGAACATCGGCGGGACCCAGGCCCGCTGCCCCGTCGCCAGCACCAGCGCCCGCCGGGCGGTGATCCTCGTGCCGTCCACGTCGACGCTGGATGGATCCGTGACGCGGGCGCGCCCGCGCACGAGGCGCCCGCCCTTGCCCTCGAGCCGCTCGACCGCGGCGCGGTCGTCCCACGACGCGGTGACCTCGCGCACACGGCCCGCCACCGGCGCCCAGTCCGGTGTGATGGCCGCCGAACCCGCCCGGCCCGGGATGCGCCAGCCCTCCGCCAGGACCTCCCCCGCCCGCACCATCGCCTTGGAGGGGATGCACCCCCAATACGGGCACTCGCCGCCCACGAGCTCGGCCTCGATGCCCACAACCTCCAGGCCGGCCTCGGCGAGGTCTTCCGCGACCTGCTCTCCGCCTGGTCCCAGACCGACGACGACGACGTCGACCTCCACCGGGACTACAGGCCGCCCCAGTTGGTGACATGGAACGGCGCCACGATGGGTGTCCCCACGACGAGTTGGATCTGGTAGTGGTCACCCAGCGGCAAGGTGCGCGGGTCGCCCGTGAAGAGCTGCGCGCTCTTGCCGGGCGAGGTGAAGAAGACGGTGACCTTGCCCGTCGCGGAGCCCACCTGGGTCGAGCTCAGCGGAATGCCCCACTCGTCGAAGAACTGACCCAGGGTGAAGCCCATGGTCTTGCTCGGCGACTCGATGTGGATGATGCCGTCGTTGGTGTGGACGTGCAGCCAGTAGAAGCAGGTGCCCGTCTCCACGAACGGACCGGGGCCCGCCGGCGAACCGGGGTTGATCTGGTACGCCTGGAAGCCCGGGATCCCGATGCCGTAGGGGATCTGCCGAGCCTGGCCGTTGACGAAGATGGTCAGGTGCGTGTGCACGTGGGACACCGTCTTCTCACCGGCCTGGCACTGCACACCGTTGATCGTCTGCCCCGTGGCCGCATTGTCCAGGCTTGCCAACTTGGGGGCGTTCACGAGGGGGATCACCTCGGGACCGGGCTTGCCGGTCGGCGGCTGCTTCCAGCTCGCCTTCATAGAGGATGGGATCGGCTCCAAGCCAGAGACGTGAGGATTCTTGAACACGGCGGGCGTCCCGCCCCCACCGCCCGACACGACGACGATGACCACGATGACGGCGACCACCAGCACGACGACCGCGCCTATCTGGAGGCCGAGGCGGGTGCGCTTCTTGCGCGAGGCGGCGGCGCGCTGCTCGGCGGCACGGCGCTGGGCCTCGGCCCTGCGCTGGGCTTTCGACTTGGTCTCTGGGCTCATTGGGGCGTCAGCGTAGCGAACCAGTCCCACCGGAAGGCATCAACCCGTTCCAGGGGACCCGCCCACTCGAGCGAGGCGCCGAGGCCACTTACCGAGCCCCCGATCTCGTCCGCCACGCGCCAGAGGTCCCCGTCGACGAAGGCAACCGTCACCGTGCGCTCATCGTCGGCGAACTGCCACACGCCGGCGACGCCGGGCATCTCGACCAATGCGGCCCCGTCGACCGCCGGACCGACAACGGTGTAGACGCCGTGTGAAGGCCGGAACGGAATGGCACCGGCCGATACCGCGACACGGGGTGCCGCCCACGTGCCGACGACGTCGAAGGGACCCGAGAGCACGGCCCGCCGCGCCGCGAAGAACCGGTCCTCGTCGTGCAGGTGTTGGCCCAGCGCGAAGAAGGGCGGCACCACCTCGCGGTCGCGCAGCAAGTACAGCGTCATGTAGTGGAAGGGGTCCAGTTGCGAGCCGCTCGCGGCCTCCGCGGCACGGCAATGCGGCGAGCGGACCCAGCGCTGACCGAACCGCACTCCCTCGAGCGTGAACTGCTCCGGCAGATGGTCGAGCTGGTGCCACGCGTTGTAGGCCTCGTGGGCCGAGGGATCGGTGATCTCGGTGAACGAGAAGAAGCCGAGCATCGAATGAGGGTATCCGCGGACGGGAATGCAAGACTCGGCGACGATGAACCCGGCCCTCCTGTCCGGCCTGCGGGTCCTGGACCTGAGCATCTGGCGTCCCGGCCCCTACGCGACCTCTCTGCTCGTCGCGCTCGGCGCGGACGTGCTGAAGGTGGAGCCTCCGGGCGGCGACCCGATGCGTCAGTACGCCGGCCTCTTCGCATCGATCAACGCCGGAAAGCGGAGCATCGAGCTCGACCTGAAGGACGACGACGGCCGGGCCAGGGCACGGACGCTCGCCCTGGAGGCCGACGTCCTCGTGGAGGGCTTCAGGCCCGGGGTGATGGCTCGGCTCGGTCTCCACGCCGAGGCCGTGCGCGGCGCGAACCCCGCGCTGGTGTACTGCTCCATCTCGGGCTACGGCCAGGACGACCCGCGCGCCGCGCTTCCGGGCCACGACGTGAACTACCAGGCGTGGGCCGGCGCGCTCGCGCCGGAGGGCGGCCCCGCCCGAGTGTCACCGCTGCCGATCGCGGATCTGGCGGGGGGCATGGCCGCCGCGTTCGGCATCTGCGCCGCCGTCCTGGGCCGGCACGCGACGGGCGAGGGCACATACCTCGACGTCTCGATGACCGACGTGCTGGCCACCTGGACGGGTGCGATCGGGAGCACCGACGGCGACAGCGCCGGCGCCTCGAGTGGCCCGGTCCCGGGCTACGGGATCTTCGACACCGCCGACGGCGGGCAGATCGCGCTCGGCGTCATCAGCGAGCAGCACTTCTGGTCGAACCTCTGCGCCGAGCTCGGCCTGGACGACCTGGCTCCGTTGACCTTCGCACAGCGTTCGGCGCGTGGCGCCGAGACCCAGCGCGCCGTCGGCGATGCGATCGCCGAGCGGTGCCGCGACGAGTTGGTCGCCGCACTCACCGCGGCCGCGGTGCCGGTCGCACCCGTCCTCGACCGCAAGGGGATGGTGGCGAGCGCCCCGTTCCCACCCTTCCCGCTCCGGCTGGCGTTGCCCGACGTGGAGGCGGCCGCCCCGGCGCTCGACCAACACCGCGGTGAAGGGTTCCCGGCGCGGTGACGCTCATCGACGAACTCCTGGCAGCGAACGAGGACGCACCAGCGCCGGGTGCGAAGGACGCGCGTCCCGCCCGCAAGCTCGCCGTTGTCACCTGCATGGACGCGCGCATCGTCGTCGGCGCGGCACTCGGGCTCCGGCTCGGCGACGCGCATGTCATCCGCAACGCCGGCGGGCGCGTCACCGACGACGTGCTGCGCAGCCTGGCCCTGTCGAGCGGCACGCTCGGCGTCGACACCCTGGTGGTCATGCAACATACGAACTGCGGGCTGGAGGACGTCAGCGACGCCGAGCTGCGCGAGCGCACGGGAGCAGATCTCGAGTTCCTCCCGATCGCCGACCACGCGGCGACACTCCGGGCGGACATCGAGCGCCTCACAGGCACGCCGTATCTGTCGCGGCTGCGGACGATCGCGGGTTTCCTCTACGACGTCGACAGCGGCCGTGTGGACCGAGTGGTCCACTGGGAACGCCCCCGCTGAGCTCCACCTGGACAACCCCCGATGTAGGGTGACCCGACCTTCGACGAGTTCGCCGGCGCCCCGACCCACTGCGACGTGACGGGCGGTGCCGCCCTTCTCCCTTCCGACAGGAGTGCACGATGCCGCACCTTGACCGCGCCCGAGGTGACCGGCGTCGCCCCGATACGGGCAGCTCTCGGCTGCACCGGCGACTCGCGGTGGCGCTGGTCGGCGGGCTCGCCCTGGTGCCGGCGCTCGTTGCCGTCGCACCAGGGACGGCGGGAGCCGCCTACCCGGACAACCCGGCCCAGCCCGTCAATTTCGGCAATGCCGGCTTCTTCGGGCCCGCTGGTGGGCTGCAGCTCAACGCTCCCCCCGTCGCGATGGCCTCGACCCAGGACGGTCAGGGCTACTGGATGGTGGCGAGCGACGGCGGCATCTTCAACTACGGCGACGCCGGCTTCTTCGGCTCGGCGGGCAGCATCCCGCTGAACAAGCCGATAGTCGGCATGGCGGCGACGCACGGCGGCGGCGGGTACTGGCTCGTGGCCTCGGACGGCGGCATCTTCAACTACGGCGACGCCCCCTTCTTCGGCTCACGCGGTGGCCAGCCGCTGAACGCGCCCATCGTGGGCATGGCGGCGACGGCGGACGGCCAGGGGTACTGGCTGGTGGCCTCGGACGGGGGCATCTTCAGCTACGGCGACGCTGCGTTCTACGGGTCGCGGGGCGGCCAGCCGCTCAACCAGCCGATCGTCGGCATGGCCGCGACGCACGACGGTGGCGGCTACTGGTTCGTCGCCCGCGACGGCGGGATCTTCAGCTACGGCGACGCGCCGTTCCTCGGGTCGACCGGCGGCACACCGCTCAACGCGCCGATCGTCGGGATGGCCAGCGCGCCCCAGGGGTACTGGATGGTGGCCTCCGACGGAGGCATCTTCAATTACGGCACCTCGTTCTTCGGGTCGATGGGCGGCCAGTCGAACCCCAACCCGATCGCAGGGATGGCGGCGATGCCCGACGGGAGTGGCTACTGGATCCTGCCCGCGCCTCCCCCGCCCGCTCCGCCGACGCTCAACCCCGGTGCCAGCGGCGCGGCGGTCGTGCAACTCCAACAACAGCTCTACGCGCTCGGCTACTGGGTGGACTCCACCGGCGGCTCGTTCGACGACACCACCGAGCAGGCCGTGTTCGCGCTCCAGAAGGCGTCCGGCCTTCCGCGCGACGGCGTGGTCGGGCCTCAAACCTGGGCCGCGCTCCAGTCGGGCGTCGTCCCCACCCCGCGTCCGATGGCGGGCTATGAGATCCAGATCAATCTCGAGAACGACCTGCTGATGGTCGTGAACAACGGGCACCTGGTCTGGACGCTCAACACGTCGACCGGCGGCGGCTACACGTACACCCAGGATGGCGTCACGTCGGTCGCCAATACGCCGACCGGCTTGTTCCAGACGTTCCGCGTGGTGAACGGGACCGTCGTCGACTCGCTCGGGACGCTGTACCGGCCACGCTTCTTCTACGAAGGCTTCGCGATCCACGGCGACACCGACGTCCCGCCGGTGCCCGTCTCCCACGGCTGCGCGCGTATCAGCAACGAGGCCATCGACTGGGTGTGGGCCAACAACATCGACCCGATCGGGACGACCGTCTGGGTGTACTGACCGGGCCGCCGAGTCACACCCGGTCGTCGTCACGATCGGTCGTGATCCGGTCGAAGATCGGCAGTGCGAACCACAGGAAGGCGAAGCTGGCCATCACCACGCCGACGAGCAGCGAGAAGAGCCACCCGGCACCCACCACGCTGAAGACGAGCCCGATGCTGCAGCACAGCGTCACGGCCACCATGGCCAGCCCGAGCAGGGCTTCGACGTTGGCCCACTTCACGAGCTTTGCCTTCTGGTGCCGGCGAAACACCCATCGGTGGAAGGCGACGGGGCTGATGAGCAGCGCAGTCGCCGCGGCCGCGGCGAGCACGCTGACCCGGTAGAGGTCACGCTGGGCGGCGCCGAGCTCCGAGAACCGGGCGTAGAACGGCAGGGCCAACAGGAAGCCGAAGAGCATCTGCACACCGAGGGCCGCCACCCGCAGCTCTTGCAGCAGATCGGCCAGGTTCTGGTTGATGCGCTCGGGAGTCATCCCCTTCGGCGCTTCTTCGTCGCTTCCCACCATGCGAGCTCGCGTGCTCGCCATGCTCACTCCTCTATGTGGACTCCCTCAATGGAGTACCCGAAGCAGCGTCTTCCAATCCGCTCTGGTCCACGGGGATGTGTGGCATCGACGAGGGAAACCCGATCGCACGGCAGTTGAACCCGGCCGTGGGGCGCGGCCGGCCCTGGCCGTTCCACCACCGGCAGCGCTCAGATGTCGTAATAGAGCATGAACTCCCACGGGTGCGGCCGCAGCCGGACTGCGTCCACCTCGTTGGAGCGCTTGTAGTCGACCCACGTTTCGATCAGGTCGGGCGTGAAGACCCCCCCGGCCTTGAGGTAGTCGTTGTCAGCCTCCAGCGCGTCCAT
>DASXBZ010000175.1:0-5386 GCA_036491435.1 Acidimicrobiales bacterium
GTCCCCCGCGGGCGCACGATGGCCAGTGACTGCGCGATCGACTCGGCGCTGCCCACGCAGTCGATGACGACGTCCGCGCCACCCGAGAGGGTGGCCGTCATGCCCGCTGCGCCGCCGAAGGACAGCGAGCGCGTGTGGCGCCGCACCGCGCGCGGCAGCTGATCGGGCGGCAGCGCTTCGGTGCACCCGAGCTCGCGGGCGAGCCTCTGCTGGTGCGGATAGCGCGCCCCGACCAACAGCGCAGAAGGAGAGGGGCAGCGACCCGTGGTGGCGAGATGCGAGACGGCGGCGGTCACCAGCAGCCCCAGCGTCCCGGCACCGAGCACCGCGACGACGTCGCCCTCGGCGATCGGCGCCCCGAGCACCGCGTGCACCGCACAGGCCACGGGCTCGACGGTCACCGCGTCCTCGTCGCTCAACGCGGCCGGCACGCCGTAGAGCTGGCTCGAGTGCGCGACCAGCCCGCTGGTCGACCAGCCACCGCCGGTGTCGGCGCAGAACCCGGTCTGGAGGCCGGGGCGAATGTGCCCGAAGGCGAGATAGCCGCAGTTCCCGACCTGTCCCGCCTGGCACGCCGGGCACGGCGGCTCGATGCCCCGGGCCGCGCATCCGAGGACCGGCTGCAACACCACCCGGCTCCCGGCTGCCAGCGACACCCCCTCGGCGCCGACCACCTCGCCAGTGACGACACCGACGACCTCGTGGCCCGGGACGAACGGGAAGGAGACGATGTCCTCGAAGTAGCGCGAGCTGCGCCCGTCCAACGTGGACAGGTCGGACCCGCAGATGCCCGACAGGACCGGGTCGACGTGCACCCAGCCGTCGGCCGGCGCCTCGGGCGCCTCCCGTTCCACCAGCCGGAGCGGGCCGACGCCCGCGCCGCGACCCGACCCGAACGACGACACCACCCGCGCCGCGGCAAACCGCGGCAGCGAGCGCTCGAACAACAGCGTGCTCACGAACCCACCGCCCTCATCGGCCCATGACCGCCTTCGGCGCCTTCACGTCGAAGGGGCCCAACGGCAGCGGCCGGTGCGAACCACCTTCGGCCTTCGCCCAGTGCTCCACGTGCCAGCCCCGTCGCCGCGCGATGGCCGAGAGTCGTGACTCGGGGTTCACCGCCACCGGGAACCCGACGGCCTCGAGCATGGCCAGGTCCGACGTCGAATCCGCGTAGGCCACCGACTCCTCGAGCGACAGCGCGTGCTCCCCGGCGTAGTCCGCCAGCAGCAGCGCGCGGGCCTCGCCGATCGGGGGCAGGGTCGTCAGCTGTCCGGTCAGCCGCCCGTCACGCTCGCCCATCTGCGCGCACACGATGTCGTCGAACAGTGGCCGGATCGGCTCGATGATGAAGTCCAGTGCCCCCGTGATCAACAACGTCCGGTGCCCGGCCGCACGGTGCGCGCGCACGCGCGCGAAGCCGTCGGGGAACGACCGCGTCAGGAGCTGCCGGTGGAAGAGCTCCCACGAGTCCTCGCGCAGTTGCTCAATCGGCGCGTCCTCGAAGCGGCGGTAGAACGAGCTCAGGAAGTCACCCCGGTCGCGCCGGTCGAGCGCGAGCAGCGCCGGGCCCTGGCGCACCAGGTCGGCCACGAAGCGCGCCCGCCGTGCCGGCGGCAGATGCCGGCTGGCCAGCCAGGCGTAGGTGTCGACGACGTTGGACGCCATGAGGGTGTGCTCGAGGTCGAAGACGGCCATGTGCCGGTCGGACGACAGGATCGCCTTCCGCTGCCGGTCGGAGCGCTTCTCCACCACGGACCGCCCGGGCTTGGTGCGCACCCGCGTGTGCTCGAGCACCGACGGCAGGTGGATCTCGAGGATGTAGCGGTCCCAGTCGATGACGCCGGGATCGAAGACGAACCGCTCGTGGTCCCGGGCGTCACCCGTGTCCCACAGCCCGAGCAGATTGTCGACCCGGTACCGGGCGTCGGTCTCGGTGTAGGCGCCGTAGAGCTCCACGTAGCCGAGGGCGCGCTTGGCCATGCCGTGACGGTCTTCGATGCGGGCGGCCAACTGCGCCTGCTTGCCCCGGATCGGCAAGGCAGTGAGGAGTCGTTCTGCGAACGTCATGAGCGCGTCGGCGCGGCGGAGCTGGCGCTGCACCCGCCCCCGTCCCGGGAACGACCATTCGGGCACGCTGATGGGCTGGCCGCGGTCGTCATAGAGCGGGTTGCGCTGGAAGAACCCCGTCGCCTTCTCGACCAGTCGCCCGTAACGGAGCGGGTTCCGCACGCCGGAGGCGACGTGGTACACCTTCGGCTTCCCCGGCTCGGGTCCGCGTGCGGCGACCGCGAGGATCGCGGCCACCACCAGGTCCACCGGGATCACGTCGATGATCCCTTCGGGCACGCCGGGGAACTCGGCCAACAGCCCCCGGGCGTACGAGATGATGATCGGCTCGGCCATCCGGAAGCCTCTGATCCAGCCCGCCCGCGGCTCGGCGAGCGCCGACTCGATGATGGAGGGCCGCACGAACGAGATGGGGACCTTGCCCTCCCACTGCTCGATGAGCGCCTTCTCGCCGAGCGCCTTCGTGAAGGGGTAGGCGTCGGGCCAGCCGAGCGACAAGGCGCGGGCGGTGCCCGCCTTCACCAGCTGCTCGCTGACCCACTCCTCGCGCATCTTCTCGGCTCGGGTGGCGATCAGGTGGTCGCCGGCCGCACCGACTTCGCCCCGGGCCTTCTTCTTGAAATCCTTCAAGTTGTCCGCGAGGCGCGACTCGGTCTGCAGGTCGTCGCGCAGCCGTCGGCTGAACGCGACCTCGTCCTGCCAGCGCACGTCGAGCGTGAAGGGGTTCTCGCTGAGCAGTTCCTCCTTGGCCTCGCCCTGGTGCGTGCTTGCGACGTAGGCGGTCGACACCGCGATGAGGTGGCCCAACGAGGCGCAGTCGGCGATGGCGGCCGCCACGCGCGACGGGCCGAGCAGGTTGATCTCGACGGCCTGCGTCAATGGCGCGTCGAAGGACACCGTTGCGGCCGAGTGGACGACGACATCGGCTGCCGCCAGCGCGGCCCGCCCTTCGTCGTCGAGCCCGAGGCCGTCCTGGCCGACGTCGCCCGCGACGGCGCGCACCCGGCGGCCCACCTCGTCGGCGAAGCCGTCGCCGAGCTCCTGGCGGAGGCGGTCGAAGCAGTCGTTCTTGATGACCTCCCGGGCCAGCCGCGCGCTGGCGTCGGCCCGACGCCCCGGCCGGATGAGGACGGTGATCTCCGCTTCGGGGAGGCAGCGCAGGATCCGCTCGACGAGCGCCGTGCCCAGGAACCCCGTGGCGCCCGTGATGAAGAAGCGCTTCCCGCGCAGCTGCCGCTCGATGGGCATCAGAAATGTCTACCACCGCCGGCCGAATCTGTCTACCATTTGGTAAGTGCCCAGCTCCTCGACCAGCGATCGCATCCTCGACGCCGCCCTGGCCTCCTTCGCCAGCCGGGGGTACGAGGCGACCTCCCTCGACGCGGTGGCCAAGGAGCTCGAGCTCACCAAGCAGTCCATCCTCTATTGGTTCCCGTCCAAGGACGCCTTGCTCGAGGCCGTGATCGCCCGCAGCGCGGGGGACCTCTCGGGGGCGCTCGAGGCCGCACTCCAGCGGGCGGGGGAGGGGTGGGACCGCGTCGAGGCCGTGGTGCGGTCGGTGTTCCGCCTGGCGGCTCGCCAGCCCGAGCTGCTGGGACTGCTCCGCGAAGTGGGGCGGCTCGGCCCGCCCGCGGCGACGCAGATGACGCTGGCTCTCGAGCCGCTCGTCCAACGCGCCTCGTCGTTCCTGGAGGCGGAGATGGCGGCGGGCTCGATGCGGCGTTCCGATCCGCGCCTCTTGCTGCTCGCGATCTACTCGACCGTGATCGGGATGGTAACCGAAGTCGAGGTGCTGCGCGCGCTCGGCGAGGAGCCCACGGCCCGATCGTTGGTGCGGCGCCGGGCCGACGTGCTGCAGTTGTTGCGCTCGGCGCTGCTCGTGGACCCCGACCGCTGAGTCATGCGGCCCGTCGCCGCTACTGGGTGGGTTTCGGGATCTTCTTCCGGGCCGGCGCCTTCGGGGTGTAACGCTTGCTCGCGGCCGGGGGCTTCCGTTCCCCGGGTTGCGACGACGCCTTGCCCTTGCTCGAGCTCGCGCCCCTCGACGTCGCGGCCCCGGCCTTGCCTCGGGGCCGGCTAGCGGCTTCCTGACGGATGGCTTTTGCGTCCGTGGTCCCGTAGCGGTTGATCCTCCAGGCCCGCAGCATGAGCCATCCGCCGACGAGGATGAACACGAACCCGATCAGCCCGATGAAGAGCGTGAAGGCGAAGCCGATGAGGAAGAGGGAGAAGGAGACAAAGGTTCGCCTTCTCTTCCACAGCGTCACGAAGCCCAGGATGCAGAGCACGATGATCACGCCACCCAGCAACGCCGCGTCCGGGGCGACGGAAATGGAGTGCTTGCCGGCCTTGGTGATCTTGTCGGTGGCCAAGATGTAGGCAGGAATTGCAATGCCGGCGATGGTGGCCAAGGCGTACGCCCCGAAGGCGAGCTTGACCTCCTGCGGGTCAAGCGATCGCATGACCTCCTTGCGTCGCTCGGGAGGGACGCGGTCGGGCTCTCCGTCCTCGCCTAGCTTCGGGGTCGGCGACGGCCAGAAGGTCTCCTTGAGCCTCAGGGTCCACGGCCCCTGCACGCCGGTGTCGTCGTAGTCGTCGTCGGTTGAGTCCATGTGCATCTCAGGGTACCGGCGCCATCCCGAACCCCCCAACATGAGGTCCCGCCGCAGGCCGGCAGGTTCCCGCGGGCTACGGTTGGGGTCCGCATTTCCCCGGGGGCGCTTAGCTCAGTTGGTTAGAGCGCAGCCTTCACACGGCTGAGGTCGGAGGTTCGAGTCCTCTAGCGCCCACAAGGAACAACACCCCTTCGATGCCGTCGGACGTGGTGTCGCGACCCTCTTACAGTTCACCTCTGGCTACCGTCAGTGCGCGCGTTGTTCCCCCTGAAACCGGCACGGGTGGGGCACGAACATGGAAGGCTGTTCGGATTCTGGCGGGGTCGCGCCGGCCACCAACAGCGACGTGGATATGTCGGCCGGAGGGGACCATCAGTGCGGTCCCTTGCAGTACATACGGCGTGGCTCTTGACACTCGTCCCTTATGTCAAGAACCACCCCCTATGCGCTCAGACGAGGCGGCGGCGGTCCCAACTAGCCCGAACGCGGCCACTCGGTTCATGGGGCCACCTTCACCCATTGCTGGGGGACCGATGTCAGCGCGACCCCGCGCAGATCCGAAGAACCGATTTGAGTCGGGCTGCCGGGATTTGGACCCGGGACCTCTTGACCCCCAGTCAAGCGCGCTAACCAAGCTGCGCCACAGCCCGTGTGCCGTTGTCGCCCGCCCGGCGCGTCCGACGAATCACGGAGGATCCAGC
>DASXBZ010000176.1:0-13938 GCA_036491435.1 Acidimicrobiales bacterium
GAGCCCAACAGAGTCTGGAAACGGCCCTGATCTGAGTGGCGGGGGGAGGATTTGAACCTCCGACCTTCGGGTTATGAGCCCGACGAGCTACCAGACTGCTCCACCCCGCGGCGAAGAGGACATCCTATCTGTCCTCCAGGAGCGTCGTCGCCGCCCGTCGAAGAGCCCGAACTACAGCGTCTGCGCCTTCGGGGGAGGTGGCGGTGGCGAGGCGGGGTCGGCTGCCTTCGGGGGTGGTGGTGGGGCCGTGGCGCCGGCGGCGCCGTCGCCGGCCGGTGCGGCCGTCGGCCCGCCTGCGGCTGATTCCGGCGCAAGCGTCAAGGGACCGTGCTCGGACTCGTGTTGCTGGAGCGCCGCCACCAGGCGCTCGATGTCGGCGTCGGTAGTCGGCGTGGCCCGGCCCGTCTTCGTCGCGTAGAAGGCGGCGCCCAGGTCACGGAGCATCCCCTCGGCCGCCTTCTTGGCCTGCGCCTCGTCCAGCTTTGCCTGGCCCTTGGCCGCGGCGTCCTTTGCCATTTCCGTGGCCGCCGTCGCCTGCGCCTTGACCTTGTCGAGCAGTCCCATCGGGAGCCCTCCTTTCGTCGCCTTGACTTCCCGCCATCATGCGACCACCCGGCGGGGCCTGCAACCCCATGCACAACCCGATGGAGCTCGACACATGCATCCCCGGCGTGAAGCTCTAGCGCCGGCCCCCCGCAACGGTGCCCGTCGCCGATGCGCTCGTTGGCGACGTCGTAGTCACGCCACCCCGGGGCTCGGTGCTCGTCGGCGCCGTCGACGTCGTGGTCGTCGATGCCGTCGTCGACGTCGTCCCACTCGTCTTTTTGGTCCCCTTCGTCGGGATCTTCGGGCGGGTGGTCGTCGTGGTCGTCGTCGTGCTGCCCGTGGTCGCGTTCAGCACGTCCTGCGCCGACGCGAGCTGCTGCTCCATCGCCGCGATGTCGGCTTGGTACTGCGAGAGGTTCTGCGCCTTCAGCGCCGCCTGCGCGTTGTCGTAGTCGGTCTGGGCTTGGGCCAGAATGCTTGCGAGGGCTGCCGGCACCGTGCCGGCCGACGACCCGCCGTTCGTCGACGAGGGCAGCGCCACATGTGTGATGTCGCTCATCACGGCGGAGAGCGACGTGTCGAACTCCACCGTCCCGCCGAGAACGGCGATCACGTACTCGAGCTTGGGCTGTGGGTTCGTGCTCGCCGCCACGTACAGCGGCCGGATGTACACCATGGAGTTGGCGATCGGGACCATGAGGGTCTCGCCCAGCAGCACCTGCGACCCGTGCTGGTTGAGCAGTGTGATCGCCGACGAAACGTTGTTGTCGGCCTGGATCTCAGCGTCCGCGTTGGCCGGGCCGACCGTGCCCTGCGGGACTTGGTACAGGTTGAGATGCCCGTAGTCCGTAGGATCCGACAACCCGACCATCCACGCGGTGAGGTTGAAGTTCTGGCTCGAGCTCGAGCCCGTCGACTGCGTCGCCGGGACGAAGCCGTCTGAGACGGTGAAGACCTGGTTGTCCGGGTTGGTCGGGTCCGCGCCCGGGAGCGAATAGACCTGGTACTGGGGCGACATGCGCGCGGGCGTCGTCGAGACCAGCTGGCCCTGGTTGTTGTACGTGTTCTGCGCCAGCAGTGCCTGCGATTGGGGCCCCGCGCCGGCCGTGGGCGACAGCTGCCAGGCGTTGCTGGCCGCGTAGAACTGCTGCGGGCTCGTCAGGTGGTACCGCCCGTAGATGGCCGATTGGATGGAGAAGATGTCCTCGGGGTAGCGCAGATGGGCCCGCAATGGCGGCGACATGTCGCGGAGGGGCAGGAACATGTGCGGGAACGCGGCCGAGTAGGCCTGGAGGATCGGGTCGCTCGGGTCGATGTCGTAGAACGTCATCTGGCCCGTGTACGCGTTGACGACGACCTTGACCGAGTTGCGCACGTAGTTGTAGCTCCCGGGCAGCGTGCTACCGAACGCCACCTGCTGGGTGCCCGCGTTCTGGGAGTAGGCGTAGTTCGACGTCGTGGTGTAGCCGTCGAGGATCCAGTCGATCTGGCCGTTGGAGATCACGGCGTAGGGATCGTGGTCGAAGCTCAGGAAGGGCGCCGCCTTCTGTGCCATGGCGATCGGGTCCCGCACGAACATGATGCGTGACTTGTCGGTGATCTGGCTCGAAATCAGCAGGTTGAAGTCGCCCAGCCGCAGGGCGAAGGCCGCCCGCGAGAAGAAGTTCGACAACTGGACCCCGCCGTTTTGGTTGTAGTGGCTCTCGATGTTGTTGCCATTGGCCTGCTGGTAGTCGACCTCGGCTTGCTTCGTGTTGGCCACGACATACCCCGACTCGCCCAGCCCGAAGTAGACGTTGGGCTGCGTGATCTTGGGCAATCCCTGGGACGACGTCGGCGGGATCCCCCCGACAGCGAAGACCGGGTTGGCGTTGGTGGTGTTGGTCGTCTGGTTGGCCGGGGCGACTGCGGCCGCGTTGCCGTGCGTGTACTGCAGGTGGGTGTTCACCCACGTCTGCGACGGCACCCCCGACGGCGAGATCTCACGCACCCCGATCAGCACCGGGTTGAAGACGCCCCCGAGCACGTAGCGGTCCACCCCGAGGGAGGGGAAGGCGTAATACGACTTGATGCCCTGGAGCCGCTGGAAGGTCTCGAGCGAGATCGACGGGTCCGGATCCCACTGCCGGATGTTGTCGATCGTCCGCGCGTTGAGCACGGTCTGGCTCGGCGAGATCGTCGTGGTCGCCGGGAACGAGTGCACGCTCACGTCATTGAGGTTGTAGCCCGCCCGCGTCGCCGTGATGTTGCGATGGATGTAGGGAGCTTCAAGAGAGCTCTGGGCCGGATTGACCTTGAGCGCCTGCAGCAGGGCGGGGTAGATGATGCCGACCACGAGCGCCACGAAGGCCCAGATCCCTACGGCCAGCACAGGTAGCGTCCACCCCTGGCGCCGGATGTTGTACAGCAAGATCAGCGCCGCGCCGATCGACACGAAGACGAGGAGCAGTTCGGCCGGCAGCCGCGCGTGGACGTCGGTGTAGCCCGCACCGTTGACATAACCGTCCGAGGCGTTGACCATCGACCAGCGCTGGAAGATGTAGCCCACCGCCTTGTCCAGCGCGATCAGTGCGAGCAGGACCGAGATGTGGGCCTTGACCGGTGGTCGCACCCGTGGCAGCCCACGCTGGGGCTGGATCCCGCCGTTGAAGTAGTGGAACACCAACGTGACCGCCAGCGTCACGATCAGGATGGCGAGTGTCCAGTCGACGCAGAAGATCAGGAACGGCAGCTTGAAGACGTAGAAGCCGATGTCCTTGTGGAATTGCGGGTCGGTGACCCCGAAGTTGCCGCCGTGGCGGAACAGGATCCAGTTGTTCCACTGGCTGATCGTCCCCGACGCGCCGATGAGGGCGAGTACGAAGGCGATCGCGACATAGATGCGCCCGGAGTAGGGCCGGATGTACTGCTGGTAACGCCGGACGAGCTCGTCCTCCTGGGCCAGCACGATGTCGCGGCCTGCGATGCGGTCGCACACGACGAGGTTCACCCAGAGCACGGCGAAGAAGATGGCGCCAAAGACGCCGAAGAGGCCGAGCTTGATCACGAGCAGTGTCGAGAAGACGTTGTGGAAGTTGACCGAGGAGAACCAGAGGCTGTCGGTGTAGATGTTCGCCAGCGAGCGCAGCGAGATCAGCAGGATGATGACGAGGACGACGAGCCCCGCGATCCACCAGCGCGCGCGGTGCCGCCGGCGGGGCGGCGAAGGGTCAGCGGGCAGGTCGCTGGGGATGCGCACGGAGGGAGCCTAATGTCCGCTTCTGCAGCCCTAACGGCACCATGTGCCGCCAGAGCGAGCCGAAATGCCCAGCTCAGTCGCTCGTCGGCGCCACGAGACAGCGGCAGCCCGAGTGGGCAGGTGGGTGGGAGTGGCCGGTCGGGAACGCCTCGCTCGCGCTGACCGCGCCCGCCAAGGCGTTGTCCTCACAATCCGAGCACCCCGTGGCTGACGTCACGATCCAGCGCAACTTCTGGTCCGCGCCCGCCGCCACGACGCCCGCCGAGAAGGCCTGCGTCGCGTAGTCGCCGCAGACGCGCTGGACGCGTTCGCCGCGCCATTCGCGGTACGCCGCGCTCACCTGGTCGCCGAGGTCGCCGCTTTCGTCCTCGATCTGACGGCGCAGCATCGTCACGACGACGTGCGCCAGGCCTGTCGTCGATTCCTCGACCATGCCGTCCTCGGCGACGCCGGCCCCGGATGCGCCTCCGAACACGGTCCCGGCGGCATAGGCCTCACCGAGTGGCGCGCGCACGGCGTGTGCGAATACGGCCCGGTGCTCCTCCTCCGTGCCCAGCAACTCGTCGCCGCCGAGCGAGGGCGTACTCCGGATGCGCGCGAGCAACCGGTTCTGGTCGTCGCCCAGCGCGCGCTTCACCGCTCGGCTGAGTCGGGCCGTCACCGGCTCGAGCAGCTCGTCACGGTGTGCGATCAGCGCGGCGTCCGGTCCCGGGGGTGGCGCGTCGTCGGCGCCCTCCACCGGCTCCACCACCACGACGTCCATGGCCTGGGTCGCCGCGTCGGGCACGGCCTCGGTCACTGGCTCAGGACCGGCTGCTCCCCCGCCTCCCGTGTCCTCGGCGCCGGCCCGGATGCGCGCGAACAGCTCGTCAACCGAGGGCGCACTGGCCGCCGCCTCGTCGGTCGCATCCTCCGTCGCGGCGCCGCCCTCGTCGGCCCCCTCGATGACACGCACCGCGGCGGCGGGCCCATCGTCGGGGGTGTCGGCCATCACCTCGTCGAGCGAGTCCTGGTCGTGCGGCTCCTCGGGCCCGCCGTGCAGTCGGAACTGCTCGGCCACCGCCACCGCGGCGGCACGCGCTTCCTCGTCAGTACGGTCCAACTGCGAGAGGATGCCGTCCACGCGGTCGCGCACGCCGTGCACCGACGCCGCCATTTCGTCACGCGCCGCCCGTAGCTGCTCGATCTGGATCCCCAGCGCTCGCCGGCGCGACGCGAGATCGGCCAGCACGCGCCGGCGTGCTTCCTGGACCTGTTCGAGAAGTGTGCGCCCTTCGTCCTTTGCCTTGGCGATGACCGCCTCGCCCTCGCGGACGGCTTCTTGCACGATGCGCTCGCTCTCGACGCGCGCCTCTTGCTCCGCGTTGGCCACGAGCAACTCCACTTCGGCGACGCGCTCGGCCGCCGAGGACTCCGTGCGCTCCTGGAGCTCCTCGACCTGGCTCTGGGTCTCGCGCAAGAGGGCGGCCGCCCCCTCCTGGGCCTGGGCCATGATCTTGGCCGCCTCGTCATGGGCGTGGCGCAGGATTTGCGCGCTGTGCTGGCCGAGCGACGCCGTAAGCGTGGCCTCGTCGACGACGGGGTGCGCCGCCCGCTCTTCGGCCTCGGCGATGGCGGCCCGCAGCTCCTGCTCGCGCTCTTCGAGGGCCTCGAGGCTCCGCGAGACCGACTGCAGATAGGACCGCACCTCGTCGGTGTCGAAGCCCCGACGCACGATGGCGAACGAGTGCTTGGCGATGTCCCCGGTGGCGAGGCGGGAGGAGGAGATGGGTGGGCGCACGTCGGCCATGTACGCAGCCTACGACGCGGCCTGGGCCGGCACGGGATTCGTGGTGACGGTCCCGCCCAACCGCTGCAGGATCCGCAACACCTGGTCGAGGTTGCTGACGGCGTAGACATGGAGCTGCGGCGAGGCCTTCGCCTGCGCGGTCTTGAGCTCGACCTTGGGCACGAAGAAGACGGTCGCCCCGGCCCGCTCCACGGCGATGGTCTTCTCGGCCACGCCCCCGACATCACCGACGTTGCCGTTCTGGTCGATCGTCCCGGTCGCCGCCACCACGCGGCCGCCGGTGAGCCGGCCGCTACTCAGCTTGTCGATGATGCCGAGCGACATCGCCAACCCGGCCGATGGGCCGCCGATGTCCTGCGTGTGCACGCTTACCTTGACCGGGAACTGCCAGTCCTGTTGGGTCTCGGCCTCGACGCCGATGAACGCGGTCTGGGTGATCGGCGCCCCCCCGCAGAAGTTGACCACCGATGCCTTCGGCGCCTTCGCCAACAGGATCGGCTTTTGGACGACCGGGCCGCTCACGAAGGTCCCGACGTCGTTGATGAAGGACTGCTCCACGCTCAGGGTCACCGTCGTGCCGGGCGCGTAGCCGTGCAGCGCCTGGATCAGGCCGCACTCCGATGTGGTCGGCGTGCCGTTCACGGCGGTGATCACCTGCGCCACCTTCAGCGTCTTGGCCGCCGGAGAACCGGGCACGATCCCGTAGATGAGCGCGCCGGCGTTGGACGAGGACACCTGGTAGCCGAGATGCGACAGTGCCGCCGCCGTCGCGAACGACTGCGCTTGTGTCATCTCCAGGTAGCCCTGGTCGACGAACTCGGTGCTGCTGGTCGACGGGCCCAGCAGCTCCTGGCTCGAGTAGATCTCGTTGTTGGAGTCGAAGAAGTGGTACTGCAGGTACCCGAGCGCGCTCAGGTGGGACACGAACACGTCGGTCAACAGGATGTTGCCGCTGATCGGGTGGTTGTCCGCCTGGGGCACCTCGATGTACTGGCCGACCGGCGACGCCTCCCCGGGCGTGATGACGTAGTAGGGGATCGTGATCTGCGCCGCGATGATGGCGGCCACCACGAGCAGGGCCACGAGGCCGCCGAGCACCCAGGGCCACCGGCGCCGCGTGCGGGGGATCCCGGGCGGGGGCACGGACCAGACCGATCCTTCGGGCTCACCCTGGACGAATCGCCGCATCGCCTCGCCGGGAGGTGGCGGCAGGGGTGGGGTCGGAGCGGAAAGCCCGTCGGCGGGCGCGTCAGGTTCGGACATACTCGAAATCGGTGAACGACGATGTTGCCACGGATGATGGCCGCGACCAGCGCGCCGAACGCCGCCGCCGCACGGTGGCCTTGGCCGGCCACCGTGGGAACGAGCCCGCCGCCCGCCGCGGCCTGGCCGATCGCGATCCCGCCGTGCGTGCCGCCGCGGTGGGTGCCCTGGCACGCCTCGGAGCGCTGAGCGTGGCCGATGTGGCCGCCGCGCTGGAGGACGACGCTCCCGCCGTGCGCCGGCGTGCGGTCGATGCCGCGCCGCTGGTGCGCGGCACCGGCTCGCGCTCCGCGTTGCCCGCCGCGCTCACGGCCGCCCTCGCCGACCGCGATCCGCTCGTCGCCGTGGGCGCGGCGTGGTTCGCCGGCGAGCGCAGGTATCGACCCGCCGTGCCCACGCTCGTCGTCTTGGCGACCACCCATGACGACGCCCGCTGTCGCGAGGCGGCGGTCGCCGCATTGGGGGCCATCGGCGATCCCTCCGGTCTCGACGCCGTGCTCGGCGCGCTGGGCGATCGCCCGACCGTCCGGCGCCGGGCCGCGGTCGCGCTGGCGGGTTTCGACGACCCCCGCGTGGCGCCGGCCCTGCGCCGCGCCGCCGAGGACCGGGACTGGCAGGTGCGCCAGGCGGCCGAGGAGCTCCTGGACGACGAGCCGGGTGCCACGCCGCCGCCCGCGCCCTAGTCGTCCTGGGTGAACAGGCGCTTCAGCCGGTCGAAGGATTGCAGGCAGATGCCGGCTCCCTGCACGACGCACTCGAGCGGCGTGTCCACCAGGTGCACCGGTACCGCCGTCGCGTCGGCCAGCCGCTGGGTCATGCCCCGGAGCAGCGCACCGCCCCCGGTCAGGTGGATCCCTTCGAACATGATGTCCTGGGCCAGTTCCGGCGCCGCCTCACCCAAGCAGATGGCGGCCGTCTCCACGATGTTCGCGACGTTGTCCTCGAGCGCGCCGCGCACGTCCATCGGCGTGAGGACCACCGTCTTCGGTCGGCCCGTCGCCACCTCGCGGCCACGGATCTCGGCCTGTTGCTCACCCGCATACGGCGACGCCGAGCCGATGGCCATCTTCACGGCCTCCGCCGTGCGCTCACCGATGGCCACCCCGTGCTTGTTGCGGACGAAGCTCTGGATGGAGGCGTCGAAGTCGAACCCGCCGCAGCGCAGCGCGCGCACCGCGACGACGCCACCCAGCGAGATCACCGCCATCTCGGCGGTGCCGCCCCCGACGTCGACGACCATGTTCCCGACGGGCTCGTGGATCGGCAGGCCCGCACCGATGGCCGCGGCCATCGGCTGCTCGATCAGGTAGCTGGCCGACGCGCCGGCCCGCCGTGCCGCCTCCTTGACGGCGCGCCGCTCGACCGCCGTGATCGCGGAGGGGACGCAGATGAGCACCTTGGGCCGGTTGATGCGGCTGACGCCGACCCGGTGCAGGAGGACGCTGAGCATCCGTTCGGTGACCTCGAAGTCGGTGATGGCGCCGCCGCGCAGCGGGCGTTCCGCCACGATGTAGCCCGGGGTGCGCCCGATCATCTGCCAGGCGTCGGTGCCGATCGCGAGCACCTCCCGGCTGCGCGAATCGAGGGCGACCACGGTCGGCTCGTTGAGGACGAGGCCCTTCCCTTTGGCGTAGACCAGCGTGTTGGCCGTCCCGAGGTCGATGGCCAGGTCCCGCGACATGTGGGTCTCATGGTACGGCGACCCTGAGGTGCGACGGCACTTTTGCGGTCGATCTCGGTAGCCTCCCCCAGGTGAGTGGCCCGCCCGAGGAGCCGGAGAACGGCGATCCGGGACGTGACGAGGGGGGTGCGGACCCGGACGAGCCCGAATCGCCGCAGCGCGGCTGGATCGACCCCGACGACCGTCTGTGGCGGCATCCGAGCGAGCAGGTCCCGGCGGTGCAGGCGGCCGGACCGGTGCTCTCGCCGCCGGCCAAGCACCGCTCCCGCGGCATCCTCATGGTCATCATCGCGGCGGGCGCCGTCGCCACGGTCGGGGCCTTCCTGGTGGTGTTGCTCTCCCCCGCCTCCGAGTCGCCTCTCAAGGGCTCCGGCCGCAACGCACCGGGCGGGGCGACGCTCACCACGCTGACCGACCACATGAACGGGGTGCCGGCCGCAGCCCAGACGGCGGCCAAATCCATGGTCGAGCTCCACGCGACCACGAATCACGGGACCGTGACGCTCATCGGGGTGGCGGTGGCGGAGGGCGGCATGGTGGTGACGACGGCGAACCTCCTCACCGGCGTGGAGCACATCGACATGGTCGGGCCCGGCGGCAAGCTCGAGCAGGCGTCCGTGGTGGGGACCGACGCCACGTCGAACGTCGCGCTGGTCAACGTGCCTGCCGACGTGCCGGTGGCGCCGTTCTCCGACGACGGCGCGCTCGGCGGTGGTGCCCCTGACACCGTGCTCAACTACGCGCCCTCCGGCGGCTCGGCCGTCGCGCTCGTGGGCACCGCGGGCACGCTCAGCGCCGTCGCGACGGCGAGCACGAGCGCCGCCTGTCCCGACAGCGGCATGGCCGCGCTCACGTCGTCGCCGGGCCTGGCTTCCCAAACCGCCGGCGAGCCCTTGCTCGATGCCAGCGGCGCCGTGATCGGCATCCTCTGCCAACCGGCTCCCGGCTCTGCAACCGTGACCTTCCTCCCGACGCAATTGGTGGTCGGTGTCGCCGACGCCCTCCGCTCCGGCAACCGGGTCGCGCCGGGGGTGCTCGGCGTCGAGGGCACCGACGTGGCGAACGGCGCGGGGGCCAAGCTGATGACGGTCCCTAGCGGCACCCCGGCGTGGGGCCGCCTCCAGGCCGGCGAGGTGATCACCGCGGTCAACCAACTGCCGGTCCGCACGTTCGCCGAGCTGCGCGCCCGTCTTTACGTGCTCCAGCCGGGCACCCCCGTGTCCATCACCGTCCTCGGCGCCCCCGGGACCTCGGGGGCCAAATCGGTGGGCGTGACGCTGGGCAAGTCCTCGTAGCATGCAAGGGTGAGCATGTTCGGTGGTTCCATCGACCCCGACAATCCGATGGGTGGTCTGCTCGGCGACCTGATGAAGGTCATCGGGTCCGGGCCGGGCGCGGGCGACAGTTGGTTCGAGGCGGCGCGCACGCTCGCCTTCGGCGTCGCCACCGACGGCGGGCAGGACGAGACCCCCGACCCGCTCGTGCGCATCGCGTTCGAGGAGCTGGCCCGGGTGGCCGAGTTGCACGTGGCCGCCGCCACGGGCATCACGCCGTCGGGCAGCAGCGGCGTCTCCTTCGAGACCGTCGGGCCGGGGCAATGGTCCTTCCGAGTGCTCGAGGCCTACCGGCCGGTGCTCAAGGCGATGGTCGAGGCGCAGCAGCAGGGCGCCGCGGCGGTGCCCTCGACCGATCTCAGCGCGCTCGACCCCGAGGACGGTGGCCTCACCGGCCTGCTCGGGCAGTTCGCGCTGACGCTCGGCCCCGTGTTCCTCGGCATGCAGTTCGGCTCGGCGGCCGGGCACCTGGCGCGGCGCGCCTTCGGCCAGTACGCCTTGCCCCTCCCATGGCCCGAGTCCTCCACGCTGTTGCTGGTACCGGGCAACGTCGCGCGCTTCGCCGACGACTGGAGCCTGCCGCTCCAAGAGGTGCAGCTGTGGGTCTGCCTGCGCGAGCTCACGATGCACGCCGTACTGACGCGCCCCGGCGTGCGGAACTCGCTGACCACGCTGCTCGGCGACGCGTCGGCGCACGCGGCCGCGGCGCAGCGCAACATCGTCGAGCGGCTGGGCGACAGCATGAACCTCGGCGACCAGGCCTCACTCGAAGAGGCGCTGGGCGACCCCGAGGCGCTGCTGGCGGACCTCATCAGTCCCGAGCAGCGGAACATCTCGGGCGTGCTCACCGCGCAGACGACGGCCCTCGGCGCCTACGTCGACCACGTGACAGGCACGATCGCCGAGACGCTGACCTCGTCGCCGGGCGCGCTGCGCGAGGCGTGGTACCGCTACCGGATCGAGGAGGGGAAGGGTGAGCAGGCCTTCGCCGGGCTCTTCGGGCTCGACGTGGGCCAGGAAGAAGTGGACCGGGGCCGTGCGTTCGTGCAGGGCGTGATCGAGCGGGCGGGCGACGACGCGCTCACCCGGTTGCTGGGCGACGAGCTCGATCTGCCCACGCCGGCCGAAGTCGACGCGCCCGGCCTGTGGCTGGCGCGTATCGGCCTGATGGACTGAGCGTCAGCGACGGAGACGGAAAGCGCTCAGGCGGCGCGCGCCAGGTCGTGGCGCTCGACCGCAGTGCTGATCGCTCCCGCCAGCACGAGCAGCTCGATGCTGTCGTCCCACTCCGGCGCGATGGCGTAGATGTAGTCCGCCATCGCCTCGTCCCGGCGTACCGTCGCCACCAGGTCGGCGAGCTGGAACAGGTGCTGGACCATCTCGGTGCACGACAGGTCCGCCGGTGTGAGCGCTCGCACCAAGGCGGCCTCGTCGCCGGTCAGCGGGCCGATGAGCCCCTGCATCTCACGGACGATCGGTGCCTCGTCGATCGTGTGGATCTCCCCCATTCCCACAGTTGCCTCCCCCTCGAGTGGCCCGGGCACCCCCTGTCCCGGACCGCCGTCGGAACGACATGCTTCCACCGCCGGGGTGTCGCTCGAGTGGCCCGCCGGATGCAAGATGGGTGCAGGCAAAACCGGCCCCCACCAGCCCCGAGACCGGTACCGCCGGGCTCAGCGCTGGCTCAGCCCTCAGCGTCCTCGCCGTAGTCGAGCACCCATTCGAGGGCCAGTTGCTCCCGCTCGGCGTCGCGCACGACCCGCTCGCTGTTGCGCCGGAACTGGGGGTCGTGCGGCGGCAGCAGGACCAGGCGGGCCAGCACGCGCTCACGGAATTGCTCGATCACGTCCGCCGGCCCGTAGTCGCTCTGCACCTCCCAGTGAGGAGCGACGGGTCCGAGATACACGACACGCACGTGGCCGATGGGCTCGAACTGCTCGCCCTCTTCGACAACCTCGTCCTCGGTGTCCGGGGACATCGCACCTCCTGGCATTCCGGCGATCGTCGCCAGCGTAGCCCCGAGCGCCTCGCGGACGTTCTCCCTGGTCCAGGCGAAATCCCGGCTTGAATTCTTACGAAACTCCTAACCCAAGACCCTAGGAGCCGACTGGCACCTCCCGTAGAATGGTGCGTGAAAGAGGAGCCGAACAATGAATACCGATTGGATGGCCCGGGGGAAGTGCAAGGAAGTTGCACCTGACGTCTTCTTCCCCAGTGACGGGATGGGCGTGCTCGCCGCACAGCGGGTCTGTGCCGAGTGCCCGGTCGCCGAGCCCTGCCTCGAATACGCACTCCAGCACCACATCGACCACGGCGTGTGGGGCGGAGCGTCCGAACGTGAGCGCCGCCGCATCCTGCGTCGCCGCCGCCTCTCCCACGCCGTCGCCGCCAAGTAACCACCGCTACCCCTCTTGGGGCCGGCGCCCCGGCTGAGCCGCCCCGCGGCCGCCCCATCGACCCGCAACCCTTCCGCTTCTCCCCCCTTTTCGACCACGCTCGGTCCCCGGTGCTGGCACGCTGGCGCCCGTGACCGCCGGCCCGGGCTATCTCGAGTGCGTCGTCAACGTGAGCGAAGGCCGCGACGAGGCCGTGCTCGCCACGCTGTCTGCCAGTGCCGGCCCGGCGCTCCTCGATCTGCACCGAGACCCGCACCACCACCGGACCGTCCTCACCCTCGGCGGCGCGCCCGAGGACGTCGCCACCGCCGCCCGCTCGCTCGCCACCGCCACGGTCCGCCTGCTCGACCTGCGCACGCACGAGGGCGTGCACCCGCGCCTCGGCGTCCTCGACGTCGTGCCCTTCGTCCCCTACGAACCCGGTCGCACCGCGCCGCGCGATCTCACCGCAGCCGCCGCGTACCGGGACGACTTCGCCCGTTGGCTCGGCGACGAACTGGGCGTGCCGAGCTTCCTCTACGGGCCTCTTCCCGATGACCGGGAGCGGACTCTGCCCGACGTCCGCCGCGACGCGTTCGCCGCGGCCGCGGGCCTCACGCCCGACTTCGGTCCCGCCCGGCCCGACCCCCGCACGGGCGCCACCGCCGTCGGCGCCCGCCGGGTGCTCGTGGCCTACAACGTCTGGGTCTCCTCGCTCGAGGTCGCCCGCCTGATCGCCCCCCGGGTCCGGGGGCCCTCTGTCCGCGCCCTCGCCCTCGCCGTCGGCCAGCGGGCCCAGGTCTCGTGCAACCTGCTCGACCCCGACGCCTTCGGGCCGGCCCCGCTTTACGACGCGGTCTCCACCCTGGCGGTCGAGGTGGGCGGCGCCGTCGAGGGCGCCGAGCTCGTCGGCCTGGTGCCCGAGGTCGTGCTGGCCGCCGTGCCGCCGGCGCGTCGGCCCGAGCTGGGCCTCAGCGCCGGAGCGACGGTCGAAGCGCGGCTGGCCTAGGAGGCGCTGGCGATGTCGCGCCGGGCCAGAGCCCGCGCCCGACGCAAGCGGCGCCGTTCCCGCTCGCTCATACCGCCCCAAATGCCGAACTTCTCGCCATTCGCCAGGGCGTACTCGAGGCAGTCCTCCCGGACGACACAGCCCCGGCAGACCTCCTTGGCCTCGCGGGTCGACGCGCCCCGCTCGGGAAAGAACAGGTCCGGGTCGACGCCCATGCAGTTTGCTTGCAGCTGCCAGCTGCGTTCCTGGCGACCGTAGAGCGTGGTGATGATGTCCATCGGCACTTTGGTTCGCCCCCCTTCATTTCGCCTGAGGTAGCACCGTTGTAGTTACAGCGATGTAAGCAACATCTTTGACCGCCCAGGCACGACTGCGCAAGGCCCTAATTCCACTAGAGGGCAAAAAACGTGTGTTCTCCCTGCTCGGACGGGTGTGGATAAGTGCGCGTAACGCCGTATTCAGGCTCTCAGGAGCAATTGGTGCGTCCAGCGGTCGTTCGACGCGGTGATGCCGCGACTTCGGCCAGGCACGGGCGTGCCGATCGGGGGGGACGGGGGTGCGGCCGCCGGTACGAATCCGGCGGTGAGCCCCGGTCGCTGCCCGCAGGGCGGAGGGGTCAGCCGGCGGGGCGAAGGACGCGGCGGTGCTGGAGGAAGTCGACCAGCACGTAGCCGCCCAGCGCGTCGGGCGTCGTGTAGAAGGT
>DASXBZ010000177.1:0-4844 GCA_036491435.1 Acidimicrobiales bacterium
GCACCGCCCGAGTTCGACAGCGTGTTCGCGAGCAGCTGGCCCGTGAGGATCGTTCCCGCCAGGAACGCGCCCAGCGCGAAGTAGTTGATGCCGAACCCCACGATCACCGGGGACAGGATGGCGAGCAGCGCGGGCGTCGCCAGCTCGCGCTGGGCCGCCGCCGTGCAGATCCCGATGACGCGGCCGTACTCGGGCTTCTCCGTGTAGTCCATGATCCCGGGGTGCTCGCGGAATTGCCGGCGCACCTCGAGCACGACGGTGCCGGCGGAGCGGCCCACGGCGCGGATGGCCAGGGAGGAGAACAGGAACCCGATCGAGCCGCCGATGAGCAGGCCGATGAACGTCTTCGGGTTCGAGACGTTTATCTGGGTGAAGGGCGATACCAGCAGCTGACTCGCCCGCAGGTGCAGGTTCAGCTGCGAATTGATGGTCTCGATGAACGCCGAGAAGAGGGCGACCGCCGCGATCACGGCGGAGCCGATGGCCACACCCTTGGTGATGGCCTTGGTCGTGTTGCCGACCGCGTCGAGGCTCACCATGACCCGCTCGGCCTCCCCGGTGAACTCACCCGACATCTCGGCGATCCCGGCCGCGTTGTCCGACACCGGGCCGAAGCTGTCCTCGGAGACCACCATGCCGGTCGTCGCCAGCAGGCCGATGCCGATCAGGGCGATGAGGTAGAAGGTGAGCTCGATGTTGCCGTCGCCGAGCCCGATGGCCACGCCGAGGGCGATCGCGATCGCGACGATCGCCCAGACCGAGGACTCGAGGCCGATGTAGATGCCCGAGAGCACGGTCGTCGCCGGCCCGGTGCGGGCGGAGCGCGCGATCTCCTTGACGGGCCCGCGTTCGGTGGACGTGAACTCCTCGGTTATCTGGCTCACCACCAAAGAGAGCACGACACCCGTGAGCACCGCCCAGAAGACCTTCAGGTCGTGGACGTAGTACTGCGCGACCAGGAAGGCGCCGACGACCGTCAGCCCTGCCGCGAGCCAGAAGCCGCGGTTGATCGAGGACAACGCGGTCTTGTCGCTCTGGCGGTAGCGCACGGCCATCACGCCGATGACCGAGGCGAAGATGCCGATGGCGGGGACGATCAGCGGGAAGAGGATGGCGGGCGTCGGGTTCTTGTGGATGGAGAGGAAGGCCGAGTAACCGAGGATCAGCGACGAGATGATCGTGATCTCGTAGGACTCGAAGAGGTCGGCCGCCATGCCGGCGCAGTCGCCGACGTTGTCGCCGACGTTGTCCGCGATCGTCGCCGCGTTGCGGGGGTCGTCCTCGGGGATGCCGGCCTCGACCTTGCCGACGAGGTCGGCGCCGACGTCGGCTGCTTTGGTGAAGATGCCGCCGCCGACACGCATGAAGAGCGCCAGCAGCGAGGCGCCGAACGCGAACCCGATCAGCACCGCGGTGGCCGAGTTCTGGAAGATGAGGACGATGGCCGTAGCGCCGACCAGGCCGAGCCCCACGCAGAGCATGCCGGTGACGGCGCCGGTGCGGAAGGCCACCCGCAGCGCGTCGGCCATGCCGCCCCGGCCCTCGGTTGCGGCTGCCGCCGTGCGCACGTTGCCACGCACCGCGATGCTCATGCCGATGAACCCGGTGAGCCCCGAGAAGATGGCGCCGGCCAGGAAGCAGAGCACCCGGTAGAGGCCGTCCTGTTGGAAGGTCAGGGCGAGCCCGCCGTCGGGCTTCACCACCTTGGTCGCCGTGAAGAAGATGAGGATGGCGAGCGGGATGATGATCATCACGATGGCCCGGAACTGGCGGGCCAGGAACGCCTGTGCGCCCTCCTGGACCGCCTGAGCGATCTCCCGCATCTTGACCGTGCCCGAGTCCGCGGCGAGCACGTTGCGGGCGAGCAGCAGTCCGGCACCGATGCCGACCACGCCGGCGGCCAGGCAGATGTAGAGCCACGTCTTGTCCACCCCGCCCAGGTGGAAGGCCTGGTACCCGCCCTCGGCGGCGAGGAGATTGATCATTCCCGATGTGCCCTTTCTGTTCCTGTTCGCCCAGTGGAAGGCGGGCGGTCGCGCCCCCGTCCGTGTGGCGCGGCAGCGCTCAGCGCCACGCCAGTCGATGTCGTGATCCCGGGGCGAGGACGCGCCGGGGAGGCCGCACCCGACGCCGGGCCGTCGGGGACGTTAGCGACTGGCGCCGGGGTGGGGCAATTTAGTGGTCTCGTTTTCGCCCCTGGACTGGGCGGGTGCTGGGAGACCGCCGGGCGCTCAGGCGTCGGTGGGGTCGACCGGCGCACCCTGCACGACTTCGAAGGTGGGGTTCAACATGGCCGTCCGGCGGCTCCAGGTCCCGACCATGCCTTCGGCCACCAGCCGGGCGCCGGGATCGATGCCGGCGATCTTCGGGCGCCCCTGGAACACCAGGAGGAGCCCCCCGGTGCCGTCGCTCAGCACGCACTCGAGGTTCGACGTGCCGGCCCGCGGCTGCACCCGCACCGACTTGACCCGGCCGGCGACCCGCACCCGCTGGCGGGGTACGACCGTGGAGATCGGCGTGGTGGCGCCCGCCCGCTGCGCCAGGGTCTGGTCCGCCGCCAGCACGGCGCCGGGGCGCCGGGTTCCCTCCTTGCGGCCCGCGCGGTCGAGGCCGGTGCGCCCCTCGGCGTCGACCCGGGGCTTCCCGTCGGCGTCGTCACGCCCGAGGCGGACCCGCTGCTGCACCGATCGGCCATAGGAGCGCACACGCTCGTCGAAGCGGCGGCCGCCCACGGCGAAGGGGATGATGGTGGCGCTCACGTGTGGCACCTCGCCCACGACGGCCGCGATCTTGTCGGCGGTGCGGTCATGGAGGAACCGCTCCCAAATTCCGGAGTAGCTGCGCCGCGGCAGGAGCACCGTGCACTCGGTGTCGCCGTCGATCGTCGCGTCGGCGACCAATTCGATGGCGGCCCGGCCGAGCCGGCGGTCCGGCACCTCGATGATGTCGAGGGGCAGGCGGGCCAGGCCGAGGCGGCTCCATTCGGCCTCGAGCTCGCGGGCCGCCTTGGTGTCGATGTCGAAGTGCACCGCCCGTAGGTCGTCGGGCGCCAAGGTCCGCGCGTACTGCAGGGCGCGCGCCGTCGCCGCGTCGAGTCGGTCCACCAGCACGACCACCACATGGCGCCGCAGCACGGGCGCTTCGGACGCCTCCACGACCCCCGTCTCGAGCAACTCGGCCTCCCGCCCGTACTGCCGGTGCAGGCGGATCAGGCCAACGTAGAGCAGCGGGCCCACCACGAAGATGAGCCACGCGCCCTCCTTGAACTTGGCGACTGCGAAAATGAGCACGACGGTGAAGGAGAGGAAGGCCGAGAACCCGTTGATGGCCACGCTGCGCCGCCAATGCCCGGTCCGCGCGGTGAGGTGGTGCTTGACCATGCCCGAGCCGGCCATCGTGAAGCCGGTGAAGACGCCGATCGCATAGAGAGCGACCAGGCCGTTGAGCTGAGCCTTGTACACGAGGACGAGCGCCAGCGCGACGGCCGTCAGCACGAGGATCCCGTTGGAGAAGGCCAGGCGGTGGCCGCGCCGGGTCAGCTGGCGCGGCAGGAAGCGGTCGCCGGCGACGAAGCTCGCCAGGTAGGGGAAGCCGTTGAAGCTCGTGTTCCCCCCGGTGTAGAGGATGAGCATGGTGGCCAGCTGGACGACGTAGAAGCCGAAGTGTCCGAGCGGGCTGGTGCCGAAGACGGCCTTGACCTCTTGGGATACGACCGTCGGCGACCCGATCTGGTACGGCACGGCGTGTGTCCACTTCGCCAGCAGCGTGACGCCGAGCACCAGGAAGCCCAACGTGGAGCTCATGATCACAAGCGTCTGGCGCGCGTTCCGCGCCTCGGGCTTGCGGAAGCTGCTCACCCCGTTCGAGATCGCCTCCAGCCCGGTCAGCGAAGTTCCGCCGTTCGCGAACGAGCGCAGCAACGAGATGGAGGCCAGCCCCATCAGCCAGCCTGACCCCGGCGTCCCGAACTTGCCGTCGAAGAGCTGGTTGGACGGGGGAATCGGGATGTAGTGGAGGGTGCCCAGCGCCTCCTTGACGATGCCGAGGATGATCACCGCGGCCAACGAGAAGATGAAGAAGTAGGTCGGGATGGCGAAGAAGCGGCCCGCCTCCCGGATGCCCCGCAGGTTGCCGTAGAGAAGGAGCAGGATCACGCCGACGGTGATGGCCACCGTGTCGAACGTGTTCGCCAGAGCGGGCACCGCGCTGGTCAACGCAGCCGTGCCGGCCGAGGTCTGCACGGCAACGGTGACCGTGTAGTCGATCAGCAGCGCGACCGCGGCGATCTGCGCGATCCGGGGCCCGAAGTTGTCACGGGCCACGACGTAGGAGCCGCCGGCCCTCGTGTAGAGCGCGATGACCTCGAGGTAGGACAGCGTGACGAAGAAGAGGACGCCAAGGATGGCGAGCGTGATGGGGACCACCAGCGTGAACGCGGCCAGGCCCACGAAGGGCACCAGCTGGGTGAGCATCTGCTCGGTGCCGTAGGCCGAGGACGAGATGCAGTCGGGCGAGAGGACGCCGAGCGCGGTCGGCTTGCCGAGCCGCTCGGAGGCCAGCTGTTCGGTCACCAGCGGCGGCCCCAACAGCCGGTTCTTCAGCCGGTAGCGAAGGGTCTCAGGAATCTCCTCGGCGGCCACGCCCGGCAGCGGGACCGTGGGCCGGGAGGTCGTGGGGGTGGCCACGGATTCACACAGTAGAAGGAATGACCCCTTGTGTTTACGCTCTGTTATTGCGCGCTCGCCCGGCTGCGTGTTGCACTGTGGCGTGCATGTGATCGTCGTGGGGTGCGGCCGCGTCGGCTCGGGACTCGCCGTCTCGCTGACCGCCGAGGGTCACACCGT
>DASXBZ010000178.1:0-5140 GCA_036491435.1 Acidimicrobiales bacterium
GTGGCGGCACACCGCAAGCTCAAGGGCATGGCCATCTACCGCGTGATCTTCTCCTCGACGGTGGTCTCGTCGGTGGCGGTGGCCGCGGTCGTCTTCGGCACGCTGCTCAACCCGGTGGTCGGCCTGCTCCCCTGGCTCGGCATCAACCCGAACCCGCCCGCCCTCGAGAGCACGACGTGGGCGTTGCCCGCGGTCGCCGTCATCACGATCTGGCAGTTCCTCGGGCTCGTGTTCATCATCATGTTGGCCGGGCTGCAGTCGGTGCCTGACGAGTTGATCGAGGCGGCGCGCATCGACGGCGCCACTGCGTGGACCCGGTTCTGGCGGGTGACGGTGCCACTGCTCTCCCCCACCATCTTCTTCGCCGTCATCGTCAGCACGATCTACGCCATGCAGGCCTTCGGCGCGATCGACATCCTCATCGGTCCGATGAACACGGTGCGCCTGCATACGAACGTGCTGATCTACAACATCGTGAACACGAATTCGCCGGCGCTCGGGAACAACACGGGTCAGGCTGCCGTCATGGCGACCGTGCTGTTCCTGATCACGCTCGGCATGACCCTGCTGCAGATGCGGTTCCTCGAGCGGAGGGTGAGCTATGCCCGCTGAGGGAACCACCGGCAGCACGACGACGTTCGTCGTGACGGACCTCGAACCCCCTGACGAGGCGTCGCCGCCCGAGCCGCCGGCGCCCGAACGCGGACTCGAGCCGGAGTCGCCGCGCCGGCCACGGCGCCGCTGGCGCACGTTGGGGAGCTATGCGCTGCTGACGGCGTTCGCAGTCGTCATCTTGTTCCCGATCTACGTGACGATCGTGAACTCACTGCTCGCGCCCGACCAACTGGTGCACCAGCCGCCGCCGCTCTTCCCCACGCACCCCCAGTGGGGCCACTACGCCACCGCGTGGACGTCGGGTTCGATGTCCAAGTACATGGCGACCTCCGCGATCATGACGGCGATCATCGTGGTCGGACAGTTGGTCACGTCGATCCTCGCCGCGTACGCGTTCGCGTTCTTGCGCTTCCCGTTCAAGCGCACGCTCTTCGTGGTCTGCCTGGCCACGCTGATGATCCCGCTCGAGGTGACGTTCATCACGAATCTCGACACGGTCACGTCGCTGGGCTGGTTCAACACCTACGAGGGCCTGTCCGTCCCGTTCCTGGCGACGGGGTTCGGCATCTTCCTCCTGCGGCAGGCCTTCCTGCAGATCCCGCGCGACCTCCAAGAGGCGGCCCAGCTCGACGGCTACGGCCACCTGCGGTTCATGACCCGGGTCGCGGTGCCGCTCGCCCGCCCGTCACTGGCCGCGCTGGCCGTCTTCTCCTTCCTCGGCGCGTGGAACCAGTACCTCTGGCCGCTCGTGTCGACCGGTGGGTCCACGCCCCTCTACACCGTGCAGCTCGGGCTGAAGCAACTCCTCGGCAGCCAGGTGTCGCAGATCCCGGTCTCGCTGGCCGGCGCGGTCATCGCGTTCGTCCCGCTGGTGATCCTGCTCCTGATCTTCCAGAAACAGTTGGTGCGCAGCCTGACCGCCGGCGCCGTCAAGTAGCCGCCGCGGCCGTGCAAAAGCGGCCGCCGTGCCTCGGGCCGGGGCGGTCCGGGTGCTACGAATAGGCATGCCCGCCGACCGCGACCGCCCGTTCCGCCGCCGCCACCTCCGCCTCGCCGCCGCCGCGTTGTTCGTCGCCTCGGGGGCCGCCGCGACCACGGTCGCGACCGCAGCCGTCGCTGCGCCGGCCGGAGCCGCCACCAAGTTGCCGAGCTGCAACCTGTCTGCGCTCGCCAAGCACCAGGGGGCCGTGAACATCAACTTCTGGGAGTCCGCTTCGTCGGCCAATCTGACGGTGCTGCAGGGGATCGCCAGCGCATTCAACTCGTCGCAGTCCAAGGTGCATGTCACCCTCGTCACGCAGAACGGGTACGACGACACCTGGACGAAGTACACGGCCGGGCTGAGCAACGGCCAGCTGCCCGACGTCGTGCAGCTCGAGGACGACCGCACCCAGGAGGCGATCGACACCGGCTCGTTCCTGCCGGTGCAGTCGTGCATCAAGGCGGCCAAGTACTCGACGAGCGACTTCCTGGCCCGGCCCCTTGCCTATTGGAAGGTGAACGGCGTCCAGTGGGCGATGCCGTTCTCGGTCTCCGCGCCGATCGTGTACTACAACCAGAATGCGTTTACGAAGGCGGGCCTCGACCCGGCCACCCCGCCGCTCACGCTGTCGCAGATGGTCAGCGACGCCAAGGCGCTCAAGGCCGCGGGGAGCGGCATGGGGCTCGTGCTCGATCCGTGGCACCTCGAGACGTGGTTGGCGTCGGCGAACCAGTTGTTCGTGAACAACAGCAACGGCCGCACGGCCCGGGCCACCAAGGCCGTCTTCAACAACAAGACATCGGACTCCATCTTCAACCAGCTGCGCCAGCTGGTGCGCTCGGGCGACGCGACGACCAACCCGTCGACCGGCCCCGACGCCTTCGACAACCTCCTCGGCATCGGGAGTGGGAAGTACGGCATGACCATCGAGACGTCGGCCGCGCTGGGCACCGTGACGCAACTGCTCAGTAGCGGGAAGTACGCGAGCGTGAAGCTCGGCATCGGACCCTTCCCCGTGTACAGCTCGTCGGTGAAGGGTGGGATCGAACCCGGAGGCGGGGGCGTCTACATCTCGAACAAGGTGCCCGCGCTCCAGCAGGCAGCGGCGTGGACGTTCGTCTCCTACCTGATGAACACGCAGAGCGTGGCGACCTGGTCCGCCGGCACGGGCTACATCCCGGTGCGCAAGTCCTCGACGCAGACAGCGACCGTCCAGCACCTCTGGGCCACCCAACCCGGCTACAAAGTGGCGTACAACCAGATCAACAACGGCGTGAACTCGGCGGCCACCTCGGGCTCGGTCATCGGCCCCTACGCCGACGTCCGCACGGACGTCCTCAACGCCGAGATCTCCATGTACACGCAGGGCGTGTCGGCCACGAAGGCCGTGGACAACGCGCAGACCAACGTCGACCAGACCATCGCGGGGTACAACAGCCGGCTCTGAGGCTCAGCTGCCCGGCTCTGATGAGCGCCGTTCCTGGCGGGAACGGAACGGCGCCACGAGCTCTGCGATGAGAGACACCAGCGCGCCGCCGGCAATGCCGAAGAAGATGCCGGAGAGAAACGCCTTGTAGGTCTCGTGCTGCGTCTCGCTGGAGTTGACGGCGGCGAAAGCAAGGGCCTGCGGCGACGCGAGCTTGGCCGGAGCTGTCCACTGCCAGGCGTTGGGGGAAGCATTCGTGGGCTGTGGGAGTGAGTCGATCGTAAAGTCAGCCGTGTCGAACGAGCCCAGATGGATTTGGCGGGTCACCACTGGTTCCTTGGGCATGTCGACATACAGAGGGGGAATCCGGGAACTGAGGTAGGCACCGTTGAGGGCCGCCGGTCCCTTCGAGGGCCAGCACAGTCTGATGAAGAACGGACCGTTCCCGGTGATGCGGGCCACGTGCGAGACCGATGCTCCGATTCGCGAAGTGAAGTGCCGCTGGAAATGCGGGCGCTCGATGCGAACCCGTTTCTGGTCGACGGTGCCGTAGGACGGTGCGCAGGGCACTCCACTGCCGAGATCGGTGACGAGCAGCGTCCAGGGGCCTTCGGTCACGACGTCCGGTAGGTCGCCGCTGGTCGCAACGATCGTCAGCATGGCACCGTCCTCTCCGGACGGGGTGACGGACTCCAAGAGTGTCCGGGCATGCGGTGAAGCGGTGAGGCTCAGCTCCATGCCAATCGGCACCGGCGAGTACCCACCCGAGGCGGGCCGCAGTGACCATCCGACGAGGGCAAGACCGACGGTCAGCAGTGCCAGGATCACGACCAAGACCAGATGCAAACGGCTGACGTAGTTGCGCATGCCGAGCCAAGCCCCCGAAGGACGACCGCCTGGTGCTGCCGAAACCCTAAGCCGACCGTAATCCGAAACAGGGGATGCCGTCGGAACCTCCTCAACCGGCGGTGGCCTAGTGTCGATTTCGGAGACGAAACAGAGGGAGGCCGCCGGTGGCGATCGAAGTGGTCCGTGGCTACGAACAGATCAGCCCGAAGGCCTACGAGCACCCGGCCGACAAGGCAGCGACCTCCGCGCTGCACTCGGTACCCCTGCTCGACACGGTCATCAAGCGGCTCACCGATCTCGGGCACGAGCGCCGGCTGCGCCAGATCGTCATGGGCAACGCCATCCGCCTCGGCCCGGGCCAGGTGCCCGAGGTCTTCCAGACCTACGTGCGCTGCGCCCGGATCCTCGACCTGGAGACCACGCCCGACCTTTATCTCGTCAACGACCCGGAGATCAACGCCATGACGATCGGCGCCAAGACGCCGCTCGTCGTCGTGAACTCCTCCATGCTGCGCTCGTTCGACACCAAGGAGGTCGAGACCATCCTCGGCCACGAGCTCGCGCACGTGCTGTCCGAGCACTACTACTACACGACCGCCCTCGTCCTGCTGAGCCAATTCATGAAGGGCGCGCTGCCGCGCTCGCTGCTGCTGGGACTGCCGGTGCGCGCCATGTACCTGGCGCTGCTCGAGTGGCACCGCGCCGCCGAGCTGTCGGCCGACCGTGCGGCCGCGCTGATCATGGCCGACCCACTGCAACCCTGCCGGGTGCTCATGGCGCTGGCCGGAGGATCGGCGCCCGGCATGAACTTCGACGCCTTCCTCCAGCAGTGCGCGGACTATGACAGCGAGGACGACCTCTTCTCACGCCACACCCGCTTCTGGTCGGAGCTCAACCTGACCCACCCGGTCGCGGTGAAGCGCGTGAAGGAGCTCATGGAGTGGGTGCAGACCGGTGCCTACGACCGCATCCGCGACGGCGACTATCCGCGGCGGGGCCAGGAGCCGCCGCCGTCCGAAGAGTTCGAGGACGCGGTGGCGCACTACCGGGAGCGGTTCTCGCGCATCCTCGAGCGGGCGGCCGGCGGGGTGCAGGAGCTGGGGCGCCGGCTCGGCGGCTGGATCGAGCGCATGCAGAACTCGGCGCCGGGTGACGACGACTTCGAGGACGAGGGCTTCGGCAACCCCGACTGACCCTCCACCCAGGCCAAACGGCGTCCCGCCCGCATCCCCGACTGGGCGACCACCCGGCCCTAGCGTGAGTTCCGA
>DASXBZ010000179.1:0-11313 GCA_036491435.1 Acidimicrobiales bacterium
CGACCGGGTGTGATTTCTGCGCCCCAGTTGTACCGGGACGGGTTCTGATTCAAGCCGCCACCTGTCGCAGTGTCCGACGCCACTTCCACGATGTTGCCGCACATCGTCGCAAACCCCCCATAGCCGACGAGCCATTGCTGCGATTGCGGCGGTGCCACAAATGTAAAGGTGTGGCGGGCATAGCTGTTGGAAGATCCTTGAGGGATGTTCGTGAGTTCGGCGCCTTTCTGGCTCGTCATCCAACCCGGTTGGAACCGATCCGGACGAGGCGCGTGGCCCGTGTCCTTCCAAGCGGCGTAATAGCGAGCGAGCTCACCGAGCCAGGTAGTCGGAGCAGCGTTTCCGAAAGAAGTGACGACGTTGTATCCCGTGGGAGAAGCCAGAGCAGGCCAAAGGTGCAGGGTGTCGCTTGCGTCCAGGCTTCCCGTGATGAAGGAGATGCGCCAGGGGCTGCGCACATCTGACTTGGTCAGAATCATCATGTCCGTTTCCGAGTTCGGTGGTCCTGTATTGCTCGATCGAACGGCTGCCGAGAAGTACATCGGATAGCCGGAGTTCTGTGGGACGAAGAGATAGAGATCGTCAACGGGTCGGATCGTCGAGAAGACCCTCGGCTCCAATCCGTATTCGAGATCCTCGAGGTAGGTCTGATCGATTGCCTTCGCACCACTGGCTTCCAGGGATTCGACCACTTTGATCTGGTACCGGTTCAGTGCGATCTCGCGAGTGCGCCATGCTGCTACCGCGATCGTGTTCGCTTGTGCTTGCGTCACGCTGGTCCCGGCCGGCGGCAACATATACAAAGCGCTCGGCAGCCCGTGAGTAACCGTGTCGATCGGATAGACGGGATAGGGAGGCTGGTGCTGGAGACCGTATCCAAGGGTCATGGTGGCGGCGATCGAGAACCCAGCGGCAAGAAGCGGAAGAACACTGCTGCCGACCACATTCGTGGACGATTGATCGAGCCGCCGCCATGAAGCGAAGCGGCCCATGGCCGCCCGGACCCTGCTTGGCTGGTGGGCTAGCGAAGGACCGAGGCGTTGAAAGGTCCTTGCTGATGCATCGGTTCCTAAACCCGCGGCAGAGCCAAGCTCCATACTGGGACCGGAGGCACGTTTTGCCATGAACCTCCACCGAGTCACCCCTAGCGCAACGGTGAAGCCAAGCCCCGCCAGGGCGAGCGGCAAGACCCAATGCAAACCCCTCGTAACACCCTTGAACAGTACGAAAACGTTTAAGGCGATCAAACCGATCAACCCAAATAGAGCCCCGACCGCCCCCCAGAATCGAGTTCTCTTCAGAACGCGTCGTGCGCGCGCAGCCTGTTCGACTGGGTCCAATAGTCCGTATTGGACGCAGAACTCTTTGTCTTCTGCACTGAATTTCGGTGCGTTCCGCAGCACTATGGCGGCCCGCCGGAACATGAGGAGACGCGATGCTTGTGACGCCTGCTCTCTGAAATAGAGGGCTGACGCGCTGAGCGGCCGGATGAAGTGTTGCTCGAGCTGTGCAGCATCCGAAGGCGGAGGATTGAGTCGCCTTAACGCCTCGAGCTGGATTTCTCGCGAGCGGGCGATGAGCTCCAGCAGCCGCCGTCCACCTCCAGGCAGCGCGAGGGACGCACCGATTCTCGGTCGTGTCGCCATAATCGCCTGGGCGGCACTGACATATCCATCACGATCCATCGGCAAGCCTCAACCCTTTGGAGGAAGTGCGTGCGAACGGCCTCGCGATCCGAGCGCGACGGGTCGACCTACGCCCAGCCCGGGCAGGCACAGCGATTCCCCCTGATGGGATCCTGACGGTTGCTTGTCCGTTGTTCTATGGGCTTTTAGGCCCAAAGATCCATCCGAGACCGACTTACAACCTTATGGAAAACCCGATGGCTCCGCTGGCCGAGGCGGCGGCGGAGCCGCCGCCAACTTTTCCTAGGGAGGTGTAACGCATCTCCCCGCGCCAATCTGTAACACCCTTACTGGCTCCAGGCATCTCGGACTAACGGATACCAGCGGTCGGTCGGGACGGACTGCTCGAGCTCTTCGCGAATGGCTCCCGAATTCAGTTTGGTGTTGGGTCCTGTTGCTCCGTGTTGTCGTTTGCGCCACCCTGTGATGCCCTGCGTGCGATCTGCCTCTGCAAAAGGTGGATCTTGGCCCATTCTGAACTGGATGTTGTCCCAAATGGACTTCGTTAGCGGCTCTTCTAGGTAGGGAGGAAATTCGTTTCCCGATGGTGGAGGAGCATGCGATGGAGCATCACGTCGAGCGACAGACAGGTCAAGGCCGGTCCGAGGCTCCCGCGAGCCAGCTCTTGCTGACCGCCGAACAAGCGGCGACAGTTTTGGCAATTTGCCGTACGAAGGTCCATGACCTGCTTCGCAGGGGCGAACTCGATTCGGTCCAAATCGGCACAAGCCGCCGGATCCCCTACGAGGCGCTGCCTGAATACGTACAGCGTTTGAGGAGCGACGAGTCGGCTGCGTGACAACCCCGGTCGATAATCCGGCAGCGCCGGCCGACCGTTTCTCGGCTGAGATCCATTGCCCGCTGATGGAGGACGTTGAAGATGGCAAGCCTTCGAACCAGGCAGACGCCTCAGGGCATTCGGTACGACGTGCGGTTCCGGGTCAACGGAGTCCAGCGCACCAAGACGTTCCGGACCCACTGATCACCCCATCGAGATAGTGCCGCACGGCCGCAGGATCGTTCACAGGAGTCCGCAACGGTTCCTCCGGGCTGTGGCATGGGTGTGGCATGGAGCGAACCCGCTCCGAAACGCTCCTCGAGGAAAGCACCCCCCAACAGGATGAACAAGAAGAGGCGGCGGGCGGAATCGAACCGCCGTACGGGGCTTTGCAGGCCCCTGCCTAAACCACTCGGCCACGCCGCCGCGCCTCTGTGCGGCAGGGCGGCAAGCCTAACGGCCTGCCCAGCCCGGCCCCAGCCTCCGCCGGTCCGATAAAAATTCTGCTCCCGGCGAGTGGCTAGTGATGCCGGAAACGGGAGACAACCCAGAACACCGCCGCAATCGCAACGATGATGACGGCCACCTTCACGAAGAAGAGAAAGACGCCGGCCAGGCTGCTCAAGATCCAGAAGGCGATGAGGATCCCGACCACCCCCACCACGGTCATGGCGACCGCATGCGTGAAGGTCATCGGGGTCTTGCCGCCGCCCCTGGTTTCTATGTCTCTGCTCACAACCCCGATGCTACGTTCCCGCCATGCCCGCTGAAGCGTCACTGCGTGACCGGCGCAGCCGACTCCTTGCTCAACCAGGGCTGATGGGCGAGGAGTTCTGCCGCAGCTACGCCGCCGAGGCCGACGCCTGGCTCTCGGATCTGGCCGACCGTGCGGCCGGCGAGAACAACCTGCATCTCGCCCTGGTGGCGGTCGGCGGCTACGGGCGGAGCTCCCTGTGCCCGTACAGCGACCTCGATGTGGTGCTCGTCCACAGCGGCTACCGGGACGTCAAAGAAGTGGCGGACGGCATCTGGTACCCCGTGTGGGACGAGGGTGTGCACCTGGACCACTCGGTGCGCCGGCCGGCCGAGGTGCTGAGCGCCGCCGCTGAGGACCTGCGGGTCGCCCTCGGCCTCCTCGATGCACGGGTCGTCTGGGGCGAGCGCAAGATGGCCGAGCCCCTCATCGAGAAGGCCAAGGCTGCATGGCGCGAAAAGCTCGGGACCCAGTACCTGCCGGTCATCGAGGTCCAGATGGCGGAGCGCCGCGCCACCGCCGGTGACGTCGCCTTCCTCCTCGAGCCCGACCTGAAGGAAAGCCACGGCGGCCTCCGCGACGTCAGCGTGCTACGCGCGCTCTCCGCCTACGCGCCGCTCCTCGCCGACTATGCCGACGTGGCGTCGCTCGATGAAGCCACCGCTCTGCTCACTTCCATCCGGGTCGAGCTCCATCGGATGGCACAGCGCGCACACGAACGGCTGCTGCTCCAGGACCAGGACCAGGTGGCCGCCGCGCTCAGCTTCCCCGACGCCGACGCGCTGATGCTGGCTGTCTCCACCGCGGGTCGCCAGATCGCGTGGGTGGCCGATGACGTGTGGCGCCGCCGCAAGCTGTGGGACCCCACGCCGCCGCCCAAACGTTTCTTGCGCCGTCGCGACCCCGACGCCGAAGAAGCGAGCGTTCCGACCGACCTCGCTCCCGACTTGATCGAGCTCAACGGTGAGGTCGCGCTCACCTCCTTGGCGCCGGTGTCAGACGATCCGTCGCTCCCGCTGCGTCTGGCGGCCACCGCGGCTGCGATCGATCGTCCGATCGCGCGGGGATCGCTGCACCGGCTCGCCGACCGCATGCCTCCGCCGAGCGACCCCTGGTCCGACGCGACGCGGGACGCGTTCGTCGCACTGCTCGCCCTCGGCCGGCCGGCCGTCGACAAGATCGAGTCGCTCGATCAGCACGGCCTCTTCGTCCGGCTCCTCCCCGAGTGGGCCGCCGTGCGCAACAAGCCACAGCGCAACGCCTACCACCGCTTCACCGTGGACCGGCACCTGCTCGAGGCCGCCGCCCTCGCCGCCGAGCTGACCGACACCGTCGAACGACCCGACCTCCTCTTAGTCGGCGCCCTCCTGCACGACATCGGCAAAGGCTTCCCCGGCGACCATACGCAGGTCGGCATGGAGCTAGTGGCCACCGTCGCGGCCCGCATGGGTTTCCCGCCCGAAGACGTCGACGTCCTCGTCGACCTCGTGCGCTACCACCTCCTTCTTCCCGACACCGCGACCCGCCGGGACCTCGACGACCCCACCACGATCGACCGCGTCGCCCGCGCCGCCGGCAGCCGCACCACCCTGCACCTGCTCGCCGCCCTGACCGAGTCGGACAGCCGCGCCACCGGACCGTCCGCTTGGGGGGCCTGGAAGGCCGGTCTCGTCGCGGACCTCGTCGAGCGCGCCGACAAGGTCCTCCAGGGTGAGGCGGCCGCGCCGGCGGGACCTGACCTCCTCCTGGCGGCCCATCGCGAGCTGATCGAAGAGGTGCGGGGCACGGGATTGCCCTGCGTCTCCCTCCAGCCCCCGCAGGTCATCGTGGCCGCACCCGACCGGCCCGGGCTCTTTTCCTCGGTGGCGGGGGCCCTCGCACTGAACGGCATGGACGTGCGTGCCGCGAACGTGGCCGGTGAGGATCGCGTGGCGGTCGAGGTGTTCACCGTCGAGGTCGCCCGGGGCACCTGGCCCGATACCGCCAAGCTGCGCGAGGACCTGGCCGCCGTGCTGACCGACAAGATGGCCATCGGAGAGCGGCTCTCCGAACGCGAGCGGATCTACCCCCTCCGCCGCCGTTCGGCGGCCGACCCCCCGGTGATCGAGGTGACCGTCGATAACGACGCCTCCGAGACGGCCACCGTGCTCGAGGTTCGGGCCCCTGACGAGATCGGCCTCCTGCACCGGATCACCAATGCCCTCTTCAATGCCGGGCTCGACGTGGTGTCAGCCCGGGTTTCAACCCTGGGTGAGGCCGTCGTCGATGCCTTCTACGTACGGGAGTCGGGGGGCAAGAAGCTCACCGACCCGGAACGACTCAGCGCAGTCACAGTCGCCATTGAGGAGGAGATTGGGCCCCTAGGCCCTGCTCGACCCCGGTAGAATCCCGGCTGTCATGAGTTCGGGAGAGCACGCGGCCAAAAGGAAGCGACCCCGCACATGGGTAGTGGCGACCATCTGTGCCGTCGCTGTCCTCCTTGCCGCCGGCGGATTCGTCGCCGTCGAGCACTTCGGAACCAACGCCGGCGCGAACCCGACCACACCCCCACCCGCCCTCACGGTCACTTCGGTGTCTCCGAGCGGGACCAATGTCGACGCCGGCTCAACCATCGCGGTGCACTTCTCGACCGACCTCGCACCGAACAGTCCGATGCCGACGTTGAGCCCGGCGGTGGCCGGGTCGTGGGCCGTGCTGTCGCCTTCGCTGTTGCAGTACCAGGCGAGCGGGCCGCTCGTGCCGGGCGCATCCGAAACGATCACGGTGCCCGGAGGAACCGGAGGTGTCATCGGCTCGCTGGGTCAACATTTGGCACAAAGCGTGACGACGCAGTTCACAGTCGCCCCCGGCTCGACGCTCCGTCTCCAGCAGCTGCTGGCCGAACTCGGCTACCTGCCCGTGACGTTCACGCCTGCCGCGCCGGTCACGTCGCCGGCACAACTCGGCAACGACCAGGTCGGCTCGTTCTCTTGGCGCTGGGCGTACCAACCGGACTCGCTCACCAAGCTGTGGACACCCGGCACGAACAACGTGATCACGCAGGGCGCGGTGATGAACTTCGAGAACCAGAACGGCTTGAAGACGGACGGTCTCGCGGGCCCGCAGGTCTGGACAGACCTCCTCGCCGACGTCCAGAGCGGAAAGAGCAATACCCAGTCGTGGGACTACGTGCTCGTCAGCCAGTCGCGACCTGAGACAGCGACCGTCTACAAGGACGGCGCGTCGGTGTACAGCAGTCTGGTCAACACCGGCGTTCCCGGCGCCACGACCGACAACGGCACCTGGCCGGTCTTCGCTCGCTACACCGTCACGACCATGAGCGGCACCAACCCCGACGGCTCCCACTACAGCGACCCGGGGATCCCCTGGGTGAGCTACTTCCACGGAGGCGACGCCCTCCACGGCTTCGTGCGGCCTGGCTACGGCTATCCCCAGAGCGACGGGTGCGTGGAGATGCCCATCTCCAACGCCGCTGTTGTGTTTCCGTTGACGCCGCTCGGCACCCTCGTCACCGTCCAGGCGTAAGCCCGAGGAACCTCGGCCGTTAGCTAGGGGGGCTGACCGGGTGCCCATTCCGGCTGGCCCTAGGCTCTTTTCTAATGTTGCGACAGGCGGCTTCCATCACAGGCAAGATCCTGATCGGGGCGGGTGTACTCGTCCTGCTGTTCACCGCGTACCAAATCTGGGGCACGGCGATCCAGGAGTCGCACACCCAGAACGCGCTGCGCAGCACCCTCATCGCTGAGACGAACGACCAACAGATCCAACACGCCCTGGCCGAGGCGGCCGCCATCAATAAGCTGCCGACAGGCCCGCCCGTCACCGCGCCCCGCACGGCCGACCCGGGCGAAGGCGCGCCGGTCGGCGACATCCGCATCCCGAAGATCGGGGTCAATCAGGTCGTGGTCGAGGGCACGAACACCCCGGACCTGCGCAAGGGTCCGGGTCACTACATCGGGACCCCCCTCCCCGGCCAGAACGGCAACGCGTCGGTCGCCGGCCACCGGACGACCTACGGCCACCCCTTCTACAACCTGGATGGCGTCAAGGTCGGCGATCCCATCGTCTTGACGACCCTGCAAGGCATCTTCGTCTACGACACGACCAAGACGTCGGTCGTGTCGCCGAGTGACACGTCCGTGATCAAGAACACCTTTGACAACCTCCTCACGCTCACGACCTGCAATCCGCGCTTCAGCGCGTCCACGAGGCTGATAGTCCAGGCCAAGCTGGCGCACTCACAGCTCTTCCCGAACCAAGGTCTCCCGGCCGGCCGACTCACCACGGATCCGAAGAGCGGCGACCTGGCCGGCAACTCGGACGTCGGGCTCACCCAGACGCTGTTCTGGGGCTTCCTCGTGCTCGTGCTCCTCGGCGCCATCCTCTATGCGGCGTGGCGCTTCCGCCGTCAGCGCTGGGTGATCTGGGGTGTCGGCACGGTCGGCATGCTCGTACTGCTCTGGTTCTTCTTCGGCGCCATCAGCCCACTCCTGCCTGCCAGCTTCTGATCGCGTGCTGGTCGAGCTCCCGCTGGCCGACCACTTCCGCGGCCTTGCCGCAACGGTCGAGCGCGATGGCGGCGTCATCTATCCGGCCATCTGCCGGGGCGTCGCCGACGACCCACGGGTGCTCTCGCTCCTCGACGACACTCCCCTCCCGCAACGGCGCCCCCTGCTCCTTTTGGCCGCGGTGCATTTCCTTCTTTTGTCAGGAGTCGATCACCCGTTGGCCGCCTACTACGACACGGTGGCGGCGGTGCGCGGCACGCCCTTCCACCCTTCCGCCACGGATGTCAGTGCCGTGTTCACCGCTTTCTGCGACGAACACCGGCGCGAACTCACACTCGTCATCGCAGCCCGCACCACGCAGACGAACGAAGTCGGGCGTTGCAGCGCACTCCTGCCGGGGCTATGTCACATCGCAGCGCGCTACAAGGCCGATGTCCCACTCTCGTTGCTGGACCTCGGGACCTCGGCTGGGCTCAATCTGCTGTTCGACGACTACGCATATACGTACCGCTCAGCCGCGGACGACGCCGTGCGCACCGCGGGGACCGTCGGCTCGGCCGTGTCCATCGAGTGCGCAGCCCGCGACGACCTGAGCGCGTTGCCCGAGCTGCGGCTGCCCACGGTCGGTGAGCGTGTCGGCCTCGACCTCTCGCCGCTCGACCCCCACTCCGACGATGCCGTCCTGTGGCTGTTGGCGTGCCAATGGCCCGACAACCCGACCCGCTTCGGTCGCCTGCGCGCCGCGCTGTCGAACGCCCGCGACACGAACAACCCGCCGCGACTCGAGCAGGGTGACATGGTCACCGACCTGCCCCGCGTAGCGGCGTCGATCGCGGGGAACACGCCGCTCGTCGTCTTCCACTCCTGGGTCGCGGCCTATCTCGACGAGGGTCATCAGCGGACGCTCGCCGCCGGGGTCCACGCGCTCGGCTCGGTGCGGCCGGTCCACCATCTCTATTGCGAGACGCCGTTCGAAACGCCGGGCCTCCCCACCCCGCCCTCGCCCGTGCCGCGCGAAGGACCCGACCTGGCCACCGCGCTCGTTCACATCGGCCCCGACGGCGAGCCCGAACGGTTGGCCGACACCCACCCGCACGGCTATTGGATCCGCTGGTGGCCTGCTACTCGTCCGGGCCCCAGGGGGCGTCCCGACGGGCCGGCACTTCGATCCCCTCCTCGCTGACGTGGCCGGCTGAGCCGACCGACGTCTTGCCGAAGCGGTCCCGGATGGCGTCGACCGCGACGGTGACGTCGTGCCATGACTGTTCGGTCGCCGTCGCGCTCTGATTGGCCTCGGTCATCCCGTCGCCGAGGTCGAAGGACAGTTGGTCGACGCCGGACTTCGTGAGCCCGGAGGCACTCACCCCGAGGAGGCGGATGCCCTCGCCGGGATCGACGCTGGCAAGCAGGGCGGCCGCCACCTGGCCAATAGCCCCACCGGTCGAGATCGGGCGGCTCAGCGTGTGCGAGCGCGTGACCAACGAGAAGTCCTTGAACTTGACCTTGACCGTGACGGTGCGGCACGCCGTCGACTCGCCCCGCAGCATCGTCGCCACCGATTCGGCCATGCGCAACGCGTTGCGCTCCAGATCGAGCGCGTCGACGAGATCGCTGCTGAAGGTCTCCTCGTGCCCCAACGACTTGTTGGGCCGGTTCGGGTTGACCGGATCAGGGTCATCGCCCCGCGCCAACGCGGCCAGATGGGCACCGCTCGCCCGGCCCAACCGCCGCGTGAGCGTGTCAGGCGGCAACGCAGCCAGGTCCCCCACTGTGCGCACGCCGATGTCGTGGAGGCGCTTCGCCGTGGCCGGCCCGACCCCCCACAACGCCTCCACGTTGTGGGCGTGGAGGTACTCGAGCTCGTGCTCCGGCTCGACGAGATACACGCCGGGACCCGGCTGCAGGCCGTTGCGGCTGGCTCGCGGTTTGGCCGCCCGGGACGCCAGTTTGGCCAGCATCTTGGAGCGTCCTATCCCGACGCTGCAGTCGAGTCGCAAATCGTCCTTGACCCGCTGGCGAAGGGCACGGGCGATCTGCTCGGGGGGCCCGAGCAGCCTGAGCGCACCGACGACGTCCATGAACGCTTCGTCGAGGCCGATGGGTTCGACCATGGGGGTCACGTCCTCGAGGATCTTTCGCAGCTCAGCACTGACCTCTCCGTAGCGACTGTGCCGGCCGGACAAAAAGATGGCATCGGGGCACAACTGTCGGGCCCGTACCGACGGCATCGCCGAGTGCACCCCGTACGCGCGCGCCTCGTACGTACAGGAGGCGACAACACCGCGAGCGCCTGCCCCTCCGACGATCACCGGTTTGCCGGCCAGCGTCGGATCGTCGAGCACCTCCACCGACGCGAAGAACGCGTCCATGTCAATGTGAAGGATCGTCGGGACCGTGCGTTGATCAGGCACCGAGGGTCAACCGGCGGAACCCCTCGGCGTACGCAACGCCCGCCCTCCGGCCCTCTTCGGCGGCCCGCTGGCGGACTGCTTCTCCGGCCCAGCCGCTCTGACCGGCGAACTGGCTGCGGTGACACTCCACGGCCGCTGCCTTCGTCTCGATGGTGTCACTCACGTCAACCCAGTCGTCGGGCTCGAGCGTGCCCGACAACAGCACGGTCGAGACCTGGTGGGGAGGGCCGGCGTCGGCGAAGTAGTGCGGCAGCGCCGCGGCCGGCGCAACGGCGTCGAGCAGTGCGAGCCCGGTGATCCTGTGGTCACGGTGATTGAAATAGTCCTGCCCGAAGAAGATGGCGCTCGGGTCGTGCCCACACACGACGTCGGGGCGCAGCTCGCGCACGCGGGCGACCAGCGTCCGGCGGAACTCTTCCGAATCGGTGAGTTCCCCGTCGCGAAAACCGAGATTTTCGACCGTCGTAATGCCGATGAGCGCCGAAGACGCCTCGAGCTCTGCCGCGCGCTCGGCGGCGAGCTTCTTCGGCTGCACGCCGGGATCGCTCGTGCCCTTTCCCCCATCGGTGCACACAATCAGGTGCACAGCGGTCCCACCTTTGGCCCAGCGCGCCAGGGTCCCGCCACACCCCACGTCAGCATCGTCTGGATGCGCGTAGACGGCCAGCGCGACACCGGGCGTCTCGTCGATCATTTCCGCTTGGGCTCCGTCGTCTTGGTGAGGATCCTCGCCTCGCGCTGGAAGTCTCCTGCCTCCTCGAAGCCCTTGTAGACGCTGGCGAAGCGGAGGTAGGCCACGTCGTCGAGGGCCTGGAGCCGCTCGAGCACCGCCACGCCCACCTGCTGGCTGGTGGGCTCGCTCGTCTGGGCCCGCAGCGCGTCCTCGACCGCTTGGGCCAGCTCCTCCATCTGCTCGTCGCTCACCGGCCGGTTCTTGCAGGCCGCCCGCACGCCCTCCACGACTTTGGCCCGGTCGAAGGGCTCACGTAGCCCGCTGCGCTTGACCACCCATAGCGGGACTTCCTCGATCCGTTCGAAGGTCGTGAAGCGGCGCCCGCAGCTCAGGCACTCCCGGCGGCGCCGGATGGCCACCCCGTCCTCGGCCTGTCGCGAGTCCACGACGCGGTCGTCGTCGAGACCGCACCACGGACAGCGCACACCGCTGACGATAGTCAGG
>DASXBZ010000180.1:0-2900 GCA_036491435.1 Acidimicrobiales bacterium
CGCCTACCAGGCCGAGCTGGTCCCCGAGTTGGACCGCCGGGACGTCCGGCTGGTGGCAATCAGCCCCCAAGCACCGGACGGGTCGCTCAGCATGCAGGAGAAGAACGCGCTGAGCTTCACCGTTTTGTCGGACCCGGGTAACCAGGTTGCCAAGGCCATTGGCATCGTGACGGGCCCCTCCGACGAAGCCCGGGCCGCACAGCTGCAGCTGGGGCTCGACCTCACCACTGTGAACGGTGACGGTACGACCGGCCTGCCGATGCCGACCACGCTCATCGTCGACGGCGACCGAGTGGTCCGCTGGGTCGACGTCCACCTTGACTACACCACCCGTTCCGAACCGAAGGAGATCCTGGCCGCGCTCGATGCGCTGGCCGCTCGATGAGCGCATCGTTCGACGACCGCGTAGTTGGGGTGACCGAGCGGGCCGGGGGCATCGGACAAGCCGTGACCCTCCAGTTAACGCGGTCCAGCTGCCGTGTGGCGATGCTCCCCGTTCGGATGACTTGGCTTCGACAGACCGCAAAGACAGAGAGATAACGCACTAATCAACCTAGAAAGGGGACCCAAGGATGAGTGATCCACAGGCCTATTTCAACAAGTACGAGAATTTTGCCATCAGTCGCTCACCGAGCGGGGTACTCACTGTCCGATTCCACACCGACGGCAAAGAACACACTTTCAGTGGCACCACCCACCACGACTTTCCGCGGCTGCTCGAGGACATCGCCTACGACCGCGAGAACAAGATCCTCGTGCTGACCGGGACCGGGGGTACCTTCATCGACAACATTGACGGCCCCAGTCTGGGTGACATAACCAAACCGTGGATAGGCGATGTCATGTACCTCGAAGGCCGGCGGGGCGTCCAGCGCTTGGTGGACCTCGAGATTCCCATCATCGCCGCGGTCAACGGACCCGTCTCGGTCCACAGCGAATATGCACTTTTGGCAGACGTGGTCATAGCCAGCGAGACATCGACCTTTTCTGATGCGCCTCACCTCGGCTTCGGCATCGCGCCCGGTGACGGACTCTTCGTAGTATGGGAAGAGGTTCTCGGACTGAATCGCGCCCGATTTCTCGAGATCACCGGCGGATCGTTCTCAGCCGAGGAGGCACTCGCATGGGGGGCCGTTGCTGAGGTCGTTCCCCAGAAGAGCGTTCTCTCTCGTGCGCAAGAGCTTGCGGAGCAAATGACGGCACGGCCACAACTTACGAACCGCTATATCGCTGTCATTTTCCGCCAGCGCATCAGCCGTCGCCTCGCCGAGGGGATGGCGCTTGGCATGGCGCTCGAAATGCTGACCGCGGCGAACCTGCCCTACGTCAGCCAAGGCTGACAGGGCTCATGATTGGATCTGCCAGCAGACGTTGGCGGCGTAACGGTCACACGAACATCCTTTGGCCGGATCCCGAGCCACCTTCCTCCCGCCTTGCGGGTTATTGCTCGCTCCAGCCGAGCGGCGCGGGTCCGCGGAAGGACCCCGAAGATGGAGTCTGAGGTCGAAGCGGTTGCACGTCGCGCCATCGAGGTAATCAACGATCGAACCTTGCAAGCGCGTGCCCAGGAACTTCTGGATCCTTCGTTCGTACGTCATGACCTCGTACAGCTCTTCCCAGACAGTCAAGGGCCCATCGGGGGCTCCGATTTCGTCGGGATGATCCTTTCCGCCATGCCCGACTTTCGACTTGAAATCGAAGACATCATCTGCTCTGAGGATCGAGCGATGCTTCGCTTACGGATGACTGGAGTCCACACGGGGCAACCTCTGCTCGGTCGTCCCGCGAGAGGTGCGAGGCTCTCGGCCAGTGCCATCTTTATCTACCGCGTTCAGGACGGACGCATCATCGAAGCGTGGCAAATGATCGACGGGTTGGCCTTTTTCCGCCTCGCGGGGTTCCTGAGCTGAATAAGTAGTGACGGCACTGACTCAAGAAGCAGATGTTTTAGTCCTTTCAACGGAACGGAGGTAACAGATGGCTCTAGAAGACTTTCCTGCACCGACCGAGGGATTCGTCCTCACGCACTTTCTCGTGGTATCCGACCAGGACAGATCACGGGAGTTCTATCTGTCGTTGTTCGGCGGACGTATCGTTCGCGAGCGCGATCCGGTGATTCTCAGAGTCGCGAACTCGTGGCTGATCATGAACGCTGGCGGCGGACCAACGGATGACAAGCCAGGAGTCACTTTGAGGACGCCCCAATCCACGAACGAGACGAGTGCATTTCTCAACGTGCGAGTCGCGGATATCCAGAAGACTTATTCCGAATGGTCAGCCCGGGGAGCCTCGTTCCTGACGGAGCCGAAGGACCACGGACGAGAGGTCCGTTGCTATATCCGCGACCCCGATGGCCACTTGATCGAAGTCGGTCAGGCGACAGGGGTTCTTTCCGGTTGACGAAGCGCAGTGCTCGGAAGATCGGTCGTGGAGCTGTCCGGCCATTGACGATGGCATCTACAGGAAGGTGTTCGGCCCCTACTAGCCAGATCCCATACGAGCTGTGAACTTGTTCGTGCCGAATAATCGCGCCAGACCTACCGGTGCTCCGTTCTGGCAATCAACGAAACGAGAACGGAATCCAATTCCGGGTGGGCACATTGTGGGCACGAAGTTTGGAGCAAGAAAGCGACGGCCAGTCTTTAGAGGTCCTGGCCTGGTTCGTTCCGGTGGTCGGGGCCGGCATCGATCCGGCGACCTCACGCTTTTCAGGCGCGCGCTCTACCAACTGAGCTACCCGACCGGGTACCGGGTTCGAGTCCCGCAGGGGGACCGGAACCTGGCGGCGGACCTGACGGGATTTGAACCCGCGACCTCCGCCTTGACAGGGCGGCGTGCACTCCGAGCTGCACCACAGGTCCTAGACGGCGAAGAATCGCCGTGCTCGCTGGGCTGACTTC
>DASXBZ010000181.1:0-6004 GCA_036491435.1 Acidimicrobiales bacterium
AGGTCGCGCCAGTGGTCGTTGCCGCGCCTACGGGCGCGCTCACCACGAAGGCGGTCGCAGTCGCAAGAACCACGCCACGTGCCAGCGCGAACCGGAGTCGGCGCCACCCCCGAGTCACTCCAACGTCCATGCCCCTCCCCACGTCCCGAATCTCCCTGCCCTCGAAAAAGTCGGCTGAGGCTAACCGCGAACGCTCAACCCTCGTCCGCGGCAGCGCGGAACACCGAGTCGGGTGCGCGCCAGTCGGTCGACACGAAGCGGTGCGCAATGAGCCATCGATCACCCACGGGAACCAAACGGTCGCGGTAGCGGCCCATGTGATCGAGCCCGATCTCCGTGAAGACCGTGAAATAGCTCGCCACCGTCGCCTCGCTCTCCGACACCACCTCGAAGCGGACGTTGGTCACGGTGTGCCGTACGACGCGCCGCGCCGCGCCCGACGCACGCGCCGACGCCGCGACCCCCTGCGCCTGCTGGGCCGCCGTTGCGCCCCCGAAGCGCTCGACGATCGCGGCGCGGCCGACCAGCGGCGGCTGCCCGCGGATCTCGAGCATGCCGTCCTCGCAGAACGCGCCGGCGAAGTCGTCGAGCTGGTAGCGGTCCCCCGCGTGCGAATACTGCGCCAGCGTGTCCCGGCATTGCTCACGCGCCACGAGCTCCCACAGTTCCATCGGGCGCTCACGCTAACAACGTCAGCAGCGACGGAACTGCCGCCGACACCAAACAACCACCGTCTACCGGCGCCGAGGCCGGCCTCTCGTAGAGTGCGTGCCGATGCTGGAGCCGCCCGAGCCCCAACACGGTCGGACCTATTCCGTCTGGCACCTCCTCGTCGGACCGCCCCGGCCCGCCCGCGTCTCCGGCACCGGCCGGGACCGCATCACCCCGATCGAAGGGCTCTCCGCGCTGTCCCTCGATGCCCTCACGAGCGTCGCCTACGGCCCCGAGGCCATCATCATCGTGCTGGCCGTCGCCGGCGCCGGCGCCCTCCACCTGATCCTGCCCATCACGATCGCCATCGTCGGGCTCCTCGCGATCCTCGTCTTCTCCTACCGGCAGGTCATCGACGCCTACCCGGGAGGCGGCGGCGCCTACGCGGTCTCGAGAGCCAACCTCGGGACGAACGTCAGCCTCGTGGCCGCAGCCGCCCTCGTCGTCGACTACACGCTCACCGTCGCCGTCTCCATCGCAGCCGGTGTGGCGTCGCTCCAGAGCGCGTACCCGAGCCTCAGCGACGCCACCATCCCCCTCTGTCTCGGGATCCTCCTCGTCATCACGTTGCTGAACCTCCGGGGTCTGGGCGAAACCGCCCGCGCCTTCCTCCTGCCGACGATGGTGTTCATCGTCGGGCTCTTCGCCGTCATCGCCGTGGGTCTCATTCACCCGCTCGGGCTCAACGAGGCGCCGCTCGGGCAGAGCCAGCTCCCCACGACGGGCCTCAAGGCCGTGACGGTCCTCCTCGTCCTCAAGGCCTTCTCGGCCGGGTGCAGCGCGCTCACGGGCGTCGAGGCGATCGCCAACGGCGTCCCCCTCTTCCGCGAACCCCGCGCGGTGCGGGCCAAGCGCACCGAGATGCTCCTTGGGCTCATCCTCGGCACCATGCTCATCGGGCTCGCAGTCCTGGCCAAGAAGTGGCACATCGGCCCCCGCTCGGGTCAGACCGTGCTCAGCCAGATCATGGCCATGGCGGTCGGCCGGGGCCCGGCCTATTACATCGTCTCCATCACGATCACGATCGTGCTCGCCCTGGCGGCGAACACGTCCTTCGGCGGGCTCCCCGTCCTCGCCAGCCTCGTCTCCCGCGACAATTACCTCCCCCACCTCTTCAGCATCCGCGGTGACCGGCAGGTCTTCTCGTTCGGGATCGTCGTGCTGGCGGTGCTCTCGGGCGCACTCATTGTCGCTGTCGACGGAAACACCAACACGCTGATCCCGCTGTTCGCCATCGGCGTCTTCATCGGCTTCACGCTGTCGCAGACCGGGCTCGTGGTGCACTGGCGCAAGGAACGACCGCCCGGTTGGCGGCGACGCGCCGCCGTCAACGGCCTCGGCGCGGTGGTCACTGCGACCGCCACGATCGTGTTCCTCGTCTCGAAGTTCACCGAGGGGGCGTGGGTCGTCGTCATCGCCATCCCGGCCTTCATCTTCCTCTTCACCAGGATCCACGCCTACTACGTGCGGGCCGGCCGTGAGCTGGGCCTCGACGTGATACCCCCCAAGCCCGTCGAGAAGCGCACCATCGTCATCGTGCCGGTCAATCGCATCTCCCGCCTCACCGAGCACGCGCTCACCGAGGCCGTCTCCCTCGGGCAGGAAGTCGTGGCGATCACCGTGGTGCTGCGCACCGGTGACGACGCGGTCCACTGGGTCGACAGCCTCCAGCACGAATGGCGCCAGTGGGACCCCGGCGTGCCGCTCCGGATGCTGCGCACCGACTACGCCTCGGTCGTCGAGCCCATCGTGCGCTTCATCGACGGCACCCGCGAGGAGAACCCCGACGACCAGATCGTCGTGCTCATCCCTGTCATCCGCCCGGACAAGTTCCGCTACCGCCTCCTGCACAACCAGATCGACATCGTGCTGAGCCGTGCGCTGCGCAGTCGCGAGGACGTGATCGTGGCCCGCGTCTCGGTACCGCTGGAGCCCGATTCCGAGTCAGCCCCCGAGCCGCAGAAGAACGGCTGACGCCGGCCACCCCGCCGTCCCACCGGACCCGGCGACGGGGAGGACTCGCCATCTCGCCGGCTGGCCGCCGCGGAAGACCCAAACCCGAAGACGAGAGCAGCCCGCCCCGAAGGGCGGGCTGCTCGTCGAATGACGTGTGGAACGTCAGGGACTAGGTCCCGGCGATCCCCACCACGGGCTGGTTCAGCACGATGCCACCTGTCGAGCCGAAGAAGGCGGCGTCCCCGAAGCTGAAGATGCCACCGTCTGTCGCCGTCTCCCAGTAGCCCGAGCCGCCGGGCGTGCTGGCGATGCCAACGACCGGCTTGTTGAGTGGCTTGCCACCCATGGAGCCGAAGAAGCCGGCGTCGCCGTAGTTGAAGATGCCTCCGTCAGAGGCCACGAGCCAGTAGCCGCCACCATCCGGCGTCGCGGCCATACCGACCACCGGCTTGTTGAGGTGGAGTGCACCGGATGAACCATGGAAGCCCGCACCCGGCCCGAAGTTGAAGATGCCGCCGTCGGACGCGACCAGCCAGTACCCGCCGGCCGGGCTCGACGCCATGCCGACGATCGGCTTGTTCAGCGGCTTGCCGCCCATGGAGCCGAAGAAGCCGGCGTCGCCGTAGCTGAAGATGCCGCCGTCTGAGGCCACCAGCCAGTAGCCACCACCGTCAGGTGTCGCGGCCATCCCAACGATGGGTGAGTTGAGCGGCTGCCCGCCCCTCGACCCGTGGAACTGGGCGTCGCCGAAGGCGAAGATGCCGCCGTCGGTGGCCACCTCCCAGTAGCCCTGGTTGTCGGGCGTCGGTGCGATGCCCACGATCGGCTTGTTCAACGGCTTGCCGCCCATCGAGCCGTGGAACGAGGCGGCTCCGAAGGAGAAGATGCCCCCGTCAGAAGCGACCGTCCAGTAGCCCTGACCGACCTCGACCGAACCGCTGTCGCACGCCGCGCCTTGCGGACGCGCCACACCGCGCTGGTCAACGGCCGGGCACGACCCGCCGCCGGCGTCGATCACCGGCGACCCGTGCAGAGGCATGAAGGACGGCGTCGCACCGCCGTAGTTGCCAAGCGCGCTCAGCATCGGGTTGACCCCGACCTGGTCGAAACTGTTGTGGGCGCACGAGGAGTCGCCGAAGAAGTTGTGGCCGGTCGTGCCGAAAGGCAGATCCGAGGCCACTGTGAAGCATTCGGCCTCGGCCCCGCCGCTGGTCGTGTTCCCGAAGACGATGGAGCTCCCTACTGTCCCGCCCTCGCTGGCTGAGAGCAGCGCGGCGCCCTGATCAGCGACGTTTCCGACGATGGTGTCGTAGTTCAAGCTGACCGGGGAGGAGTCGTTGTAAATCGCACCGCCGCCGTTGCCGGCCCCACTGGCCGTGTTGTTGGCGAAGGTGGTGTTCTCGAACTGCGCCTTGTTGTCCGAGTACAGGCCACCGCCCTGGTTGGCGGTGTTCCCCACGATCGCAGAACCCGTGACGAACAACGCGTCGTCGTTGTAGAGACCGCCACCGCAAGTGGCCGCAGTGTTGTTCTCCACGAGCACGTTGGTGAGCGTCGAGGTATCGCTGTCGTAGATGCCGCCCCCGCAGTCGGTGGTGGCTGTGTTCTGCGAGAAGGTGTCGTTGGTCAGCACCTCACCGGAACCCTCGTTCTCCAGCCCGCCGCCTGCGCCGGCCGAGTTCGAAGAGATCGTGGAATTCGTCAGTGACAGCCCGTCGGTGTCGTAAACGCCCCCTCCGTCAGAGGAAGACGTGGTGGTCACCGAGTTCCCGCTGATGGTCAGAGAGTCGTAAGGGCCGATGCCGTAGTCCACGTAGAGGCCACCACCGAAACCACGGGTGCTCGTCGCGGCGGGAGCAGGCTGGATCACGTTGCCCGAGACCGTTGTCCCCGTGACGGTCGTCTCCAGGCCCCAGACGCCGCCACCCTCGCCGGTTGCCGACGAGGGGACGTTGATCACGTTGTTCGAGATCGACCCTCCCGTGATCGCAGTCGTTCCGTCGAAGCCGGCGACACCGCCTCCGTCGTCCGTCGCGGTATTGCCACTGATGACGGAATTGGTCACCCGGATGTTGCCGCCATCGTTGGCGATTCCCCCGCCGTCGGTGGCCGAGTTGCCGGAGAACGTGGAGTTCGTGGCCCAGAACTGGCCGGAGCCGGTGTAGACCGCACCGCCCTCACTACTGGCGGCGTTGCCGCTCATGGTGACGCCATTGACTTCTGCGGTGTCGTTCTCGTCACCGACGTTCAGCGCACCGCCGTCGCTGGCCGTAGTGCCGTTGTTCACGGCGAGATTGGTGAGCGAGAGGAAGGAGCCGGCCAGGCCGGGTCCTTCCGCGGTCTGGAAGATCGAACCGGCAACACCGGTCCCGTCGACAACCGTCGAGCCACCGGCGCCCGTGATCGAGAGCCCGCCCACGTCGTTGACCGTGAGGGTCGTGCCGATCGTGAGGGTGTAGGTCCCGGCCGGGACGTTGACCTGCACGGTCGCGTTCAGCGCATCGGCTTCTTCGACCGCTGCCCGAACCGAGCACTGGCCCCCGCTGTCGGCACAGATGCCGTCGCCATTGTTGGCGTCATGCGTGTCGGCGGTCGTGTTGACGGTGAACGTGAATTGCGGAGCGCCCATCAGCCGAGGTTGTACGGCGAGGAAACGCACGGCCGGTGCCGACGAGGCCCCCGCTGTCTGGCCGAGACCGACGGCCAACACGCCTCCACCCAAGCCCACGACCAACGCGATCGCAGCACCCATCTGTGGGACGTGACGCATTGTCGGCATGAAACTACGAATATGCATGAGGAAGGCCTCCCGGTTTCGCCAATATCGCGTGGTGCCCCCTGCCGGCTCCCAACCGCCTCGCCGGGGCTCCATCTCTTTCGGGTGAATGCCTAGCATTTGTTTCACCGCGACACCAGCAATTCATGCGGTTTCTGGCGGACCGAGACGAAGGTCGGTTACCAAGCGGTCATTCAACCGGTAGCCCTGAACGGGATTCACATCGAGGCGAGTCCGACAGCGCGCTTTCACTCATGTCAGTCCCAGAAATGTTCGGGCGCACGCCCGAGGCAGCGACTCGAATGAGGATCAGCGATCAGCGGCGGGCCGAACCGCCCTCAGCGGCCCTTCCACACCGGGTCGCGCTTCTCGATGAACGCGGTCGCCCCTTCCCTGGCGTCCTCGCTGCCGAACACCTTCGGCTGCCACTCGGCCGCCAGCGCGCGGGCCTTCTCCAAGTCGGTCGACGCCGTCCACACCAGCTCCTTCGTCGCCTGCAGCGCGAGCGGGCCGTTGCGCGCGATGCGCTCCGCCAACGCAACCGCCGTGTCGAGCACCTCG
>DASXBZ010000182.1:0-19713 GCA_036491435.1 Acidimicrobiales bacterium
GTCGAAGTGCAGCCCGATGCTCGGGAGCGCGACGTTGGCCGACGCGAGCGGGAGGTTGGCCACGAGCGCCACCAGGATGAGGGCCGCCAGGACCAGGCCCTGGCGGTCAGGGGCGGTCGACACCTCCTGGGTGGCAGCCCCTCCCGATGTCGTTGCTGCCACGTCGACCTCCTCTCCCGTCCGCACCTCCGGCGGCCGCGCCTTCCGGCGACGTGTCGGGCCAAGTCTGTTGGTCAGCCTTCAGGAAGCTAGCGCCTTTCGTCGTTCTTGACCGGGAACCGAGCGACGTCGACGAGCCGATGGTCATGGCGCACGGCGCAGCGTGACCGTGACGTGGTGGACGCTCGGCGAAACCGTGACCGTGCCCGTGTGCTGGTCGACGGTGCCGGCCGACGTCGACGCGACGTTGCCGACGAAGGAGGGAAGCTCGAAGAGGATCTTGCCGGATGGGTGCGCGCCGGAGACGGTCAGGGTGACGGCGGTGCCGTCGGCGCCGATGGTGAAGCCCGAGCGTTTGCCGTCGGTGGTGGGGAAGTTGGTGACGTCGATCGGTGCGGTTGTGGTGAGCCATTGGGGCGGCACGCCGCGGCCGACGAGGACTGACCCGTCGGCGCGCTGCGCGACGATCGAGTCAAGGAGGACCTTGTCCGAGCCGGCGATTCCCCACGCATGGGGCGAGGATCCCTGGCCTGTGCCCGGGTGGTTGCCTTTGCCGACCCACGGCGAGTGCGGGTCCGGGGCGCTCGAGCTCTCCCACCAGGACCACGGTCCGCTCTGCCCGTGTTCGATCATGAACTCGAAATCTCGGATGCCCTGGTCGCGGTGCGCGCTGCTGGCGAGGCCGGCGGAACCCTGCGCGGCGTTATAGCCGCTCGAGTAATAGTCGCCGGGGAAGCCGCCGGTGGTGTCCGGCGGGAGGAGCGTTTTGAGTCGGTTGAAGCCGTAGTCGTAGGTCGCATCGATGAGCGTGGCGCCCGGGCCGCTGACGGGGGCGTCGAGGAGGCCGGCCTCCCAGGCCCAGCCGCCGAATCCGAACGGAGAGGTCCAGTTCGCGTCCTTGGGGTTGTTGCAGCGGTTGGCCGTGTTCGGCCGTGTGAGGTCGCAGGGGAGGTAGTCGAGGTGGTTGGTGGTGATCGTCTCCTCGAGGACGCCGTCGGTGTCCTGGAGGAGGCTTTCGTACTGCTGTCCGGCCCAGTTGGCCTCCGAGGCGTTGCCGATGGTCGCGGCGATGTAGCGGTAAGCGGCCAGGCCCAGGAGCGCCTCGAAGTCGTCGACGGTCCAGAGGCCCTGGGTGTCGATGTCGTTCGTCGCCTCCATCGTGCCGGCGGGGCCCGTACGGTCAGCGGCGATCGCGTGAGCGCTCGCCTCGATGCTTGGCTGTTGGGTGGGGCCGGCGGGGCCACTGGTGGCGAAGTTCTGCTCGACGAAGCCGATGTCGCCGGTCTTCATGAGATAGATGGCCCACGGCACGGCGTACGTCCAGAGGCCGTCGACGTACTGGGCTTGACCGCCGACCACGTTGCGGGCCTCGGTCAGGAGGGCGTGGGCATCCGTGAACTCGCCCTGCGTGAAGAGGTTGGTGAGGATCCCGACGACGTCGTGGCTGAACTCGCTCTCGTACCCGTTCACGCCAGTATTCAGGGCATCGCCGCGGCGGGTGAGCTCAGTGGTGATGAAGCCGCTCTTGTAGGCGTTGTTGAGTTCTATGTCGGGGGTGTCGACGTGGGCGATGTGGGTGAGCTCGGAGTTCCAGAAGGCGCGCATGTGGGCTTCGTGCTGTTGGAAGGTGCCGGCTGTCTGGAGGCTCTGGGCGTTGGGCCAGGGGTAGGAAGCGCCGAAGCGGTCGCTGACTGTTGCGTAGTCGTGGTTGACGGCGTGGTGAGGGGCGACCGTGTTCTGGGTCGTATCGAGCGGGACGAGCGTGGGTGAGGCTGCTGGGTCGACGGTCAACGTGGTGCCGGTGGGGTTGTCGACGTGCACGCGGGCGTAGACGGCTACGAAGGGGTTGCCCCCGAGGTTGAGTCCGTCAGCGAATTCGGTGATGGCGACGGTGGCGCCTGTCGCCATGTGGAAGGTGGTGACCTGTTCGGGCAGGTAGCCGCCGGCATCGGCCCAGGTGGTGCGTTGGCCGTCGTAGATCCCGAAGCCGTATTGCTCGAAGAGGCCGTCTGGGCCGTCCTGCGCCACGAACGTCCCACCGAGGCACGTGATCACGCTGTTGTGGTCACCGGCCCACCCGATGGCGCTGGCTGTGCCGTAGGCGCCGGTGAACGCATCCGTGTTGACGTTGAAGCTGCAGTCGTACTGGGAGCGGGGGCCCGGGGCTGAGGCGTTGGTGCTGTGGGTGTGCGCTGGCGCGGCGTCGGCTGGTGTGCTTGTCGTCATTGCCGCGAGAGGGAGGATCGCGCAGCACGTGACGACGGCCGTCCGTCGTGTTGGCCGGCGCTTGCTGCGTCTCAATGCTCTGGGCGTGGCCGTGCCGCCAGGTCAGCCGTCGTAGAAGCTGTTGCGGTGGAGCCCGACGAGGGTCCGCTGCCGCTTGGTCTTGGCTCGGGCTCGTGCCTCGTCCGAGAGATGGTTCACCTCGGCCGTCGGCCGGAGCCGCTGGGCCAGGTCTCGCCGCCCGTAGTGGCACTGGATGAACATGCGGCCGGGGTCGCCGCGGCGAGACGGCAGCCGGCGGTGCCAGATGTCCGAGACGAAGAGCGCGACGTCGCCCGCGTTGGCGACCAGTGGTGTCGCCTTGACGCCGTCGTAGTCGAGATCGTCGTCCGCCGCGCGTGCCAACGGTGGCGGTTGCCCCGACATGTGGCTGCGGGGGATCACACCGGTAGGTCCCGCTTCGAGCGGGCAGTCCATGAGGTAGATGTGCGCGGCGACGGCGAACACCGGGTAGGGAATGCGCTCGTCCCACGGAACGCCCGCGGGGCGCGGAACGTGTGGACCGCTGTCGATGTGCCAGTACTGGCCTCCGTGTTTGTTGTTGTCGGGCGGCTGCCACCAGGCCGTGTTCGCGATGACGTGGCAGTCCTCGCCGAGCAGGGGCTCGATGGTGCTGAGGATCTTGCTGTTGGCGATCGCCCGCTGCACGGCAGCGCTTCGGTTGAGCATCTCGTAGCGGAACGGCTCCCAGTGTTCGGGCGGATAGCGCGACGAGCGTTCGTCGGGCGGGTACTCCTCGTAGATGCGCTCGACGTCGTCGGCCAGCGCGGCCACCGCCTTGGGGTTGAAGACCTGCTCGAGGACGACGTATCCCTCGGCCTGGAGTTGCTTGGTGGCGGCGCTACCTGAACCCGGGCGGCGCAGCGTCAGGTATCCGGTCTCACGGGTGAGCACGTGTGGATTCTGCCTCGGTCTCGTGAGCCGCGCACTGCGTGCGGTGGCGGACCGCGGACATCGCTAGTTGGCGTGCCTCAACCCTGCGGCCGGAACACCACCTTGATCGCGTGGGAGTTGTGCCGGTCGATCGCCGTCTCGATCGCAGTGCGGTAGTCCTCGAGCCCGAACTCGTGGGTCACGACGACGTCTTCGGGCAGCAGGCCGGCCGCGAGGACGTCGAGCGCCCGGTCGACCGAGTGGCGGTCGGGTCCGCCGGCCAGTCCCGGGGCCGGGCCGGTGTCCACGGTGTGGTCGATGGAGCCGACGAGCGCGGCTTCCTTGTACCAGATGGGCGTGAGGTCGACTTCGCTGAAGCCGGCCGCGCCGAGCAACAGCACGGTGCCGCGATGGGCTACGGCGCGCAGCGCCTCGGTCACCGAGCCGGGCGAGCCGACAGCCTCGACCACGTAGGGAAAGCCGCCCATGAGCATCTGGTGCTTCTTCCGGCCGACCACCCGTGAGCCGCTCAGGACGGCGAGCTCCTCCCAGTGGCCGTTGGACGCATCGCTCAGCACCACGTTGTCGGCCCCGCACGCGGTCGCCGCCGTCGCTTGATGCGGATGGCGCGCCAGCACGGTGACCGGACATCTTGGGAACAGTCCCCGCAACGCGGCCAGTGCCGCGAGTCCGATGATGCCGGCGCCGACGATCAGCACGGGGTCGCCGTCGGTCGGCGCCGCCCGCAACAGGCCGTGGCAGGCGATGGAGACGGGCTCGTAGAGACTCGCGCCCCGGTCGCCGACGGCGTCAGGGAGCGGGTGCAGCATGGACGAGTGCGCGAGCACGGTGTCCCCCCAACCGCCACCGAGACCTTGCGTGAAGCCCAGCGAGCGGCCGCCGGTCAGCACCCCGCTGTCCAGGTTGAGGCACGACGAGGTCCAGCCTCGAGCGCAGTTGTCGCACAGCGGTAACCCGCGGGGCAGACACGGGATGCACGGGTCGAGGGCGACCCGGGTCCCCAAGGCGACCGCGCACTCCGCTCCAGCCTCGACGACCCGCCCGGCCGTCTCGTGGCCGAGCACGAAGGGAAAGGTCCCGATCCCGGCGAGGGTGGGCGACGGCCCGGTGTTGTGGGCGAAGAGGTGGAGGTCGCTGCCGCAGATCCCCCCGGTTGTCACCGCGACGCGCGCCCAGTCCGCCCCCGGCAGCTCCGGTTCGGGCAGCTCGGCGAGGCGGGCTGGGAACTCGGGATCGACCATGTCGAACACGACGGCGCGCACGGGCTGACTGTAGGCCGACCCGGGGCACCAGTCGTCGACGTGTATATGCGCCAGGTCGCGTATCCACCCAGACTTGCCGCCCAGGACTCCTCGCCCTTCTCCCGCACCAAAACGCTCCGCGCACCCCGCTCGGCCTCACCGCGCCCGCGCCCACGCGCTGGCCTAAGGTCCCAACACCATGCGCGTCCCCGACGCAATGCTTGACGAGGTCCGCCACCAGGGCTTCTCGCTGCTCGAGGGTTTCCTCGCCCCTGACGAGCTGAAGGCGGCCCAAGAAGCGCTCGGGAAGCACTTCCCGACGCCCGACCAGTACTTCGCCGACCCGGGGACACCCGAGCACACGCGCTTCGCCGGGAGTCAATTCGCCGGCGTCGAGGAGTTCCCGTATCGCTCGTGGGACCTCAACCGCCTTGCCGTCCACCCCGATCTCGTCGATGCGGCTGAGCGCTACCTCGAGACCAACGACCTTCACCTCTACAAAGTCGAGCTCTGGGCCAAGTACGCCAGCGCCGTGAACTACGACCAGCCCCTCCACCGCGACTACGGCAGCCATAGCCTCGTCGTGCCCCGGCCCGAGCCGCGTTACCAGCAGATCACGACCTTCATCTATCTGAGCGACGTCACCGACGAGGACGGCCCGACCGTCATCGTTCCGTACGAGGCCGGCAAGGATGTCCCCTATACGCCGCTCTACCTTCCCTTCGGGGATCTCGCCGAGTCAGAGGTGCGGTGCGTCGGACCGGCGGGGTCACTGCTCGTCTACCGCACCGACATCCTGCACCGCGGTTCGAACTTCACCGCCGCCGGACGATCACGCTTCTCCATCCTCATCGACTTCCAGGCCCGCGGAACGACCTGGGGCGGCAAGATGGCGTGGCCCAAGCAATCACCTGAGCGCTGGGCCAAGTTCATCCCGCAGTGCACGGTGCGCCAACGTGACCTGTTCGGCTTTCCACGCCCCGGCGACGCCTATTGGACCGAGGAGACACTGGCCGGTGTCGCGCAGCGCTACCCGGGTATCGACCTCGCGCCGTATCGCTGAAGCGCAGCGACATCTCACGACGTGGGGCACGAGCATGAGGCGCTGCATAGGATCGCGAACGGTGATCCACACACGGTTCACGGAGACCTTCGGTGTCGAGGCGCCGATCATGTCGGCGCCGATGGCAATGGTCACCGGCGCCACGCTCGCCGGCGCGGTGTCCGCGGCCGGTGCACTCGGCACGTTCGGCGGCACCAATACAAACCGCGGTCCGCAGTGGCTTCGCGACGAAGTAGGGGCGATCCGCAGCGCGACCGACCGGCCGTTCGGCGTCGGGTTCATCACGCACTTCTTGCCCTTCACCGAGGAGCTCTTCGAGGCGGCGCTCGAGACCGGACCTCCGGTGATCGTCCTGTCGTTCGCGCCGACGGGCCAGTGGATGAGGCGCGCCCACGATGCCGGAGCCCGGGTTATCTGCCAGGTCCAAACCATGGACCTTGTTCGCGACGCGCTCGAGGAAGGTGCGGACGCGCTGCTGGTGCAGGGGCACGAAGCCGGCGGCCACACCGGGACGATGGGACTCCTCCCGTTCCTCGCCAGTGCCCTCGAGGTCAGCGGCGACACACCCGTCTTGGCCGCGGGCGGCGTGTCGAGCGGTCGCGCCCTCGCTGCGGTGCTCGCGGCAGGCGCCGACGGGGCCTCACTCGGCACGGCGTTCCTCGCCAGCCGCGAGGCGGTTGACGTGCCCGACGCCTACAAGGACTGCATCGTCCAGAGCAACGGCGAGGACACCGTCTTCACGACGATGTACGACGACGCAGCCGGCGTCCAGTGGCCCAAGCCGGTCGGCATGCGCCTGCGTCGTACCAAGCACACCGATCGATGGCTCGGGCGCGAAGACGAGTTCGAGGGACGTCTCGATGAGCTGCGCGCCGAGCTGCCGGCGGTGCTCGACCTCGAGCGGTTCGATCCCGAGGTGACCACGCTGCTCTACGGACAGTCGGCCGCCACCGTCGACGCGGTGCGCTCGGCCGCCGAGATCGTCCACCTCCTGTGCGACGAGGCGGCCTCGCTTCTGCGCAACCGTCTGCCCGCACTGCTCCACGAACGAGCGTGACCGTGGCCGGTCGGCCGAACTTCGAGGTCCAACGGGTGTACGACGAAGACCAGGGCAGCGGCTACCGAGTACTCGTCGACCGGCTCTGGCCGCGTGGGGTGAGCAAGGAGAAGGCGGCGCTCGACGAATGGGCGAAGGACGTGGCGCCGAGTGATGCGCTGAGACGTTGGTACGGCCACGAGCCGGACAAGTTCGCCGAGTTCGCTCGCCGCTATCGCGCTGAGCTAGACGAGACGTCCGGCAAAGAAGGGATTGCCCGACTGCGGGCGACGTCGAAGAAGAAGCCCGTCGTGTTGTTGACCGCGACTCGCGACGTGGAGCATTCGGGGGCCGCCGTGCTGTTCGCCGAACTCGCCGGGCGTAAGAGCGGCCCGCCGCGCCCGACCTAGCGTGGTGCCGATGTCGTCACCGGAAACGCCGAATGGGAAGTCATCGAAACCGACCTTGATGCTGCCCCACGACGATCACGTCGCTATTGAGTTGGCCTTAGCGGTCCATTTCGGCCAACTCGACATCTTGAAGAGCGTCCTCTCCGCGCGTCCCGAGCTCGCCTCGGTCGGCATGGTGGGACCGAAAGGTCTCGACGGCGGTTGGCGCACCCCGTTGCACGTTGCGACCGATTGGCCCGGCTACTTCCCGTACGCGCCGCAGTCGGCCGCACTTCTGCTCGAGGCAGGCGCCGATCCCAACCTCGACTCCGGAGGCGGCCGTCCCGAGACGCCCTTGCATTGGGCGGCGAGCAACGACGACGTGGACGTCGCCGCAGTGCTCATCGACGGCGGTGCCCGTCTCGATACACCGGGTGGATCGATCGGCACGCCGCTCGACAACGCCGTCGGGTACGGCTGCTGGCACGTCGCCCGGCTCTTGGTGGAGCGCGGGGCGCCGGTCGAGCGCCTCTGGCAGGCGGCGGCGCTGGGGATGCTGAGCCGGATCGACGAACTGCTCGCCGCCACGCCGGATCCCGCACAATCCGAGATCGACCAGGCCTTTTATCATGCGTGCCAAGGCGGCCAGCTCCGAGCCGCCCAACGACTTCTCGCGGCGGGCGCCGACGTCGCGGCCATTCCCGACTACGCGGGCGATGCGACGGCGCTCGACATGGCGCTGAGCCCGGACACCCGCCGCGAGCAGCTCGCGACCTGGCTCAGGGAGCAGGGCGTCACCGAAACCACAGGCGACGGTGAGTAGGGGTAGGGGAGTGGTCTAACAGCGAACGCGACTACGCCGCCGGGAGAGGTTTCCAGGTGTGCACCGGGGTCCAGCAGGTGCCTTCGGGCGGCTGGCCCGGCTGCGGTGGGCGACACTGTGTGGTACTCGGAGGCGAGTTCACGTGCAACCGGACCACTTGATACTGATTAGGGCCGGAGAACTTATGCGGCCCGTAGGTCAGGACCGGTGAGTACCCGCCGGGGAAATCCTTGATTTGTGACATCGCTGTCACGAACGTCCGGCGGTTGAGGTCTCTGCCCGCGGCCTTTGCCGCTTGAGCGAACAGGCGGATCTCCTGACACCAGCCCTGCACCGGACCTTGCTCTTCGATGTCGTCGTTGATGTTCCCCTTCGGGGTCTCGGGGTACGCCTTGTGCCAGACGGTCCAGCAGCTCCGCACGCCGGGGTCGTAGCCGCCCTGCGCGTACGGCCGCGGGTCGTCGATGCCGCCCAGCGTCTCGGTCGTGACGCCCTCCTGACCGTTGAGTGCTTTCCCGAACGGGCCGAGGAGCCCGAGTGACGTCTCGATCGCGTTCTCGTAGTCCGACAGCAGGAGCTTGGGGAAGTACTGCTGTTGCGTCTGGGCCACCACGACGGGCAGGAAGGCGTTGAAGGGGATCAGGGGGATGACCGACGTGACGCCGGCCTGGTGCAGCTTCTCGACGACGAGGGTGGCGTCGCTGCCGGTGGCGGCAGACTCGGAAGTCTGCGCAGGGATGGTCTCGATCAGGGGTGTGACACCGACGCGCCGGAGGTCGGGGAGGAGCGATTGGTGTAGGGCGGCCTGGTCGCTGGCTCGGTCGCCGACGATCACACCCACTTTTGCCTTGGCGCCGATCGTTCCCTGAGACGCGCCCCAAGTGACGAGCGCGCGCAACACGCCGGCGTCATCTGGTCCGGTCCACCACAGGTACGGCGATGCCTGCTGCGTGAACGACGAGACCGTCGTCCATTGGCTCAGCATGGGTGTGTGGCCTTGCTGCGTCACACAGAGCTGGTTGACGCCGGTGTAGGTCCCGACCCCGTCGAGCACTGCGAAGACGCCAGGGTTCCCTTGTGTCCAGTCGACGCAGAGCTTCTGCATTTCCGCGTTGTTGGCAGGGTCGTAGGACGTGATGATCGGGTTGATCGTGCGACCGTTGATCCCGCCCCCAGCGTTGATCTGGTCGACGAAGAGGTGGATGGCCTTAGCCTGTTCGGTGTACTCGAAGTCCCCGGCGAAACCGTAAGTGGAAGCCAGCGCATCCAGGTTCGCCACCGGGAAGACGACGTTGATCGTCGATGTGCTCACACCGCGCGTGCTGGCGCCAGCTTGGGACGGGGGTACGCCGCCCGAGGCCGCACCTGCTCCGCTCGTGGGGAGCGACAGCGCGATCGTGGCCGATGCCACCGCCACCAGTGCGACCAGGCAACGCCCCACCGCCCCGGCCCCCACCCTCACGATCGTCATCATCACCTCGACCATTGCCCCCCGATCCATCCGAATCTTCCAAGATCCGCGCGCCGAGGGCCGTAGTGGCGCCCGAGCGAGCTTCCGTAACTCTGTCAGGATGCCATCGGCGTTGCCTCCGGTGGCGGCAGGCTCGCTCAGGGCTGCACGCAGAAGGGCGAGATGCTGTTGATCGTGCTTTCACCGGTCGCGGTGGACTTGGCGCTCGCCCAGTTGGAACCGACGGACGCCGCCACCTCGAACCAGTAGTTCGTGCCTGCGGTCAAGGTGCCGCTGGTCCACGAAGTGCCGGTGACACCGGTGGCGATGGAGGTATAGGTGCCCGTCGAGGAGGTCGTCGAGTCGTACACCGTGTAGGCGGTGGCGTGCGTGACTGCGCTCCAGCTGACCTTGATCGTCTTGGCAGTGGTCGGGGCAGCGCAGGCCGCCGTGACCCCGCTGGGGGCCGATGGGACCGTCTGCGAATGGGATTCGCCCGAGCTCGCGGTGCGCAGCGGCACCGTCCAGTTCGTCGCGGCCCAGGCTGCTCCCGTACTGGACGCGAGGAGCAGGCCGACAAGGGCGATCGGGGCGGCGACGAGGAGGCTGCTGCGTCTCCCCTTCACGCGCCCCTCCTCGTCGCCTGATAGGTCCGTTCTCGCCTAGTGCACGAGAAGATGGATCAGCTCGTCCAGCTGTCGGTGGCCGGCGTGGTCGTCGAGGTCGCCGCGCCACCGGTGGCCGTCACGCCCGTGAAGGAGGGCATGGAGAAGTACGTGCTGGCGCACGCCGCTGGCGTGGTCGATCCCATGCTGGCGTCGTTGGTGAGCGTGACCGCCAAGGGGTTGTTGGCCTGTCCGCTGGCACCCACGGTCACCGGCGTTGTCAGCGCATGCGAACTGCCAGTCGTTGCCGTCGAGAAGTTCCACGTGACCTGGCTCGGTGTCGCGGCGAGGCAGCCCGTTTGCGTCGTGGTCAGTGCGCTCGTGGTGTAGCCCGTCGCATAGGTCGCGTTGGTGGGCAGCTGGACGGCGGAGATCGTGACCGGGTACGGGTTTGGGTTCGAAATGGTGACGACCACGTCTCCGGTTCCGCCGGGGTACATCAGGTTCGTCGCCGACGGCGACGCGACCGCACTGATCGTCAGGTTCGAGATCGAGGCGGACTGACCCTCACCCGAGGATCCCGAGTTCAGTCCGACCACCCAGTTCGTCGCGGCGTACGCACCGACCCCCGCCAGGAGGATGCCGCACACAGCGGACACGATCTTCATGCGCCGGGTATACCGGAAGGACCTGCTGATGTGCGTTGCTCGCAGCACTTGTGGAATCTCCTTGCACCAACACCGGGCGCGCTCGTTTGGAACTGCTCCGGTGTTCGTCGGCGGCTGGGCAACCGCTCTTGAGAGGCGCTGAGGTATTTGGACACTCGCGCTGCCAATACATTGAAAGGCGCTGAGGTATTTGGACACCTGCACTGCCAATACCTCGAAAAGCGCTGGTCAGCGCTGCGTCTGAGAGCCCTCCAACAGCTTCACGGCCGCTTCCCGGTCGGCCACGCCCAGCTTGCGCAGCACCGCGCTCACATGGGAGCGCACCGTCGTGGCCGAGATGAACAACCTGGAGGCGATCTCCTCCGTGCTGGCACCCGTGCGCATGAGCTCGAGCACGTCCCACTCCCGCCCGGTCAGCCGCGCTGCGATATCGCCGGGCACCGCAACGCGACGATCCTCGCGGTCGCGGAACTCCTCGACGAGCCGGGTCACCAAGCTGGGTGGCAAGGGCGTCTCCCCGTTGAGCACCTGTCGCAAAGCCATCGAGAGCGAATCCTCGTCCATGCCCTTGAGCAGGTACCCGGTGGCGCCCGCCCGGAGCGCGTCGAAGAGGTCCTCATCCTGACGCGAGACCGTCAGCATCACGACAGCGGTGCCGGGGAGCGCAGTGGTGATGCCACGGGCGGCCGCGATGCCGCTGCCCGGCATGTTGATGTCGAGCAGGCACACTTCGGGCCGGGTGGCCTTGGCTTCCTCGATGGCCGCGTCGCAACTCGCCGCCTCGGCACAGACCACGAACTCTCCGCTGCGCTCGAGTGCGGCTCTGACGAGAGCCCGGGTCCGCGCGTGGTCGTCGGCGATCAAGACGTTGACCTGGCCGTTCATTGGAACGCCACCTCGAGGCGCGTCCCGCGACCAGGGGAGGAGTCCACTGAGAAAGATCCGCCGAGCGACTCCGCACGCTCACGCATCGAGACGAGACCGAAGCGAGTCGGGTCCACATGGTTCGGATCGAACCCGCGCCCGTCGTCCGCGATCACGAGCCGATGGCCGTCCGTGGTCCCGCGCAGCGTCACCGTGACGTAGTGCGCATCCGCGTGCACCGCCGCATTCGTCAGTCCCTCGCGCGCGATGCGCAGCAGCTGCTCGGCGACCTCCGCGTCCACTTCGACCTGGTCGTCGAGGTCGACGAGCACAGGAACGCCGAGCCGCACGCCGAGATCCTCGGCGGTCTGGGTGAGCGCAGCAACCAGGGACTGCGGGGCGCTCAGCGAGAGCACCGTGATCGCACGGCGGGCCTCGTCCAGCGCTCGATCGGCCGCGCCGGAGAGCTCCTTCATCTCACTGGGCGCGCTGCTTCGGCGGGCCTTGGACGCAATGAAGGCAAGCTCGTGGGCCAGGCCATCGTGTAGGTCGCGAGCCACGCGCCGGCGCTCTTCCGACGTGGCTTGGCGCTCGAGCTCCTCGTGCGCCGCCCAGTTCGCGAGCGCCATTTCCATGAGGTGACCGAGCGCCGTCAGCTGTTCGATGCAGCCGTCGTTGGTCACCGACGCCGTCGTGACGACCTTGAGCACACCGTGCATCTCGCCGTCGAGGCACACCGGCACCCAGGTCCCGCGCAGGACGCGGCCGCCCGGAGAAGAGCGCCATTCCCGGGAGACGGGCCAGTGCGTCCGCGCGACGAGGTCGATCGCCGGCGGTTCCGCATCAGGGCCGGGACCCGCATCCATGAGTGCGTCATTGCCACCGAAGTGCGCCACGACGGCGAAGGATTTTTTGCACCCCCGGACGTACCAGGCCTCCGGTGCCGTTCCGCCGGGAAGCGAAACCAACTCTGCCGCCAGTTCGGTGGTGACGGCGGCGATGGAGTCCGGGCCTCGCAAGAGTGCAAGCTCGCGAGCGGCCTGGTTCATCGCTTCTGACTGGTGCAGCAACTGGCGCGTCCGCCGATTCGATGCCTCGAGGCGCTCCCGGAGAGCGTGGATGGACACCGACATCACTGCAGCGATCGCGGCGAAGAACACGAGACGCCGAGCAGTCGAAGCGGCACCTTGGGGCGTGCTGAAAGTCACGACGGTCAGGAAGCCGACGACCAGCGCCACGATGATCGCCGAGTCCCGGCGGTCCCCGTACATGGCCACGCCGACCACGGCAAGCAAGAAGAGCGAACCGAGGCCGCTGGTGCCGACCCCGCCACTCGCCGTCATGAGCGCGGCGACCGAGGCGACGTAGCACGCCGTGGCGACGCTCAAGGTGTAGGGGCGTGGTGGGAGCGCGAAGACGGCAGCTGCCGCCAAGAGGAGGAGCGCCGATATCCAGAACCACGCCATGTTGGTCGGGTTGAAGAGTGCGCTGAGCTGGCCTCCGAGCGCCACAAGGGCGAAGGGCAGGAGCCGGATGATCCGCCGCCGGGGCGATCGGTACGACCAGAAACTCAGCGCGTCGTCGTGCGCCACGTCGATCGTGGTCATGCTCCCCCTCTCTGTCCCGTAGGGCCGCCTGATCAGCATCCGTGATACTTCGTCTATTTTCCCACGCAAATGCAGGCTGCGACAAAGTTCTGTGGCACCTGCAACCAGAATGCAACGACCCCCGTCCAAGAGAGGACGGGGGTCGTTGCAAATGCTCGGCGCGTTTGCCTTTCCCACTATCGGCTGCAGCGGTTCCGGGATCCAGGCCCCAGGGTGTCCATTATCCTCAACGGCCGCGTTGGACGCCCGGAGGCGAGCTGCTGACCGGCTCGGCCATGTTGCTGGCTCTGGCCAGACACCCGCTCACCCGTCAGGGGGCCGGTCCGCCTGAGGGTTCGTTGGTGCGGAACGCCCGATTCCGATTGGAATCCCACGATCATGGGGACGGCGTCTCTGCCCGACAGGCCCCGACCCTCTCCACACAGGGGCCGTCAGACGGCGTGAGCAATCCGGACTCAGCGAATTGCAACCCTCATGTAGTAAGGATGAGCAGATAGTGCCGTCCAAGAAAGGCCGGCAGGAGAGAGGAGCGACGATGCTTCGGCGATTCGTCCTTGTTGCGTTCATCTCTGGCGGCCTGACGAGCTCCGCACTTGCCAGCCCAGTGGCTGCGTCCCCGAGGGGGATTCACCAGGGCGATGTCTACAAAGGCGAGGCTTCAGCGTTGTTTGGGGGGTGGACCCTCTCGACCCCGTCGACCCCGCTGCCGCTCGTCAATGTCAACGGGGCAACGGCCGCCCTGGGTGGTCTGGTCCTGGAATTCAGTGGCACGAACAAGGTGACGCAGGGGACGGCATTGTGGGTCCCGCCCAATTCTTCCTTTGGGGAATCGGCGATGTTCACCAGTGGATCTGTCAGGAATGGCACGGTGACAGCTGACGGGACGGTGGATGGATCTCGGTTGAGGGTCACCATCGCCATACCCGGGCTGAGCCAGAACTCGGTGAACGGGCCGACCCAGACGATCGGCACAGGGACAATCACCGTCACTGTTTGGTAGGTCAACCCGGCGGTCCGGAGCGGGCCTCCGGGCGCAACCTTCGAGCGTTCTTGTCAGCGGCTCACGTGTAACGACGAGTCAGAGTTGCACCCAGACGGTCTTGTTCTTGAGGTAGCCGTCGATGCCGTCCTGCCCGTTCTCGTAGCCCCAGCCGGACTGCTTGAAGCCGCCGAAGGGCATGTTGGGGTCCCACATCATCATGCAGTTGAGCGTGACGGATCCTGCGTCGAGACGCTTGGCCAGCCTGTGCGCGTGGGCGAGGTCGTTCGTCCAGGCAGAGGCCGCGAGGCCGTAGATCGTGTCGTTGGCCATCGCGACGACCTCGTCGTCGTCGTCGAACGGCGTCACCGCGACCACTGGCCCGAAGATCTCCTCTTGGTAGAGGCGCATCTCCGACGTCACCTCGGCCAGCACGGTCGGGTGTACGAACCAGCCGGTCCGTTCCAGCCGGTGGCCGCCGATCACGACCTCGGCGCCGTCGCGCTTGCCCTCGTCGATATAGCCCATGACGCGGTGCAACTGCTTTTCGCTGATGAGTGGTCCGCTGTGGACCTTGCCATCGTTCGGACCACCGAGCCGGATCTTGCCGGCGAGCGCTGCGATGCCCTCGACTACCTGTTCGTACACGCCCCGCTGCGCGAAGACCCGCGAGCCTGCGACACAGGCCTGTCCGGAGTGGATGAAGATACCCATCGCCGCGGCCGGGATGGCCTTGGTGAGGTCGGCGTCGTCGTAGATGAGGACCGGCGACTTGCCCCCCAGCTCGAGCATGACCCGCTTGAGGTTGCCCGCCGCGGCCTTCACGATGAGCTTGCCGACCTCGGTGGACCCCGTGAAGGCGATCTTGTCGACGTCGGGATGCTCGATGAGGGCTTGGCCGGCAGTGTGCCCGTAGCCGTTGACCAGGTTGACCACGCCATCGGGCACACCGGCTTCGGCGAGGACGCTCTCGAACACCAGCGCCGAGAGCGGAGTCTCCTCGGCTGGCTTCAGCACGCTGCTGCAGCCTGCGGCCAGCGACGGTGCCAGTTTGGCGGCGGCGTTGAAGGCCGGGCCGTTCCACGGGATGATCAGCCCGACGACACCTGCGGGTTCCTTGATCGTGTAGGCGTGCACCGATGCGTCAAGCCCTGAGAGCCCGCCCGACATCTGCACATTGTGCGCAATGCCGTTGACCTTCGTGCACCAGCCGGAGAAGTAGCGGAAGAACTCGATGGCCGCGGCGATGTTGCGCTGCGCCTGCGGCAAAGGCATCCCAGTGTTCAGAGCGTCCAGCTGGGCCAGGTCGTCGCCCCGTGCCTCGAGCAGCTCAGCGACCCGCCACAGGATCTTGGCCCGTTCGGAGTGGGGCATCTGATGCCAGACGCCGGACTCGAACGTCTCCTTGGCCCGGGCGACCGCGGCATCGATGGCTGCGGGACCCCCGTCGACGAACTCCGCAATCTGCTGCTCGGTCACCGGGTCGATGATCGGAATGGTTTCACCCGTTCCCGGACGCGAACGAAGGTCGTCGATTGTTGCTTCAACCGTCATGGCTCGTGGCCTCCGTGGCACGTTCGTCTTCGGCGGCAGCCTACTGTCGTGGCCCTGGATCGAACGGGGAGAGGAAGGAGACAAAGATGGGAAAGCTCGACGGCAAGGTGGCGTTCATCACCGGAGCCGCTCGGGGACAGGGTCGGAGTCACGCGATCCGCCTCGCTGAGGAGGGTGCGGACATCATCGCCGTCGACATCTGCCGGCAGCTGCAGTCGGTCGGCTATCCGATGGCGACATCGGCCGACCTCGAGCAGACCGCCAAGGAGGTCGAAAGGCTCGGCCGTCGCATCGTGGCCCGCGAAGCGGACGTCCGGGAATTCGACGAACTGCAGCAGGCATTCGACGAGGGAGTCGGGGAACTCGGGCCGGTGACCATCGTGGTGGCGAACGCGGGCATCGGACCGGGTGGCATGGCTTCCGACCAGCAGCAGTGGGACGAGGTGATGGGGGTCAACCTCACTGGAGTGTGGAACACCGGGCGTGCCGCCATCCCGTCGATGGTCAAGAACGGTCAGGGGGGTGCGATCGTGCTGACGAGCTCCACCGGCGGGCTGACCGGGGCGCCGATCGACGTCGCCGGCATGCTGGCCTATACCGCCGCGAAGCACGGCGTCATCGGCTTGACGCGTTCGTGGGCCAATGCACTGGCGCCCTACTTCATCCGAGTGAACAGCGTGGCACCCACGACGGTCCGGACCCCCATGGCTGGAGACGGCAACGTGGCCGAGATCATCAAGCACGCTCCCAAGCTGGCCGGCTCGCTCACCAATGCCATTCCGGTCGAGGCCGTCGAGGCCATTGACGTTTCGAACGCCGTCCTCTGGCTCGCGTCAGAGGAAGCCCGCTACGTCACGGGCTCTGTCATTCCTGTCGACGCGGGGAACGTCAACCGGCGCTGAAAGAGCGCGGCGCTCCGGAACGACCGAAGGGGTTGCCGGTTGCTCCCTACGACGAGGGCAACCGATCGAGTGCGACGTACCGGGGGCACCCGCTCGTTGTCAGCGCGCTCGGAAGGATGTCCGCCCGTGGACCAAGAGGCGACAGCCCGGAGAGTGACCGGGATTCGAACGGCTCCTCAGACCTGCTCGAGACGGCGCGCATTTTCGACAGCGACGCCGGCAGCCATGGCAAGCACCGTCATCGTGACTTCGTCGTCCTCGGTGAACTCAGGTGGATCGTCTTTCTCGGTGAGATAGAGGCTGCCTGAGCTCTGTCCGTGCACATTGATCGGGAATCTGAGAAAGGAGGCGGCGTCCGGGTGCGCGGGAAAAAACCCGATGCTGTGAGGGTGATCCTGAAGGTCGAGTTGTACGAGCCGCACCAGGGCGGGATCGGAGGTGAGCCCGGCGAGCGGCCGGCCATCGGGCGGAGTCCGCCCGATGGCCTCGCCAAAGCCGCAGCCGCCTGACCGCCGACCCGTGTGGATGAACTCGGAGAGCATGCTGCGCTGCTCGTCGAGCACCCAGATGGCGCCGAAGCGGGCACCGCAGAGCGAGCGAGCCGTCTCGACGACGAGGCGCAGCAGAACGCCGAGCTCTACCTGCTTTCCGAGATGAAGAGTGGCGTCGAGGGTTCTCGAGAGCGTGGACGGGACATTGGGATGCAGAGGTGACGTCGGGAGCTCGGTCATCGACCCGCGTCCGGGTGACCGCAAAGGGGAGAGGAGTCAGCGTCGAGAGGCGATCGGCGGGACGCAAAAGCCCAGACAGCGATGGATCGAGCGATGACCTGTCGCTCCGCTCCGCCCGCAATGAGCGAGTTCGGTGAATCCGGTGCCACTGTTCCCACGGCCCCTCGGCTTCTCGTGCCAACCGCCGGGGTCCTGGGCGGATTCTCTCCCGGACCCTACCCCAGGTGGGGCGTCTCTACGCTGAAGCTGCGAACGCCACGATTGCTCGTCGGCTTACGGCCTGTTGCCTCGAGGGCTCAGGGCGCCGCCCAGGCAGTCGGAGGGAGCAAACCATCGATGGCTGCGGCGGCGACGTCGGCCAGGAGCAGGTTGTTCGTGCGGGCATAGCTCCGGAGCCGGGTGAAGGCCTCGGCAACACCGATGCCGGCGCGCTCGGCGACGACCCCCTTCGCCTGCTCGATCACGATGCGGCTCTCGAGGGCGCGGTTCAGCTGCTCGTTGACCCGCTGCATCTCCGAGGCTGCGCCGTGTTGGAGGACGCTGATCGTGGCCAGGTCGGCTAACCCCTGGGCGACCATGACGTCCCGCTCGTCCATAGGAGCGACCTCGACACTGAAGAGGTTGAGCGCGCCGACGGTCCTTTCTCGCAAGCGGAGCGGCAACGCGAACACCGAGCGGAAGCCAGCCTCGATAGCGACCGTCGAGAAGCGTGGCCAGCGACCAGATCCTGACTTCAGGATCTCCGTCTCCACCCGCTCTCCGGTGTGGAAGGCATCCAAGCATGGGCCTTCGCGGGCCTGGAGTTCGAACAGCTCTACCACTTGCATCGCCTCGCTTGACGACGCAACGAGCCGTAGGTCGTTGCTCGGCGAGGCAAGCATGACACCAGCCGCCGAAACTTCCAACACGCTCACGCATCGATCGGTCAGGCCGGTGAGAAGCTCCACCACGTCGAAATCGTCCACGAGGTTGTCGGCCATCGTGATGAGCGAGCTGATGATGTTCTGCTGCCGGGAAACCACAGTGTGTCCTCCCATCTCCCCTAGATAATTATGACAGTCAGCCCGAGGACGACGTTCTCGTCCCCATAGGCCCACGTCGGAGCCTGATCAGGTGAATCGCAGTCGTCGAGAAACGATGTCCTCGGCAACGTCGCGGACCAGGCGGCTCTCGCCGAACGCGTAGCCACGAAGCCTGAGATGTGCCTCGGTGACACTTACTCCCAGCTGGACCGCCACCATGCCGGCTGCGTTCTGAACGACGAAATGGAAGTCCGACTCTTCCTCCAGTGCCGCGGCAACGGTCCCCTCTGGAGCAGCGGACTGGGCGTCGAGCACCCATTTGGCGATCACCTCGGACAACACCAAGGCGTCGGCATGCTGGTCGTCGGTGAGGGGGCCAGGTTGATCGCGATAGAGATTCAGGGCCCCGAGCCGGGCCATGCCTTGTCGCAGTGGGAAGCCGAAGATGGCTCGGACGCCCTCTTCGACGACGCGAGGTGTGAACGCCAGCCAGCGTGGCGTGTTCGGATTTGCCAGGTCCACTTCACTGACGACCTGATCTTGCTGGTACGCGTCGACGCATGGACCTTCGCCCAGCGTGTACTGCAGTTCTTCGATCAGCTCGCTCACGGGGTTCGTCGTGCAGAGGGATCCCTGCGCCAGGTCGCCCGACATGAGCATCACACCCGCTCCCGACACGCCGACGATCTCCGCTGCTCCATCGCAGAGGCGGGACGGCGCGGCCCTATCCTTGCCCCCGACATTGATGCCGGCCAGGATCCGTTCGCGCCGGTTCATCTGCAGACGCGTTCGCGACAACGGCCGCGCCCATAGGGGCGCTCCAAAGTGGTGGTCATGGATGCGCTCCCGTCATGAGAGGACATGCGCCGGTAAGACCGGGCCAACGCGCATCCTCGGGCCGGAGAGAAGTCCGGGCCCGTTGGAAGCGACTGTACTCCCCAAGACCAGGTCCGCAGTTCCGTCAATCGGGAACCGTTGTGTCCAGCGGTGTCCCTGGGCGGTGTCGGCGCACCTCCAACAGCGTTCCGACTCAATGCGAGAGCCGAACCGCTCTTGGAGGCGGCGGGATTCGAACGGTGCCCGGCCGTTCTGAATCACCCCATGTCAACGGCCCTAAAGGCAATCTACCTGCGATGTGGACGAGACACATTGGTACTCCGTGGCACTCGTTACCATGCGCTGGCTTCGGTCCAGTTGTGTCCTGACCGTGTCCCGATCGTTGTATGTCAGTTCCGGCTTTCGCGGGCAGATTCCCGGTCTCGCTGTCGCGTGGCCGAGGCTCGTTTGCCCCTCCTAAACCATCCCACGTCTGGTGGTGGCTCGAGCCGTCGTCGACCCAGGTACGTTGGCGTCGGCGACCAGGACCGGCAGCTCATGTCCGTGCGGGACCGTCACCCGCCACCAGTCCGGACCAGAATCTCGGGAACGGTTACCCATCGACCC
>DASXBZ010000183.1:0-3518 GCA_036491435.1 Acidimicrobiales bacterium
GTCTCGCTGACGTTCGCGGTCGCGATGAACAACACCCGCGACAGGTCGAGGTCGACCTCGAGGTAGTGGTCACGGAACGTGTGGTTCTGGGCCGGGTCGAGCACCTCGAGCAACGCCGAGGAGGGGTCGCCCCGGTAGTCGTTCCCGATCTTGTCGACCTCGTCGAGCACGATGACCGGGTTCATGGTCCCGGCCTCGCGCAACGCCCGGACCAACCGGCCCGCTTGGGCACCGACGTAGGTACGGCGGTGACCACGGATCTCGGCCTCGTCGCGGATGCCGCCGAGCGACACGCGGACGAACTTGCGACCGAGTGCGTTGGCGACAGACTCACCGAGCGACGTCTTGCCGACGCCCGGAGGGCCGACGAGAGCCAGGATCGCACCGGAGCCGCGCCCGTCCACCGGCGCGAGCCCACGCTCGGCCTGCAGCTTGCGCACAGCCAAGTGCTCGAGGATGCGCTCCTTGACGTCAGCCAACCCGTCGTGGTCAGCCTCGAGGATGTTCGACGCCTCGGTGATGTCGAGCCGGTCTTCGGACTCGACGCCCCAGGGGACCTCGAAGACGGTGTCGAGCCACGTGCGGATCCAGCCCGTCTCGGGGCTCTGATCGCTCGTGCGCTCGAGCTTGTCGACCTCGCGCTCGACGGCCTTGCGGACGTGCTCGGGGAGATCGGCCGACTCGAGCTTGGCCCGGTAGTCGTCGGGGTCGTCGCCGTCCTTGTCATCGCTAAGCCCGTTGAGCTCCTTGCGGATGGCATCGAGCTGACGGCGCAAGAGGAACTCGCGCTGTGTCTTCTCCATGCCTTCTTCGACGTCGGTCTTGATCTTCTCGCGCAGGGCGAGGTCGGCCAGGGTGTCACGCGCCCAGCCGAGGACAAGGCTTAGCCGCGCCTCGACGTCGATCGTCTCGAGCACCTCGACCTTCTGGGTCAGCGAGAGGTCGGGCGAGTAGCCCGCCACGTCGGCGAGGCCGCTCGGCTCGGTGATCTCCCGCAGCTGGGCCGCGATGCGGCCGGCCCCGCGGGTGTGCAGGATGTTCTCGAGCACGGCACGGTACTCACGGGCCAGCTCGTGGGCAGCCGGCGTGGCCTCGGGCTCGGCGATGGGCTCGGCCTCCACCCACAGGGCGTTACCGGTCCCCGGGACGCCGGTCCCGATGGTGGCGCGGTGGTCGCCCCGGATGGCCACGGCGTTCAGGCCGCCGGGCAGCTCACCCTCCTCCATGACTTCGGCGACGACGCCGACGCGGGCGAAGCGGCCGTCGATGTGGGGCACGAGCAGCAGGCGTCCGCCGGCAGAGCGGGCGGACTCCACGGCGGCACGGGCCTCGTCGGACTCGAGCGCCATGGTGAACACCATCCCCGGCAGCACCACCCCGGAAGTGAGGGGGAGCAATGGGAGTGTCACGTTCTCGTTCGTCATGGCATTTCCTTCTGGTCGGTCCGCCCTTACGTAATGGCGTAAGCACGAATTCCTTTGACTGATCAACCATTTTCGGGGGACGGTTGTTCCCGAGCCGGAAGACCAGGTGAGGCCCCCTTTTTTCGGTCCGGCGACGAGGGGGGGTCGCCTGCCCGGAGCCTCAAAAAGAGAAGGGATCTAGCCTAGGGACGTGGACACGACTTTCAGCGCGCCGAGGGCATCGATGGCCCCCGAGGGTGATCGGGGGACCACCCTGGCGCCCGCCCGGCCCACGCCGGACCTGGACGATGGCGACCACGACCGGATGGCCCACATCGTGCTGGAGGGCTACACGCCGAAGGAGGGCGAGAAGGCCGGTGAGTTCGTCTCGGCCGGCCCGAGCGTCGTCGAGGGCATCGTGAACGCGGTCCCGGTCCGGGCCCTGTGCGGCAAGGAATGGGTGCCCGGGCGCGACCCCAAGCGCTATGGGCTGTGCCCGACCTGCAAGGAGATCGCCGAGTCGATGGGGTGGAAGCTCCCGGCGAACTGAGGGCTCGCTGCCGGCGTTTCGCTTTGGGCGGTCACGCTCCAGGAGCGAGGCAGCGCTCCCAGTTCGGATCGCGCTGGCCGGCTTGCGAGCATGCCGGTTTGACGCCACTGCGGCATCGGCTCCGCGGTGATCGTTTTTTGCAGAACTGAGCACGTCTCCGTGATCGGGTCTTGATCGAAGGATCACAGTGGCGCGCTCGGTTCCTCGGTCAGTTGAGTTCCGAGTGCCGCCTGGTGTTCGCTATCGGCCGACGCAACCACCCTGACGTGACCTCGCCCGTTGAGAACGAACACAGCGAGCCCGATGCAGCGGCGGAAGCAAAACCCGATCCGTTTCGCCATGAACCCAGATCGCGGGCCGCCTCGTTCCCAACTACCGTGCGGCGGCAGGCGATTGAGCAGCCCAGGGCGCCGGAAAGCGAAGGAGCACGTTGGCACAGGTCAACTTCGAGGGGGTCACGAAGGCCTTCGGTGAGACGGTCGCCGTCGACGACCTGACCTTGTCGGTACCCGATGGCGAGCTGCTCGTGCTCCTGGGTCCCTCGGGGTGCGGAAAGACGACGGCGCTGCGGCTGGTGGCCGGCCTCGAGGAGCTGACCGAGGGCACCGTGAGCATCGGAGAGCGGGTGGTCAACGAGGTCGACCCGAAGGACCGCGACGTGGCGATGGTCTTCCAGAGCTACGCGTTGTACCCGCATCTGACCGTGGCGAAGAACATCGAGTTCCCGCTCCGCCAGCGCGGGGTGGAGAAGGATGAGCGCGCCGCCAAGGTCAAGCGGGCGGCCGACACGCTCGGCCTGACCGCGCTGCTGGGGCGCAAGCCGGCGCAACTCTCGGGCGGACAACGCCAGAGGGTGGCGCTGGCCCGGGCCATCGTGCGCGAGCCCATGGTCTTCCTGATGGACGAGCCGTTGTCGAACCTCGACGCCGCCCTGCGCGTCCAGACGCGGGCTGACATCGTGGAGCTCCAGGCCCGCCTCTCGACGACGACGCTCTACGTGACGCACGACCAGGTCGAGGCCATGACGATGGGCCACCGCATCGCCGTCATGAGCGAGGGCAAGCTGCAACAGGTCGCGCCGCCCGAGTCCCTGTACAACCGCCCGGCCAATACCTTCGTCGCGGGCTTCCTCGGGAGCCCGGGCATGAACCTGATCCAGGGGATGCTGGTGGAGAGCGGGCCGTCGGGGACGGGGCCGGATCCCGGCGTGGGCCGGGGCACGTTGTGCGTGGCGTTCCCCGGCGCGTCGGTCCCGCTGCCGGCGGAGGTGGCCGAGTTCGTGCGGGGTGCCGGTCCCGACATCGTGCTCGGGCTACGGCCCGAGGCGGTGCACCTGAGCTCGGACGGGTCGATCGGGGCGAGCGTCGTCATCGTCGAATTGCTCGGCGCCGAGACCCACGTGATCTGCACGACCGAGAGCGGTACCCGCCTGATCGTGCGCCAGAACGCCACGGCCACGAAGCCGGCGATCGGGGAGTCGGTGCGCATCGCGGTGGCGGCGGACCCGCGGGCGTACCACCTCTTCGACGCAGCCACCGGGCAACGGTTGGGGCCGGCATGACGAC
>DASXBZ010000184.1:0-30624 GCA_036491435.1 Acidimicrobiales bacterium
CTTACACGCTGCTCGACTTCTTCCCCAAGGACTGGCTCTGTGTCATCGACGAGAGCCACGTCGCGGTCCCGCAGCTCCACGGGCAGTACGCCGGCGACCGCTCGCGCAAGGACGTGCTCGTCGAGCACGGCTTCCGGCTCCCGTCGGCCAAGGACAACCGACCGCTGCGCTTCGACGAGTTCGTCGAGCGGGTTTCCCAGGCCGTCTTCGTCTCCGCCACGCCGGGGCCGTTCGAGCTCGAGCACTCGGAGCAGGTGGTCGAGCAGGTCATCCGCCCGACAGGCCTCGTCGACCCCGAGGTCACGATCATGCCCACCAAGGGTCAGATCGACGATCTGTTGAACCGCATCAAGAAGACGGTCGGTGCCGGTGGCCGGGTCCTCGTGACGACCTTGACCAAGAAGATGGCGGAGGACCTCACCGATTACCTAGCCGAGGCCGGCGTGCGCGTGCAGTACCTGCACTCCGACATCGACACCATCACCCGCATAGAGATCCTTCGCGAGCTGCGCCTGGGCTCCGTCGACGTGCTGGTTGGCATCAACCTGTTGCGGGAGGGCCTCGACCTGCCCGAGGTGGCACTCGTTGCCATCCTCGACGCCGACAAGGAGGGCTTCCTACGTTCGGCGTCGTCCCTCATCCAGACGATGGGCCGTGCGGCCCGCAATGTTGACGGGACGGTGGTGCTCTATGCCGACACCGTCACCGACTCCATGCGCGAGGCGGTCTCCGTGACCCAGCGCCGACGCGAGTTGCAGATGGCCTACAACCTGGAGCACGGGATCGACCCCCAGACCATCCGGAAGTCGGTCACCGACATCCTCGAGCGCATCCGCGGCAGCGGAGGCGTCGGGACGGACGGCCGCTCCACGCGGGCGGGACGCAGCCGGGCCGAGGTGCGAAAGAACGCGGCGGTCCGTGGCAATAGGCGATCACCGGGTGATCTGCTCACCGAGGGCGACGCGTCCACCCCGGCAGAGGCGGTGGAGCTCATCACGCAGCTCGAGTCGGAGATGAAGGCCGCCGCCGCCGACCTCCGCTACGAGGAGGCCGCGTTGTTGCGCGACGAGATCGCGGAGATCCGCTCCTCCATTCCCGGCTGAGACCTCCTGTGACAGCCCGGAAGCGACGTTAGCCCCATCGGCCGTTGCAAACCCGGGAGCGGGTCCGGGCCACCTCGAGCAATGAAAGCCCAGGCCCGGCACCTGTACATCTAGAGTCTCCGGCCATGCCCACGACGACGCAACTGCGAGAGGCCATGGCCCGCTACGCCGAAGCTGCCAGCTCGAGGGACGCCGACAAGTACGCCGCGCTCTTCACTCCCGACGCCGTGCAGATCGACCCGTACCCATCTGGTGTCCACAACGGCCGGGATGAGATCCACGCGTTCATCAAGCAGTCGTTCGAATCCTGCGAATCCATGACCTTCGAGGTGGAGGAGTGCCACCCGGTCGCAGACAAGGCCGGTGTCCGCTTCCACATCACGCTCGGCCTCGAAGGCGCCACGACCATGCACATCCGAGGGGTGGAGATCTTCACCATCACCGACGACGGGATGATCTCGGCCGTCGAGGCGTATTGGGGCGACGAGGATGTGACCTTTGGGTGACCAAACCGTGACCCTCAAAAATGATCGTGGGCGAGGAGGCGCCCCCTCGCTTGCGCATCAGGGGTTGCGGCTACTTCGCCCCAAGCGCTGAGCTCATACCTCCGTTAGCATCCGGGCGCACTCACAGGCGCCACACAGGTGGCGGAGCCAATCCGGGAGGAACGCGGTCATGCTGACTCGTCGTCAAGGCAACGCCACCAATGATCGCGGGCGGGCGAGGCATCCCTTCGGCACCGGGCTGTCCGCGTTGGTGGTGCTGCTCGCCGGCCTCGGCTTCCTCGTGGTGCCGGAGACTCCTGCTTCGGCGGCGCCGCCCGCCCAAGGCTGGTCAACCACTGAGGCACCGCTCCCCTCCGACGCGGGCAACGGCTCGACCAATCCGCAGGTGTATCAAGCGTCCGCAGCGTGCGCCGCCCAGAACTCCTGCACGACGGTCGGCTGGTACAACGATACCTCGGGCCAACCGTGGGGCCTCATCGAGATGCAGAACGGCACTACTTGGACCGATGTCCAGGCACCGCAGCCGAACAACGCAGGGAGTGGCTCCCATCAGGGTCTGTGGCTGGGATCTCAGAACTGCGGCGTCGGACTCCTGGTCCCCTGTCAGGCAAACGCGGCCCCTTCGCCCGCGGTGCAGTTCGCAGTGGGCTCGTACATCACTACGACCGGAGGCACCCAGGCGGTGATCGAGACCTATTCGAACGGCAGCTGGACCGCCCTCCAAGCTCCCGTTCCGTCCGACGCCTCAACCTCGAACCCGTTCGCCATATTGGTTTCGATCACCTGCACCTCGACCAGTTCGTGCGTCGCTGTCGGCCAGTACTTCAACACGAGCAACCAGACCGTCCCGCTCATCGAGACGCTCTCGGCGACGGGGTGGACGGCGCAAACGGCCTCTCCACCGTCTGGCGCGGCGTCGGACCCGCAAATGTTCCTCGGGTACGTGGCCTGCTCGTCAGCGTCCTCGTGCGTTGCCGTGGGACGCTACGTGCCGGGCACGGGTGGCCTCAAGCCCCTCATGGTCACTCTGTCCGGCGGCTCGTGGAGCGCAGCGATGGCGCCTCAGCCGTCGGACGCCTTCACGGGAACGAATCCGACGGCGAACCTTCTGCGTGTGACCTGCATGCCGTCGGGATCGTGCGTCGCAGTAGGCCTCTACCAGAAGACAGCTGGTTTCGCTGGGCTTATAGAAACAGAGAGCGGTGGCGTCTGGACCCCAACCGCCGCCCCGGAGCCTTCGGGCGCCGCCACCGGTGCGTCGCAGAGCGCGACCCTCATGGGTCTCTCGTGCGGATCCCCCCTGGCCTGCGTCGCAGTCGGCCAGTACTTCGACACCAACGGTCGCCCCTGGGGCTTCGTCGTCTCCGGCAGCGGCACAAGCTGGACGGCCGCGCAGGTGCCGCTGCCCTCGGGCGCCGCACCGGAAACGAGCACGTCGAGCGAACTCCTCTCGGTGTCGTGCCCGTCTCCTGCTTTCTGCCTTGCTGTCGGCACGTATGTGAGCGCGGCCGGCGCGGGGACCGGCTACGTCGCGCAACTGCAGGGCGGAAAGTGGAGCGTGATGACAGCGCCGGTGCCATCGAATATCCAGCCGTCGCCTACCTTCGCGTCCATCCTGAAGACGGTGGCATGTTGGTCGCGGGTCGCATGCGTGGCCTCAGGTTGGTACGAGGACCCCGGCAACGTACAAGGTGTGCTCGACACCTGGACTGGAGCACAGGGTTATTGGCTCGACGCCTCTGACGGTGGCATTTTCACCTACCCCAACAATCTTTTCTACGGCTCGACAGGTGGGCTGAAGCTCAACGCGCCGATGGTCGGCATGGCGGCCACGCCCGACGCCCAGGGCTACTGGCTCGTGGCGTCAGACGGAGGCATCTTCAGCTACGGCGACGCCCTCTTCCACGGCAGCCGCGGTGGCCAGCCTCTCAACGCACCCATTGTCGGCATGGCGGCCACGCCGACGGGGAACGGCTATTGGCTCGTTGCCTCCGACGGCGGCATCTTCAACTACGGCGACGCTGGCTTCTTCGGGTCGCGCGGAGGACAGCCGCTCAACAAACCCATCGTGGGTCTCGCGGCCACTGCGGACGGGCAGGGCTACTGGCTGGTCGCCTCCGACGGAGGCATCTTCAGCTATGGCGATGCCCTCTTCTACGGCTCGACAGGCGCGCTCAAGCTGAACAAGCCGGTCGTCGGTATGGCGAGCACGCCGACTGGGCTCGGCTATTGGCTCGTGGCCTCCGACGGCGGCATCTTCAATTACGGCGATGGCCAGTTCTATGGCTCGACCGGCAGCATCGTGCTCAACAAGCCAGTGGTCGGCATGGCGGGCTCGCCGAGTGGCCAGGGCTACTGGCTGGTGGCCTCGGATGGCGGCGTCTTCAATTACGGCGATGCCCCCTTCCAGGGCTCAGCCGGCGCCCTCCATCTGAACGCGCCGGTCGTCGGGATGGCCGGCGGCTGAGTCTCGAAGTCCGCCGCGTCGGTTCTGCCCGGATCGGCGCGGTGGCCTGACCAGGGAGCAGCCGGGGGTGACACAGGGCGCCGGTATCCTGCCCGGATGGCCGACCGTCTGGTTATTCGCGGGGCCCGCGAACACAACCTGCGTGACGTCAACCTGGACCTGCCGCGGGACGAGCTGATCGTCTTCACCGGGCTGTCGGGGTCGGGCAAATCGTCACTGGCCTTCGACACGATTTACGCGGAGGGCCAGCGCCGCTACGTCGAGTCGCTGTCGGCCTACGCCCGCCAGTTCCTGGGCCAGATGGACAAGCCCGACGTCGACTTCATCGAGGGCCTGTCGCCGGCCATCTCGATCGACCAGAAGTCGGCCAGCCGCAACCCGAGGTCGACCGTCGGCACGATCACCGAGGTCTACGACTACCTGCGGCTGCTCTACGCCCGCATCGGGCACCCGCACTGCCCCAACTGCGGCCGGCCGGTCGCCCGCCAGACGCCCCAGCAGATCGTCGACCGGGTGCTCGAGCTGCCCGAGGGGACCCGCTTCCAGGTCATGGCGCCCGTCGTGCGGGGCCGGAAGGGCGAGTACAGCTCGCTGCTCGACGACCTGGCCAAGCAGGGCTTCGCCCGGGTGCGCGTCGACGGCGTGCCGCTCGAGCTGGCAGACCGGGGCGAGGTCGCATTGGCGCGGTACGAGACCCACACGATCGAGGTGGTGGTCGACCGCCTCATCAGGCGCGCCAACATCCGCCAGCGCCTGACCGAGTCGATCGAGACGGCGCTCGAGCTCACGGGCGGGACCGCCGAGGTGCTCGTGATGAACGGATCCGAGGGCGGCGAGAGCGACGAGGCGATCACCTTCTCCCAACATCTTGCGTGCACGCACTGCGGGTTGAGCTTCGAGGAGCCCGCGCCGCGGAACTTCTCCTTCAACTCGCCCTACGGGGCGTGCCCGTTGTGCGCCGGGTTGGGAACACGCTTCGAGGTCGATCCCGAGCTGGTCGTGCCCGACGACTCCCTGTCGCTGGCCGAGGGCGCGCTGGCGCCGTGGGCCGGAGCGCGCAGCGAGTACTTCGTGGGCCTGCAAGCGGGCGTGGCCGAGTTCGGAGGTTTTGACTTCGACGCGCCGTGGAAGAAGCTCAAGGCCAAGGACAAGAAGCTGATCCTGTACGGCACCGGGAACCGGGCGGTGCGGGTGACGTACAAGAACCGCTTCAACCGCACGCGTTCGTACGACGCGCACTTCGAGGGCATCATCCCGTGGCTGCAGCGACGCCACGGTGAGTCCGAGTCGGATTGGTCGCGCGAGCAGATCGAGCAGTACATGCGCGAGGTGGACTGCCCCGAGTGCGGCGGGGCGCGCCTCAAGCCGGAGTCGCTGGCCGTGACGGTGGACGGCCGCAACATCTACGAGCTGTGCAGCCTGTCGATCGAGGCCGCCGTCGCAGCCATGGCCAAGCTCGAGCTGACCGACCGCGAGCACATGATCGCCGACCGGGTGCTCAAGGAAGTGCGTGAGCGCATGCAGTTCCTTCTCGACGTCGGGCTCGACTACCTATCGCTGGCACGTTCGGCGGGGACGCTCTCGGGCGGCGAGGCCCAGCGGATCCGCCTCGCCAGCCAGATCGGTAGCGGCCTCGTCGGCGTCCTGTACGTCCTGGACGAGCCCTCCATCGGCCTGCACCAGCGCGACAACCAGCGCCTGATCGCGACGCTCGAGCGGCTGCGGAACCTGGGTAACACCGTCATCGTGGTCGAGCACGACGAGGAGACGATCCGCACGGCGGACTACGTGGTCGACATCGGACCGGGCGCGGGGGAGCACGGCGGAAACATCGTGCACGCGGGGCCAGTGACGGGCCGGGGCGGGCTGGTGTCGAACAAGGCGTCCATCACGGGCCAATACCTCGCAGGCAAGAAGTCGATCCCGGTGCCGGCGCGGCGCAGGCCAGGGACGGGCGACGTCCTGACGGTGCGGGGCGCCCGCGAGCACAACTTGAAGGACATCGACGTCTCGTTCCCGCTGGGCTGCCTGATCGCGGTGACCGGGGTATCGGGCTCGGGGAAGTCGACGCTGGTCAACGACATCTTGCTGCGCTCGCTGGCGCAGACGCTGCACCGGGCGAAAGCGCTGCCGGGTCGGCACCGCAGGGTGGAGGGCATCCAGTTCCTGGACAAGGTGGTCGACGTGGACCAGGCACCGATCGGGCGCACGCCACGGTCGAACCCGGCCACCTACACCGGAGTCTTCGACCACATCCGCAAGCTGTTCGCCCAGACGGCCGAGGCCAAGGTGCGCGGCTATCAGCCCGGTCGGTTCTCGTTCAACGTGCGCGGCGGGCGCTGCGAGGCATGCGCGGGCGACGGCACGATCAAGATCGAGATGCACTTCCTGCCCGACGTCTACGTGCCGTGCGAGATCTGCGGCGGGGCACGCTACAACCGAGACACGCTCGAGATCACGTTCCGGGGCAAGACGATTGCCGACGTGCTCGACATGTCCTGCGAGGAGGCGCTGACCTTCTTCGAGCGACAGCCTCCGATCGCCCGGCACATGCAGACGCTGGTCGACGTGGGCCTGGGCTACGTGCGCCTGGGTCAGCCGGCCCCGACGCTGTCGGGCGGCGAGGCGCAGCGCGTGAAGCTGGCCAGCGAGCTCAGCCGGCGTCCCACCGGGCACACGTTCTACATCCTGGACGAGCCAACGACGGGGCTGCACTTCGACGACACCCGCAAGCTGCTCGACGTCCTGGGGCGGCTGGTGGACCAGGGCAACACGGTCGTGGTGATCGAGCACAACCTCGACGTGGTGAAGACGGCCGACTGGATCATCGACCTCGGTCCCGAAGGCGGGGACAAGGGCGGCACGGTGATCGCGGAGGGCACGCCGGAGCAGGTGGCCAAGACGGCGGGTAGCTACACCGGCGAGGTGCTGAAGCCGGTGCTGGCGCTGGCGAAGTAGCCGCCAGCGCAGGCGACTAGGGGCCGGTCTTCGGCCGCTCCAGTTGGATGCCGTCGAGAAACAGGTCGACCTTCTCGTTGTAGAAAGCGATGAGCCCGGCGATCGGAAGCACCTCCCGGGTGGGGAAGTCGTAGGTCCATGCGACGTCGGGATGCGTGCGACCGTCGAGCTGCGCGGACCAATATCCGGTGGTCGTCCCCTTGTACGGGCACGACGTCACGGTGTCCGACGGCACGAGCTTGGTGAAGTCGACGTCGGTGCGGTTGAAGTAGTAGCGGGTCGGGAGCCCCGTCTCGAAGCAGAGCACGGGCGACGAAGTCTCGGCGAGGACGACACCGTGCGACTCGACCCGCACGGAGCGCGTGGAGCGGAGCGTGTCGACCCGGGTGTAGGGGTTGCGCGGGTTGACGAAGACCTGCTCGTCCTCCTCGTACCAGGCGTCGAAGGCTGACCACTCGAAGCGCACGGTGTCATCGAGCCCTTCGACCTTGGCCGCCCCCAGGACTTTGGCGGCGTTCGGGCGGTGCACGTCGCCGACGCGCACACCGAAAACCTTCACGTCGCCCCGCGGTGTCTCCTCGGTAGCGCCCTCGTCGACAAGGGCGCCGGCGCGGACGTCGGCGAGCGGGACGTAGTACTGGGGGAAACCGGCCCACTCCCACACGTAGAGGGCCTCGGTCGTGTCGATCACGGTCTCGCCCGCGAGCATCGCTCGAATGCGACGAGGCACCCGTTCGACGTGGTTGGCCTCGGAGAGGAAGGCGGGATAGTCGGGCATCGGCGTGGCCTCCGGATCGACGGGTGGCGCGTTGCCTTGGCACCCTACCGGCGCGGTAGGGACATCGACGCGGTGCAGGCGTGCACCGCCGGAACCGGCTTAGGTGATGGCGAGCATCCGCTCGAGCGCGACCTTTGCCCACTCGGAAGTGTCCGCGTCGACCACGATCCGGTTGCGCACCTGGCCAGCGACAAGGCCTTCGAGGATCCAGGCCAGATGCTGCGGGTCGATACGCGACATCGTCGAGCACGGGCACACCAGCGGATCGAGGCACACCACGGTCTTGTCGGGCGACTCGTTGTCCAGCCGGTTCACCAGATGGATTTCGGTGGCGACGCCGATGACCGAGCCCGGGGGCGCGGCGTCGACTGCTTTGATGATGGCGTCGGTCGAGCCGGTGACGTCGCCCAGCTCCACAACCTCGTGCGCGCACTCCGGGTGGACCATCACGATGCCGTTGGGGTGCTCGGCGCGGAAGGCCTCGACGTGCTCGGGCCGGAAGCGCTGGTGCACCGAGCAGTGGCCCTTCCACAACAGAAGCGTGGACTCTTTCGCCTCTCGGTCTGTCATTCCCCCCAGCGCTTGGCGCGGGTTCCAGACGCGCATGTCGTCGGGCCCGTAGCCCAGCTGGTAGCCCGTGTTGCGGCCGAGGTGCTGATCCGGAAAGAAGAGGACGCGGTCACCACGCTCGAGCGCCCAGGTGAGGACGGCCCGCGCGTTGGAGGACGTGCACACAGCGCCGCCCTTGCGGCCGACGAAGGCTTTGAGGGCGGCGGCGGAGTTCATGTAGGTGACCGGAACAAGTCGGTCGACGTCGATGATCTGGGCCAGCTCGTCCCAGGCCTCCTCGACCTGCTCGATGTCGGCCATGTCGGCCATCGAACATCCGGCGTTCAGATCCGGCAGCAGTACTTGCTGGTGGTCGCCGGTCAACACGTCAGCGGACTCAGCCATGAAATGGACGCCGCAGAAGACGATGTACTCGGCGTCCTCCTGTCCTGCCGCAATACGGGACAGGCCGAAGGAGTCGCCTCGGGCGTCGGCCCACCGCATCACGTCGTCGCGCTGGTAATGGTGGCCGAGGATGAAGAGCCGGGAGCCGAGCGCAGCTTTGGCGTCGCCGATCATTGTGGCGAGCTCGTCGTCGGTCGCGAGCGTGTAGCGCTCGGGGAGTGGCGCCTGGAGCCTGAGCATTCTGTATGCCCCCTTTTCGGGAGAGAGCATCGATCTGGCCGGCGGGGACAGCCTGGTCGCCCATCCGCGGGTATGTCGGCCTCGATGCGAGGTTGTCTGCCGGATACCAGGCCGGCACGACCATTGTACCGGGCGGTACCAGCGCTGCGCGAGAGTGGGATCGATGCAGTACCGGCCGCCCACGGGCTCGATTCCTGACGCCCCCGGGGTCTACCAATTTCAGGACGCCGAAGGCCGGGTTCTCTACGTGGGCAAGGCCAAGTCCCTCCGGCACCGCCTGCCCAATTACTGGCAGGACTCGGCCAAGCTCATGCCCCGAACGGCCCAGATGGTGGCGCTGGCGGACCACGTGGAGTGGGTCGTGGTCGACACCGAGGTGGACGCGCTGATCCTCGAGCACTCGCTCATCCAGTCCCACCTGCCCCGCTACAACGTGCGGCTCAAGGACGACAAGAGCTATCCGTGGCTGGCCATCACCCTGAACGAGGAGTGGCCGCGGCCGGCGGTGGTCCGGGGGCGCAAGCGCAAGGGCGTCCGCTATTTCGGGCCCTATGGGCACGCCTATGCGATCCGGCAGACCCTCGACCTCCTCATCCGGAGCTTCCCCGTGCGCACGTGCTCGGACACGAAGTTCGTGCGCCACAAGCGCTTGGGCCGGCCGTGTCTGCTCTTCGACATCGACCGCTGCTCGGGTCCTTGCGTGGGTGCCGTGGACCACGAGGCCTACGACGGTTACGTCAACGACCTGATGCGGTTCCTGTCGGGGGACACCGAGCCGATCCTGGCCAGCCTGGAAGCAGAGATGCTCGCCGCCTCCGACGCGTTGCAGTTCGAGCGGGCGGCACGCCTGCGCGACCGGATCACCGCGGTGCACAAGGCCGCCGACACCCAGCAGATGGTGTCGGACCGCTCCGAGGACTTCGACGTCGTCGGTCTCGCCGAGGACCCGCTCGAAGCGTCCGTCCAGATCTTCCGGGTGCGCCGCGGCCGGGTGGTCGGGCACCGGGGCTTCGTGGCCGAGAAGGTCGAGGACCTGTCCGGGCCGGAGTTCATGTCCACGATCGTCTCCCAGGTTTACGGAGCGGACGGGGCCGAGGTGCCGCGACGTGTGCTGGTGCCCGAGGAGCCCACCGACCGCGAGGTGATCGAGAGCTGGCTGCGCGGCGTGCGCGGTGGGCCCGTGGACATCGCGGTGCCGCTGCGCGGGGCCAAGCGCGCCCTGCAGGAGACGGTGACGCGGTCGGCGAGCGAGGATCTGGCGCGGCACCGGCTGCGGCGCGCGTCGGACCACAACGCCCGGTCGAAGGCCCTGACCGAGCTCCAGGCCGAGCTGTCCCTGCGCGAGGCGCCGCTGCGGATCGAGTGCTACGACATGAGCCACCTGCAGGGCACCGACTACGTGGGCTCGATGGTCGTGTTCGAGGACGGCCTGGCCAAGCGCTCGGACTACCGGCGCTTCAAGGTCAAGACGGTGGCCGGCAATGACGACTATGCAGCCATGGAGGAGGTGCTGACGCGGCGCCTGACCGCGCTCAAGGTGGCCGAGAAGCAGCCGGTGGGGGAGCGCCCGAAGCGTTTCGCGTACCGGCCCAACCTGTTGCTGGTCGACGGCGGCAAGGGGCAGCTGCACGTGGCCGAGCGGGTGCTGCGCGAGCTCGGGCTCGAGGGCGAGATCGAGCTGGCCGCGCTGGCGAAGCAGTTCGAGGAGGTGTACCGGCCGGGCTCGCCCGACCCGATCCGGCTCCGGCGCGGTTCGGACGCGCTGTACCTCCTCCAGCGGGTACGGGACGAGGCCCACCGCTTCGCGATCACCTTCCACCGCGAGCGCCGGGGCAAGCGGATGACCAAGAGCATCCTCGACGACATCCCCGGTCTCGGGCCGGCCCGCAAGGCCCGGCTGATCAAGGAATTCGGGGGCGTCAACGCCGTGCGGGCCGCCTCCATCGAGGAGCTCCTGTCACGGTCCTGGCTGCCCGACGAGGTCGGTCTCGCCGTCTACGAGGGCGTGCGCAAGGCTGGGGGCCGATGAGCGAGTTCGCCGTGGTGACGGGGATGTCGGGCGCCGGCCGGTCGACGGCCGCGGCCGCGCTGGAGGACGTCGGCTGGTTCGTCATCGACAACCTCCCGGCGGCGCTCATCATGAAGATGGTCGAGATGGCCGATCGACCGGGGTCCGGTCTCGAGCGCGTGGCGCTGGTCATCGGGCGGGGTGGCTCCGACACCGGGCCCGAGTACTTCGACGACCTCTCCGACGTGCTGGACGAGCTGCGCGAGACCCGCAAGCGGGTGCGCGTGGTGTTCCTCGACGCGCCCGACGACGTGCTCGTGCGCCGCTACGAGGGGACCAGGCGGCGTCACCCGATGCCCGCGCGCGGCGTGGAGGCGTCGATCGCCCGGGAGCGCGAGCTGCTCGAGCCGGTCCGGGCGCGCGCAGACCTGCTTGTCGACACCGCCGACCTCAACTCGAACCAGCTCCGGGCCCGCATCCTCGAGGCGTTCGGGTCCGAGGACGTCCCGCGCATGCAGACGTCGGTCGTCTCGTTCGGGTACAAGCACGGCATCCCGCTCGACGTCGACATCGTGTTCGACTGCCGCTTCCTGCCCAACCCCTTCTGGATCGAGGCGCTGCGGCCCTACAGCGGCCTCGACGAGCCGGTTCGGGAGTGGGTGCTGGGGCAGCCCGAGTCGGCGGCGTTCCTCGAGAAGCTCGACGACCTGCTCACCAGCATCCTCCCGGCCTTCGTGCGCGAGGGGAAGTCGTACCTGACCATCGCGATGGGCTGCACGGGCGGCCGGCACCGTTCGGTCGCGCTGGCGGAGGCCTTGGCGGCGCGCCTGGGTGGGCAACAAGATGGCGTGTCGGTCTTCCACCGGGACATCGACCGTGACTGACACGCGGCCGTCCGTCGTGGCGATCGGCGGGGGACACGGCACGGCCGTGACGCTGAAGGCGGCTCGTCGCTACGCCGGGCTGCTGACCGGGATCGTGTCGGTGGCCGACGACGGCGGGAGCAGTGGCCGGCTGCGCGAGCTGCTGAACGTCGTGGCGCTCGGCGACATCCGCAAGTGTCTCGTGGCGCTGGCTGAGGACGACTCGGCGTTGGCGGCCGCGTTCGAGCGGCGCTACGACGTGGGCGAACTGGCCGGGCACGCGCTGGGGAATTTGATCCTGCTGGGCTTGATCGACGTCACCGGGGACCTGGTCCAGGGCGTGCGCGAGGCGGCGTTGCTCCTCGGGGCGCGGGGGGACGTGCTGCCGGCGACGACCGAACCGGTGGTGCTCAAGGCCGAGTCGGCCCAGGGCACGGTGGCGGGCCAGGTGGCGGTCATGGGAACGGGCGACCTCTGGGCCGTCTCGTTGGTGCCCGACGACGCCCAGCCGCCGCCGTTGGCCGTCGAGCGCATCCTCGGGGCACACCAGGTGGTGATCGGGCCGGGGTCCTTGTTCACCAGCGTGCTGGCCGCCGTGGCGGTGCACGGCATCGCCGAGGCGGTCGCCCAGTCGGACGCCCAGGTCGTCTACGTCTGCAACCTCCGTCCGCAGGTCCCCGAAACCGAGGGTTATGACGTCGCCGGTCACGTTGCCGCCCTGGCCAGGCACAATGTCAGTGTGGATGTGGTGGTCTGTGACACCATCCAAGGCATGGGGATCGGTGCGACGGGTGTGCCCGTCCGCGACGTTCCCCTGACGGGCGAGAACGGGCTTGTCCACAGCCCCGCCAAACTGGCGCAGGCGCTGGCTGGTCTGCTGGCATAGGCGCCCGTCGCACCGAGAAAGAAGGAATGACATGACCGTGCGGGTCGGGATCAACGGCTTCGGGCGCATCGGGCGCAACTTCCTGCGCGCCGTGCTGGCCACCGGCGCCGACGTCGAGGTGGTCGGTGTCAACGACCTCACCTCGCCCGAGACGCTGGCGCACCTGCTGCGCTACGACTCGACCCACGGGCGCCTCCCCGTTCCCGTCGACGTCGAGGGGAGCGACCTCCTGGTCGGTGACCGGCACATCCGGGTCCTGGCCGAGCGCGAGCCGTCGGTGTTGCCCTGGGCCGAGCTGGACGCCGAGGTCGTGCTGGAGTCGACCGGCATCTTCACCACCCGGGACCAGGCCGCGGCGCACCTGGGCGAGACGGTCAAGCGGGTCATCATCTCGGCGCCGTCGGGCGACGCGGACGCCACGTTCGTGATGGGCGTCAACGACCAGACCTACGACCCGGTGCACGACGTCGTGGTGTCGAACGCTTCGTGCACGACGAACTGCTTCGTGCCGATGGTCAAGGTGGTCGACGACGCCTTCGAGATCGTGAGCGGGCTCATGACGACCGTGCACGCCTACACGAACGACCAGAACCTCTTGGACCTGCCGCACAAGGACCTGCGCCGGGCGCGGGCGGCGGCGACGAACATCGTGCCGGCCTCGACGGGCGCGGCGCGGGCGACGGGCCTGGTGCTCGAGGCCATGAAGGGCCGCCTGGACGGGACGGCGCTGCGGGTGCCGGTCCCGAGCGGGTCCATCACTGACTTCACGGCGGTCGTGAAGGGCAACCCTTCGGTGGCGGAGGTCAATGCGGCGTTCGCCGAGGCCGCGGCGAAGCCGCCGCTCGACAAGGTCCTCGAGTACACCGAAGACCCGATCGTCTCGAGCGACATTGTGGGGTCGCCGGCCTCGTGCACGTTCGACGCCGGCCTGACGATGGTGATGCCCATCAGCGCCGAACTCTCGCTCGTGAAGACGAACGGCTGGTACGACAACGAGTGGGGCTACTCGAACCGGCTGGTCGACGTGGCGGTCCTGGTCGGGGGCACGCGCTGAGCGGCGCCCGGGTCCGGAGCAGGCAGCAGTGACGACCGACCCGCTCCGCGGCATCCCCCTCCTGACGGACCTTCCGCCCCTCGAGGGCAAACGGGTGCTCGTGCGGGTGGACTTCAACGTCCCGCTGCATCTCGGCGTGCGCGGCAAGGCCACCGTGGCCGACGACTTCCGCATTGCCGCGGCGCTGCCGACGCTGCGCCGGCTCTTGGAAGAGGGCGCCGAGGTCACAGCGGTCTCGCACCTGGGCCGGCCCTCGGGGGCGCCGGACCCGCGCTGGGAGATGGACCCGGTGCGCGAGCGCCTCGCCGCGCTGTGTCCCGGCGTCGCGCTGGGCGAGAACCTGCGCTTCGACCCGGGCGAGAAGACGAACGACCCCGCGTTCGTCCGGCGGCTCATCGACGGGTACGACGCCTACGTCGACGAGGCGTTCGGGGCGGCGCACCGCGCCCACGCGTCGATCGTCGGACCACCCCAGTTCCTGCCGAGCGCGGCTGGCCTGCGCTTTGCGCGGGAGATCGAGGTCCTGGGCGGGATCCTGGCCGCGCCCGCGCGGCCGTTCGTGGCCGTCGTCGGGGGCGCCAAGGTGGCGGACAAGCTCGGGGTGCTCAAGGTGCTCGCCACCAAGGTGGACACGCTGATTGTCGGTGGGGGCATGGCGTTCACGTTCCTGGCGGCGCGCGGGCAGCACGTCGGCAACTCGCTCTTCGACGAGGCCCACCTCGAGGACTGCCGGGCCCTCCTCGAGTCCGGGGCCCACATCCTGTTGCCGACCGACACGCGGGCACTCGAGCCCGGCGGATCGTTCGGTCCGCCGTCGGAGGGTGAGGGGCAGAAGGGGAGCGTGAAGGTCATCGAGGGCGACCTGCCCGACGGCTGGACGGGGCTCGACATCGGACCGGACTCGGCGGCCGCGTTCGCCGAGGCGGTGGGCGATGCGGGCACCGTGTTGTGGAACGGCCCGCTCGGGGCGTTCGAGGACCATCGCTTCGCCGAGGGGACCCGGGTGGTCGCCGAGGCGGTCGCCCATTCTCCCGGCTTCTCGGTGGTGGGCGGCGGCGACAGCGCGAGCGCGCTCGAGGAGCTCGACCTCAAGGACAAGGTGAGCTACCTGTCGACGGGCGGCGGGGCGTCGTTGTGTTTCATCGAGTCGGAGGGGCACCTCCCAGGGATCGACGCGCTGCGCGCGGCCCCGAACGCGCCGCAGGGGTGACGGACCGGCGCCCGCTGGTGAGCGGGAACTGGAAGATGCACCACGACCACATCGAGGCGCTGCACACCGTGCGCGATCTCGGGTTGCGGGTGAAGCCCGACGACGTCGCGCGCCTGGACGTGTCCGTCCATCCTCCCTTCACGGACCTGCGCACGGTGCAGACGCTGGTGGAGAAGGAGCACCTGCCGTTCGCACTGGGCGCGCAACACTGCTCAGCGGAGGACGCGGGCGCATTTACCGGCGAGGTCAGCCCGCGCTTCCTGGCCCGGTTGGGGATTGCTTATGTGATCGTCGGGCACTCGGAGCGGCGCACGCTGTTCGGCATGGACGACGCGGCGGTCGCCGCCACCCTGCGGGCGGTCCTGCGCCACGAGATGACGCCGATCGTGTGCGTGGGGGAGACCGAGGAGCAGCGCGAGGCGGGCCGGACCGAGAGTGTGCTCGAGGAGCAGGTGCTGGCGGCGCTGAGCGGGCTGGCGCCAGAGGTGCTGGCGGGGCTGGTCCTGGCGTACGAGCCGATCTGGGCGATCGGGACCGGGAAGGCGGCAACCACGATCGACGCCGAGGACGCCTGTGTGTTCATCCGCTCCCTCGTCGGGAAGCTGGGGGGCGACGAGGCGGCGGCCGGCGTGCGGATCCAGTACGGCGGCTCGGTGAACGGGGAGAACGCGGCCGATCTGATGGGGGAGCCCGACGTGGACGGCCTGCTCGTGGGGGGTGCCAGCCTCGATGCCGGGGCCTTCACTGACGTCATCCGGGCCAGCGCGGCCTGCTACCGTTCCTAGCCCGAGCAGGCGATTCGCTCGACCTGAGCCAGTAGCTCGAGCTGGAGGATCCTCCGTTGTTGGCAACCTTGAACGCAGTCACCTGGGTGTACATCGTGATCGAGGTCTTGAGCGCGCTCGGCCTGATCTTCCTGATCCTGATGCACAGCGGCAAGGGCGGTGGGCTGTCCGACATGTTCGGCGGCAGTGTGGGGGCGGCCGCGCAGGGCTCGACGGTCGTGGAGCGGAACCTTGACCGCATCACGGTCACGGTCGCCATCATCTTCGCCTTCACGACAGTGACCCTGGATCTCCGACTGCAGTGACCGGCCGGGGCCAACGCCCCCGGCGCGGGCTGGTCCGGCTGGCCGCAGTCTTCGGCGCGCTGACCACGGTGGTGTCCGCCTGCGGCGGGCCCGGAGGGGGCAGCACGACGGTGACCTACGTCGGGGTGCCGGGTGGCTCGATCTCGTTCGGGATGACCGGGAGCCCGACCGGCTGCAACCCGAACACGCCGTCCGGCGACACACCGGCGACGCGGACCGTGCTCGCCGGCGTTCTGCCGAGCCCGTACGTGGTCCAGGCCAACGGGACGCCCTTGGCCAATGCGGACCTGATCGCTTCGGCCGAGCCGCTCAACCTCGATCCCCTCACGGTCGTCTACACCTTGAACCCCAAGGCAGTGTGGTCCGACGGCGTGCCGATCACGGCCGACGACTTCAAGTACGCGTGGGAGCAACAGCGTGGGGATCCCGACGGGACATCGACGGACGTGGTCAGCATCGCCGGCTATCGCGACATCTCATCGGTGACCGGGACGAACGGGGGCCACACCGTCACGGTCAAGTTCAGGACGGCGTTCGCCGACTGGCAGCAACTCTTCTCGAACCTCTTGCCCGCGCACGTGATGGAGAAGGTGGGCTGGAACCCGAACTGCTCGACGGTCAGCCCGAGCATCGACCTCTCTGGGGGGCCCTTCGAGATCGCCTCGGTCTCGAACTCGACCATCAAGCTGGTGCAGAACCCGAAGTGGTGGGGGACACCGGCCAACTCGAAGTCGATCACCGTGCATCTGGCGTCCTCGACGGGGATGCTGGCAACGTGGATGATCAACGGTGACGTGCAGGTGGCGCAGCCGGCGACCGTGACTCAGTCGTTCCTGACGGCAGTGACGGGGCTGCCGGGCGCGCAGAGCGACGTAGACACGTCGAACACCTTGCTGCAGCTCGACATGGCGAGCTCCCTGGACGCCCGCCTGTCGCCCGACCTCCGCACGGCCATCGCGCTGTCCATCAACCGCCAGCAACTGTTGAACCAGCAGGTGAGCTGGGCGGCACCGGGGATCGCCGTGGCCAACAGCCACATCTACGTGCAGGGGCAGCAGGGTTACAAGCCCGCCCCGAGCGCGACGGTGCCGACGACCACCATTCCGGTACCGACCTCGTCGACGTCGACCACGGTGATCGGAGCCGGCGGCAGCGTGAACTTCCCGATCACGCCGGTCCCCGCACAGGCTGCGGCCTTCCTGGCGGCGTCGGGGTTGGTGAAGACGGCCGACTCGCCGTACTACCACTCGGCTTTCGGCGTGCCGTTCACGCTGCACATGGTGGTCGACCAGAGCGACCCCTGGGCGGCGTCGGCCGCCCCGGCGATCCGGGCCGACCTTCTGGCGGCAGGGATCAACACCGCGATCGAGACGGCGAACTCGGCGTCAGAGGCGGGTATCGACCTGGCGGGCGGGTTCGCCGACATGGCGCTCCTGCCGGTGACGTTCAGCCCCTACCTGAGCCAGACGCTGGCCTGGTACACCACGCTGCTCGGTGCGCCGGGCAAGAACGGGTCCCAGGACTGGACGGCGTACAACAACACCCAGTTCGGACAGCTGGTCACGATGGCCTCGGAGCAGCTCAACGCGGACACAGCGGCCGGGATCTACGAGCAGGCCGACACGCAGCTGTGGGACCAGATGGTGTCGCTGCCCTTGTACGCCGAGCCGGCGGCGCTGGCGTGGAGCCGGTCGGTCGGCGGCGTCGAGCAGGCATCCCGGAGCACGAGCCTGCTGTGGTTCGCGCGCTATTGGGCCGTCCGTCAGGCCGAGTCGACCAAGAACGCGACGCCAACCCTGCCCGGGCAGTCGTGAGTGGCTTCGCGGCGGCGCGCTACGATCACCGAACGCTGATTTTCAGCCGTTCGCCCGTCGGAGTGGCGGAATAGGCAGACGCGCCAGCTTGAGGGGCTGGTGCCCGCAAGGGCGTGGGGGTTCAAGTCCCCCCTCCGACACCACTGAAACCCGACTCCTTTAGTCCAACCTCCTGGTAACAGACGTGCAGTGGCGGCGCACCGTGCACAGTTACGTCCAAGTAATCGGGTAACACCAAGACCTCTGCGATGAACTCGTCGATCAGCACGCGTCGCTCGATCTCGGTCGCGTGCTTCCACATCGTGTCGACGTCGATGGTCGCGAGCAGTTGCGAAACGTCGTCGAACCGACGTGCCAGATCGTCGGTGCGAACCGCCTCGACGTGCGTGTCGTCGCTCTCTTGCTGCGCCTCACGGATGGCGACGGACAGGCGTGCCTCCTCCTCGGCGAACAGCTCGGAGCTGACCTTGTCTTCGTAGTAGAGGCGCAGCAGCTTGCGGCGTTGGGCCACCAGGTCCTCGACACCGTGACGGTTACGTCGAGCGCGGGGCCCTCCGCCGGCCTTTCGGGCCGGCGTTCGGGCCCGCTCGAGCTCCGTGCGGATGGCGGCCTGCAGCTCCACGTCGTCGCCGATGAGCCGCAACCCCAACACGGCGGCCCGGAGCAGCCCGAGGTTGCTCCGGCAGGGCTGCGCGCAGCCCTCGCCCCGGTGACGACAGCGGTAGTGCCGGCTGCCCTGGCCGTTCTGGTCGATCGACATGAGACGGCGGCACAGGCCGCAGCGAACCCGGCCCGAAAGGAGGTCGGTGCCCCGGGCCCGACCCTTGACCCGGCCCCGGTGGGCGGCGGCGAACAGCTCGGGCGTGATGATCGCCTCGTGGCGGCCGGGGAACCACTCGTCGTTCATCATCACCTCGCCGAGGTAGATGCGCGACTTGAGGACGGTCAGGACGGTCGAGTACTTGATGCCCGTCGCATCGGCGATCTTGCCGACGCTCTGACCTTTTGAGCGCAACGTGAAGACGCGCCGCACGACGGGCGCCATCTCGTTGGCTACGAGCTCGCCGTCGACAAGGTCGTAGCCGACCTTCGGCCGGTTGATCCACTTGCCCTGGCGCACAGCCTGCTGCATGCCCATGCGCACGTTCTCGGCGAGCTGCTCGCGGTAGAACTGCGCGAAGGAACCGAGGATGTTGTAGAACATCCGGCCCGTCGCCGACGACAAATCGATCTTCTCGGTGAACGAGTGCAGTGCGACGCCCGCTTGGCCGAAGCGGTCGGCCAGCATGATGAGGTCGCTCAGGTCCCTCGACAATCGGTCGAGGCGCCACGTGAGCACGTTCGCCACGTGTCCCTCGTCGACCATGTGCAGCAGCTGCTGCAGTCCGGGCCGCTCGAGGTTCTTGCCCGAGAGTCCCGGGTCGGCGACGACGGTGACCTCGCCAAGGTCGTGCAGCTCGGCGTAAACGCGCAGCTTGTCAGCTTGCCCGGCGATCGAGAAGCCCTCCGCCGCCTGCTCCTCCGTCGACACCCGGCAGTAGGCCACCGTCAACATCGCTGTCCTCCTGTTCCGCAACTTCTTCCTCGGTCAGCATCCGCAGCCCGATGCTCACCAGCACGGTTGCCACCCGCCCGTAATCGGGCCTGGCCGCGTTCACCGCAACTCCAACTCGCTGCGGCGGCGGGCGACCCGCTCGCTGAACGTGGTGTGGCTGATGATCTCGTAGGTGTGCAGATGATGCCCGATCGCCTCGAGCGTGTCGTCGATGCCCTCGGTGCCGATGAGGGCGCCCATCGAAGCGAGGTAGCCGTTGAGGCCAGGGAGCAACTTCTCGATCGACTTGGATCGACGAGCGAGGCGCAGGCGCTCGAGGCCGATGGCCGGATGGCCAAGGGTGGCCTCCTGTACCGCGCGCCATTCGGGAGCGAGCGGCCAGCGGCACCGGGTCCGGTCATCGGTGGGGGAGCGAAGGGTCAGCCATTCCCCAGTGGCGTACGCCCACAGATCGCCCGCAGCGTCGAGAACCTGGGCCGGGGCGTTGAGGTCGAATTCTTGAAGACCCTGGCGACCGACTTCGAACTCGAGGCGATGGACAGGCCTTCCCGGCAGGTAACGCTCACCCCAGACCTCGAACCACCAGCCGTTGTCCTTGACTGCCAAGTCCGCCGTCTTGTCGTACAGGCGAGCCAGGAACGTCTTGGTCGAACGGCTCCCGAACTCGAAGCCGGTCAGGGTGCCGGCCACCTCGTAGGTGCGCCGGGCGTCGGCCCGGCACACGAAGCGAGCGGCGTCGTCGAGGCTGAGATGCCAACCCTGCCAATCAGCGAAGAGGTCGACGCGGTTGACCCAGAAACGCAGCTGCCGAAGCTCGGGACAAAGGATTTCCTTGAGTGCAGTGACCGCCGCCTCGGGTCCCACGGCGTGCAGGAACTCGGAGCGGGGTTGGATGCGGACGGTCGGGAGGTGGGGGCTGGTCGAGATGCCGATGCGGGCCATCGCGTGTTCGAGACAGAAGCGGTACTTGCCCCAGCCGTGCGGGGTAATGCCGAAGACGAGCTCTCCAAGTTCGAAAGGTGCCGGACGCTTGGCCTCGCCGGCCCACCCCCTGCAGTCCTCGAGGCGCTCCAGGAACCGCTTCGGCACCTCGGCCCGTCCGGACAGGTAGAGCGCATCGACGCCGGACGCCAGCTCGCGCAGCGACTCAACTGGCGAATTTGCGACTATGTAGTCGCCGGTCGGCACGATGCGTGGCACGGCGGTGATCAGTGGAAAAAGCCGGGACGACGGTCGGCGATGCGGCGCTCGATACCCGCGGCCCAGGCACTCTCGAGATCGAGCCGGATCCAGGGAAACGTGTACTCGTCGGGGTGCACGCCGTAGCGAGCGCGGAAGCGCCGCACCTTGCGGAAGATGGTGGCCCGGTGCCATCCACCTTCTTCGAGGGCGGCGAATCCACCGGCCATGTGCCAGGCCACCCAGAAGCCGATCAGCTCGGACTGCTCCATAGCGTCCTCGGCGATGTCGTCGCGCACGAGGTCGGAGTAGACGTCAGCATCGAGGGCCTGCATCGGAAACGCTTCCGCCAGCACGTCCTCGTCGAGGGAGCCGTGGTAGGCGTGCCAGCGTGAGGCGGCCCTGCCGACCCCTTCGACGGAGTCGCTCTTGTTGGTGCGGAAGTCTGGCTCAAGGGTCATGCCCTCAATGTTGTCGCATCGGTGCGACAAGCGGCCGTTCTGCCTGGTCAGGGAGGGGATAGGGCAACCAGGCCGCCCTCGGGCGGCCTCAGCCATTGTCCCTGTGGACCGGTCCCCGGGCCCGTCAAGGCGACCCCTCCGGGCGGCTGCGCCGGCCTTGACCGGCCCTGCAGATCCAGGGTTCTATCTGTACGTCATTTGGCGTACAATAATCCCATGGCAGCGAAGACTGAGCGAATGAGCCTGCGGCTCACCCCCGAACAGGACGCCGTCCTGCGGCGGGCGGCGGATGCCCGAGGGGAGTCGGCGAACGACTTCGTCGTGCGCAACGCCGTGGAGGCCGCCGGGGTGGAGCTGGCTGACCGGCGCGTCTTCGTGGTCGACGACTCGGCGTGGGACGAGCTCCAGGAGCTGCTTTCGCGGCCGCCGACGCTCCCACCTGCGATGGTCAAGCTCCTGTCGAACCCGTCGATCCTCGAGCGTCCCGTCTAGTGGCATACGCCGGTCCGGTGATCCTGACCGGCGACCATGCGCTTGAGGGGTTCGACTGCGGCAAGCCTGCCCTCGACGAATGGCTCCGCAGCCGAGCGCTGGCCAACCAGTCGTCGGGCGCGAGCAGGACGTGGGTCGTCGTCGAGGAGGGTTCGTCCGATGTCGTCGCCTACTACGCCTCGTCGACCGCATCGATTATGCGTTCGACGGCGCCGACTCGCGTCCGAAAGAACCAACCAGAGCAAATCCCGGCCATCCTGCTGGCCCGGATGGCGGTCGATCACCGACACGCGGGCAAGGGGCTCGGCGCCGCGCTACTCAAACACTTCATGCTCAAAGCCCTCGAGGTAGCCCAATCCGTCGGAGTCCGCGTGCTGCTGGTCCACGCCAAGGACAGCGAAGCGAAGGACTTCTACGGCCACTACGGGTTCGTGGAATCTCCCTTCGATCCGCTCACCCTGATGATGCTCGTGGGGGAGCCGATGGTCAGTTAGTTGCCACCGAGTTGCTAATGATTGGAGGGCGGAAATATGTCTTGACGTTGTTTCTCCGCTGCCGTACAACGTGTGTTGAAGTCGTCAGCAACGAGGCGTTTGGCCACTGAGCCGATCCGTCCGATGCGGGTGACCTCGTTCCGAGGTTTTAGCCAGTGGTGGGAACGAGGGGGAAATGACAGATGAAGAGTCTCTGGTCTCGCGCGCTCCGACCCATCTTCGGGTGTGCACTCGCCATCTTGCCGGCACTCGGCCTCTTGAGTGCACTTAGTGTCACCGAGGCGGCAGCGGACGGTCCGGCCATCGTCCTACCAGCAGGAGGCTGGATCAGCGCCACCGTCAGCGTGCCCGCCGGCAACCAGATCGCTGGTGATTACGTCTCAGTGAGCGAGCCGTCGTCGACCCCACTGTGCTGGCCTTGTCAGTCCGGCCAAGCCGACTCGACGGTGCCGCTCGGTTGGCAACCCGCCGGGACCACCTACCAACTGGCTATGGAGGTCTACCACTACAACATTTTTGGTCCGGTGTACTCCGGCACCTACTACTCGGACGGGTCGGCCGGGAACAGCCCCGGCCCAGGCGCGACGGTGACACAAGTCAACGCGGACAAGTGGTCGGTGGCCTTTGAGGACACGGGTGCAACACCGAATCCCGATGTGATCGTCACCATCACGGATCTGCCCGATCCCAACGGAGACGCCACTCCCGCGTACCAGACCTCGTTGCTCGGCAACGGCAACCTCACGAACAACAAGCCGTATCCGTGCGCTGGAGACCCGGTCAACTGCGCCACTGGAAACTTCACCGAGTCGGCTACGGACTCGTCGGTGCCGGGCCGCGGACCGGCACTTGACCTGACGAGGACCTACAACTCGTTGGCCGCTGCCACGACTTCGCCCTTTGGCTACGGCTGGTCAAACTCGTACTCGATGTCATTGAACCCCGACACCGTATGCAACTGCCTCGCCACGATCACGCAGGAAAATGGCGCGACGGTCAGCTTCGCAACCGATACCAATGGCAACTGGAACCCGCGCTTCTCGGGCACCTTCGCTAGTCTGACCCACAATGCCGACGGGACGTGGACCTTCGTCCGGCGAGCCCGCTCGATCTTCACCTTCAGCGCGACCGGCCAGCTCATCTCGGAGTCGGATCCCAACGGCTATACCACCACGCTTTCATACAATGGCTCGGCCCAACTGACGACAGTCACCGATTCGGCGGGACGCACACTGAGATTCACCTATGGCACCAATGGCGACGTCGTCTCGGTCACCGATCCCGCCGGGAACGTCACCCACTACGGCTACGACACCGCCGGAGAACTCGCCAGCGTTACCGACCCGACCGGGGCTTTGACCGCCTATGGCTACGTTGCCGACCACCTCCTCACCACGGTGACCAAGCCCGACGGGGGCGTCCTTACCAACAGCTACAACAGCACGGGCCAGGTCACACAGCAGAGCGACCCGATGGGGCGGACGACCTCTTTCATGTACGGCTCGGGAACGACAACGATCACCGAGGCCAACGGTTCCACCACCGACGAGACCTTCAACGCACAGGACGAGCTCTTGAGCCGCACCGCGGCAGCCGGGACGGGTTTAGCGAACACAACGACGTATACCTACGATCCGACCACCTACAGCGAGCTCAGCAGCACCGACGGCGCTGGCCACACGACGAACTACGCGTACGACGCCAACGGCAACCGCACCACGACGACCGACCCTTTGGGCAACGTAACCGCCAAGACGTACAACAACCTCGACGAGGTCGTGACCTCCACAACTCCCCTTGGGATCACCACGACGAACACCTACGACGCCAGCGGCAACTTGCTCTCGGTCTCCACGCCGCTCTCGGGAACCTCGTCGACCCAGACCTCGACCTACTCCTACGGCGACCCCTCCCACCCGGGTGACGTCACCGCCTCGACCGACCCCGACGGTCATATCACGACCTTTTCCCATGACGCTCAGGGCGACGTGAACAAGACGACTGATCCGCTCGGCGACGTGACGACCCAGAGATACAGCGTGCTCGGCGAGAAGATCGCGTCGACAAGCCCTAACGGCAACGTCAATGGAGGGAATCCGGCTGCGTACACGACGACATACACCTATGACCAGCTCGGTCGCCTGCTCACGACCACCGATCCGTTGGGCAACGCAACCACCAACGGCTACGACGGCGACGGCAATCTGGTCTCGTCCACCACGCCCGGCCACGAGACTACGCACTACGCCTACAACGCGGACGAACAGCCGGTGGCGACGACAGAGCCCAATGGTGCAGCCAGTTCGACGACCTACGACGCCGCCGGCAACGTGGCATCTCAAACCGACGCCAATGGGAAGACAACGACGTACGGCTACAACGCGCTCAATGAGAAGGTCTTGAGCAAGGATGCCCTCGGGAATACGACGACCTACACCTACGACATGGCCGGGAACCTCGCCACAGCGGCGAACCCCTCAGGTCAGATAACGACCTATACCTACAACGCTGATCACAAGGAGCTCAGTGCCAGCTACACCGATGGCACCCCCAACGTCGCCTACTACTACGACGCAGATGGCAATCTCGTCGCGATGACCGACGGGACCGGATATACGTATTACGGCTATGACGGTCTTGATCGCGTGGTCAACGAGGGTCCTACCTACGGCAACCCTGTCATGTTCTATTCGTACGACCTCGACAACAAACTGGTGGGGCTGACGTACCCGAGTACGCTCAACGTGACACGCACCTTTGACGCGGCTGGACGGATGACATCGGTCAACGACGGCGGCGGCCGGGTGACCTCTTTCTCGTACGACCCCAATGGCAACATGGTCACCATCTCCCATCCCGACGGGTCGACCGACAGTTATGCATACAACGCCGACAACCAGACAAGGAATGTCACCGCGGCCACGACGAATACCACGCTCTACAACCTGACTACGCCCCGCAATGCCGACGGCAATGTCACCTCACAGACGTCTTCGCTGCCTCAGTCAGCGAGCGTCACCACCGGGTACAACTACGACGCCAAGCAGCAGTTGACCGGCACCACGGTCGGGACTGGTTCGCTCTCCACGCCCGCGAGTGGGTTCTCCTACGACGGGGATGGGAACATGACCACCACAAGCCTGGCTGGTCAGACCACGACAACCAATACCTACAACGCAGGCGACGAACTGGTCTCGTCCACCAACCCGAGCGGGCAGGGAAACACCGCCTTCACCTACAACGCACAGGGCGAGCGAACGAGCCAGACGACGACGGTGGCCGGACAGCCGCTCACAACGAACTACACGTGGAATCAGGCCGGAGAGTTGACCGGCGTGGCCAACCCGGCTCTCACGGCGGCGAGCAATCAGCTCGGTTCGCAAGTGTCGCTCCACTACACGTACAACGGGTTGGGGCTTCTTTCAACTCTTTCCTACGATCTAGTCGAAGGTACGCCTCAGATCATCTCGGACGGGATCCACGACTTCATCCGGGGCCCCGGCGGCCTCGTCGTCGAGGAGCTCACCGTGGGAGCAGAGCCCGTCTACTACCACCACGACCAGCTGGGTTCGGTCAAGGCCCTCACCGGCCCGAACGGCCACGAGCTGGTCAGCTACACCTACAGCGCCTACGGCGCATCGACCGCCTCGAGCACCGCTGTGGTGAATCCATTTGGGTTCGCGGACAGCTACACCGAATACACGAGCGGACTGATCTATCTGCTCAACCGTTGGTATGACCCGGCCACGGCGCAGTTCTTGAGTGTCGATCCTTTGGTCTCGCTCACGGGTGCGGCATACCCCTACGCCGGAAGTGATCCGGTGAACGAGACGGATCCACTGGGGCTTTGGCCGGGTGAAGGGCTGGTCCACGACGTCCTCGATCTGGTGGCTTTGCCGGTTTATGCAACGTATTACCTTCCCTACGAAGCTGGGAAAGCAATCAACGAAGCTGGATGTTCGCTGGGTGCAATTGGATGTGCGATTTCTCACGCTGTCGTCGCTGTGGCACCCACACCAGCATTTGGACTTCCGATACCGGTGCTTGAGGCAACGGGACTCGCTGGTGATGCCGGCATAGACCAATTGAAGATCTGGCTTGGTCTTGTGCCGCCCAGTTACGGCATTTGTGATGAGGGCCAGAATATTCCGTTGCTCCCAAGGAGTATTGATGGCGGTGGACCTACCGTCCACAACGCTCCCGGTCTCCGCAAGAACGGAGGACTCGACTTCGAATGGTGAAATCAAGAATTCGAAAGGTCCTTTGGATCGGCGTCGTTGTGTGTGCTATTTCGGTGGCCGGGGTCGTCTTGGTCCAGTTTATTGGCTATACGCCAACAACCACTGGGTATATACAAAACAACACGGTCCACACCGTCACGTTGGACAACTGCTCCGATTCATCTGTGACGGTGATCATGGGAACTCGCGAGCAGATAGCGCCCTTTCAAGACGCGAAGCGAGGCTGCACAGTATTCAGCGGAACCAGTGACCTCGGCACCCCCATCGGCTGCCTCTACATGCCGTCGTCACACGGTCAGACGGTTGCCGGATCCGTAGGTCGTGTGAGTGAGATGCGTCGATCACTTGGACGCGGTTGCCCTTAATATTGTACGGGCAACTCAAGCGACTGGAGTGGTCACAGCGGGGGACAAGTGTGATCCAGTGAGCGACGGCCAGAAGAGCGGTGTGGGTACGGTCGCTGACCTCGCCTCCTTGGGCTTAAGCGTCTTCGGCGGGGGTCGCTGACCCCGGAGGCGAGCAGCGAGCAGCTCTGCCAAGTCGTCGGACCCGAGCAATTCGTATTCGACTACGGATCCGGTGATGTGGGGGCGCCTATTCGCAGTTCGCAGCTGGTGAGCTGTTGATGGGCATTGGGTTCTCGATGGGCGGCCTAGGGTCCGGACCTACGTATTGGGGATGCGCATGAGACGGCTCTCATTGACGTCCCGACTCTGCTTTGGTGCGTGTGGCTCGAATAAGAGGTTCGCGATCTACCAGCGCAATGGGCTCCGCGGGTTGGCTATATCGCTCATTGCATCAGCGATGATCATCCTCATCGTTTAGGTCTACGGAAGCGCACTGAACTGAGACGAGTAATGAGAGGCAGGTTTGACATGATGCTGTTTGAGGGTGCTGTGTTACAGGGACCGCACCCTCGGAAGCCTCGGCCGGCCTATCGTCCCAGGTAGATTGGCCGGATACGCCAATCGGGATTCGCGTAATCCGGCCCTCCGACACGACACACACACCCCCTCCGACACCACCAAAACCCGACTCCTTCATTCCCACCTCCTGGGAGCGGACATGCAGTGAAGGCGCACCGTGCACAGTTACGTCTAAGTAATCGGGTAACACCTGAATCTCCTCGGTGAACTCGTCGTGGACTCGACAGGTCGCGGCTCAGCTCATCTGGTTGGTCGGCCTGCTGATCTACCTTGGCCTACAAGATTTGCTCGGCAGAGAACTCGCTCAGGTCGGTACCAAGGTTCCGATCTACGCCGTCTTCTTCGCGGTTGCCGTTGCCTTCTAGTGGTGGACTCAGTACGTCTTGCTGCTCGGCAGGGTCGGATGGCGTCACCTATTTCCGGGTGCCCTTGCGACTGCCTTATGCGTGACGGGGCTCGGTATTTTCTCGGCCCTTCTTTTCTCGGGACAGATCGTGTCCAGCGATCGGGATTACGGGTCCAGAGGGGTCGTGACGGTGCTCTTGTCATATCTGATCGGGTTGGGCGTGTCTCCACCTTGGCGCGGTTGCTGGTGTCGTTTGGAAAGAGTGAAGCACGCCGGTGCCACAACCACAGCAACAACTCGGAGTTGACGGAGAAACCTCAGAGGTCTGATCTGTGGCACGTGAGAGGTCACAGAGTGCACATGAGTTCGATTCTCGTCACTTGTCCTCGATCCCATATCCGAGGTGACCCTGAAGTGGGCCGTCATCGCCAAGCGATCACGAACAGCTATCAATTGCGCCGTTGAAGCAATAGGGCCAAAGCAATGGGCTTAGTGGGGGAGGACTACGACGACAGCGGATCCGGGAGGTGGATTTACCGACCTCAGGTCTCTGTGGAGGGAAAGCGCGGTGACTCCGATTTGGCCCGGAACCATGTCACCCATAGATGCGTCACCTTCCTGGTGCACGACCCTGATGGCTCTACCTCCGAGCCGATTCGCAATTTCGTTGGCGATCTGGGAACCATTGTTGTGCTGTGTCGCGGGAGGACGGTGAGGTTCGAACAGCGTGACGTCTTTGATCCCCTCAAGGTTGCCTACGACAACAGCCAGTGGTTCGGTGATCGACCTGGCGATCGCCTCGCCTCGCTTGCCAACAACGGTATCGAGCTCATCTGCGCTGGCGAGACCTATGAGTACGAGCGATGGCTCGTGCTCCGCCACGGCATTGGCCACCCCGACTTCGAATGAATCGTGGATAAGGAGCGATGGTTCGGTGTCGACACCGTAGGTGTAGCCCATGTCGCGTAACTTTGTCAGTTCTGTTTGAACGGTCCGTTTGGAGTCACGGGAACAACTGAGCAGAGCGCGGACGATCCCACCGTCTGGAGCGGCAATGCTCGCGGCAACCGCAATCCCGACGTGAGCCTGGCTCGGGTCCTCGAGTACGACCAGAACGTGCTTTCCGATCCCGCGATCCTTGACGTCTGGTTGAGGCACACCCGTCTTGACCCTTTCGACGATCAACGTCGCAGTGACTATCGAAACGAGGATCAGCACAAGAACAGCATTGACCACGGATTGATCAAACAACCCAATGTTGAAGCCAACGATGGTCGCCGCGAGCGTCGCTGCCGCCTGCGGAATCGTGAGCCCGAGCATGAGCATGGTTTCGTTGCCCGAAAGGCCGAGTGGCCGTTTCGTCGCCCATGCGGCCACGGTTTTCCCACCCACGGCGGCGACCACGAAGAGACCTGCGAGCTTCAAGGTCTCGGGCTGGATCATCACTTTCGGTTGCAAGAGCATTCCCACCGAAAGAAGGAAGACCGGTACGAACAGCGCCTGACCGAAATAGTCAATGCGATCCATCAACGGTCCCTCGGTCGGAACCAACCGGTTCAGTCCGAGACCAGCAAAGAACGCCCCGACGATTCCTTCGATACCGACGCTTGAGGCAAGTGTGGCGGCGGCAAGGAAGGAGGCGATCGTCAAGAGGTAGCGGATCACACGATCGGTTCCGAGGAAACGGAACGCGATAGTGACAATCCGAGGAAGGATCACAAACGAGAAGATGGCCAGCACGACGAGACCGAAAGCAACCTGGAGACCAATTGAGGCAGCCGACCCGCCTTTCGCCTGAGAGCCAGCGACGAAGGCGAGCACGATCAACGAGGCTGTGTCAGTCAGAACGGTCGCCCCGACGGCCGTCGCCACGGCGCGATGGGTTGACAGGCCTGCCTTGCGGACGGCCGGGTAGACAAGGAGCGTGTGCGAGGCCATTAGGGAGCCGAGCAGCAGTGCTGCCGGTGCGGACCAGTGCAACGAGAACCCAACCGATGAGCCAAGGACCAGCGGAATAACAAAGGCCAACGCTCCAAAGAGCACGACGGAGCGGCGGTGCTGGCTGACGAGTCGGAGGTCCAGCTCCACTCCGGCCACGAACATCAAATAGAGCAATCCGAGCTGGCCGAGCTCAGGGACCGTCGTATTGCCAGAACCAATCAGGTCGAGGCAGTTGGGACCGATCAGGTAACCCCCGAGCAGCAAGCCAATGATGCCCGGCAGGCGGGCCCGCTCAAGTAGAGGAGGAGCAATGATTATCACGAGGAAGAGCGCGAGGAACTCCCATGCGACTCCGCTCGGGGCAGTCACGGTGACACCTGTGAATGAGAGAGGAACCGTCACGGACGTCATTGGGCGGTCCGAAGCAGGGGAATAGACTTCTCTGCGTCGGCAGCCTCCGCTCCGACCCATCTCCGGAGCAGGTCATCGATGGTCCCGTCGGATGTGAAGGCGCGGATGGAGGAATCGACGGCCTCCGTGTTACTGGACCCCCTCGGCAACGCGGCAGCAAGCAATTCCGGTTCGGCGAGTTGTGCTGCAGTATGAAGCCGTCTATCTGAATCGTTGGCCGTGACGACAGCCAGTGGGAGATCGAGTAGAAGTGCATCGATCTTGTGGTCCTCGAGTGCCGCCACGACCGCAGAATTGTTGTCGTACATCTTGATGGGCTTCGTCGGGTCGATCAAGGAATGGATGATGTCGACAAACGTCGTACCGCGCACAGCGCCCCATCGGAGCTGGCGTGCGGTGGCGACGTCGGGGACATTGGTGCCCGTACGAACGAGCACCGTCGGTGCCGCGTCGAGGTAGGACGTTGAGAAGTCCAAGTGCTGGGCTCGTGTCCTCGTCGGGGTGATCAGATCGAGTGCAAGATCAGCGCCGCCCAGTTGCCCTTCGACGATGCGGTGGAAGCTTTCGGTCTCGATTCGGACGGAGGAAAGTCCAAATCGCTCGGCCAGCAGTTTGGCCAGTTCGTATTCGAACCCTCCAGTGGGCTT
>DASXBZ010000185.1:0-6192 GCA_036491435.1 Acidimicrobiales bacterium
CATCGCCGGCGACGGCCGGCCCGTGTGCAGGTTGACGCCGACGCCGGACCACTGCACCCGCGCCGCCACCTCGGGCTTGTCCTCGCTGTCGCCGGCCACCACCAGGGGCACGCCGTTCGCCAGCGCCTGCTGGACGCCGCCGTAGCCGCCGTTGGTCACCATGACATCGACGTGGGGGAGCAGCCGGTCGTGGGGGATGAACCGCTCGAGGCGCGCGTTCGGCGGCAGCCCGGCTCGCAACGGTTCGGGGTCCGGCCCGCCCGTCGTCGCCACCACCAGCACGTCGTCGTGGGCGAGCGCGCGGATCGTCAACAGCAACAGCCGGGCGAGGTCCGCGTTGTCCAGTGTCCCCTGGGTGACATGGACGACCTGGCGGCCACCGTCGAGCTCCCCCCACCACGGTGGTTCTTCGAAGTCCGCAGTGGGCGGGGCGAGGATCGGTCCGACGAAGCGCACCGAAGGTGCGAGGTCCGAGCGCGAGTATTCGAAACCGGGAACGGTCGCCTGCAGATACGCGTCCACCACCTTGGGCGGGAGGTCGATGAAGTAGCCGGGGAAGCGCCCACGCCGCTCCACGCCGGCCTCCGCCAGCCGGTGCCGGGCGAAGCGCTGGATGTCGGCCAGTGCCCCGTGCTCGGTGATCCAGTTCAGGGCGAGGTTGCGCGCCCGCGCCAACGGGCCTCTTCCCGGCTGCAGGGCGACGCCGAACGGCGCGGTGTCGCGGCTGCGCGCGGCGTAGGGCATGACGCCGACGCACACGAGGACCGGGCGCTGGTCGCGCGGGCCGAGCGCCAGCGGCAGGGCGCCCAGGAACATGGTGTCGACCACGATCGCATCCACTGGTTGCTCGGCGAGGATCGCCCGCAGGTCGCGGCACTGACCCGGGATCGGGCCGATGAAGATGCGACGCAGATCGTCCTTGACCCCGCGTACGCCGCGCTTGGACGACGACTCGCGTTCGGGGTTCGCCACCATGAGGTCGTGCGCGTCGTACTCGTCCGCGAAAGGGACGAACGAGGCGCCCGTCGCGACGACCTTGTCGCGGTAGTGGCGTGTCGTGAAGAAGACCACGTCGTGGCCTTCGTCGACCAGCCGTCGGGCGAGCGCCAAGAGCGGGGCGGTGTGCCCCTGGGCCGGCGTCGTGCACAGCACGTAACGCCGGCGGCGCTCCGCCGGCGCCTGGTCCGGATCCGAAGGCTTCGCTTCGAGCACTCCCTCGCCGTCGGCCGGCTCTTCTTCACCGGTGACCAGGCCGGTCATCAGGCCCGTCACCCAGCCGCCCTGGCGGCTCCGCGCGCGCCCGCCGCCGGACCCGCCGGCCGCGTCGTTCACGCCGCCACGACCGCCCCGCTCCAGGGTTCCAGGGTGAGTGCGCCCTCGGCGACCGACCCGTCCAGTGCACCATCCGTCGCGACGACAATGGTCCCGCGTACGTCCGCGAACACGACCGGAGCGTCCGACATGTTCAACAGCACCGTCGTGGCTTCGCCCCGCGCGTAGGCCCACGTCCCCTCTGCAGAAGGCAGGGACCGGTACGCGCCCACGGCCAGGTCGTCGCTCGCTCGACGCGCCGCGATGACGCGCCGGCAGAACTCCAGCACGGAGGAGGGGTCGCCCGACTGGTCGGCCACGTTGTTTACCGACGGGTCGGCCATGGGCAACCAGGGCGTGACGCCCGGCGCCGTGAAGCCTCCGCCGGGGCCGCCGTGCCACGGAATCGGGGTGCGCTCAGGGTCACGTCCGGCGTAGGGATAGAAGCGGATGCCGACGGGGTCGAGCATCTCCTCCTTGGGCACGTCGCCGTCGACCAGACCGATCTCGTCGCCGGCGTAGAGGAACACGGTGCCACGCTGGGTGAGCAACAGGAGCAGGGCCACCTTGACCTTGGCCGGGTCGCCGCCCGCCCAACGCGTCGAGAGGCGCGAGAAGTCGTGGTTCGAGGCGTGCCACGTGGGCCACGCCCCCTCCGGCAGCAGCGCCTCGGTCTTCTCCACCACCTCGCGCAGCGCAACCGCCTCGAAGGGCGAGAACATGAACTGGAAGTTGAAGCCGCCGTGGAGCTCGTCGCGCCCCGTGCCGTAGAACTGCACGAGACGCTCGATCGTGTCCACGTTCGTTTCGCCGATCAGCAGGCGCTCCGGCGAATAAGTCCCGGCTACCTCCCGCCAGTGCTTCAAGATGTCGTGGGCTTCGGGCCGGTCCGTGTTGTAGACGTAGCGCACGCCCATGAACTGCTGCTCGATCGGATCGTCCTCCGTCGCCGGCGGGTTGTCCCGGAGCAACTTGTCCTTGATCATCATGTTGCACACGTCGATGCGGAACCCGGCCACGCCGTGGTCCCACCAGAAGCGAAGGATCTCGTCGAACTCGCGCCGCACGTCGTCGTTCCACCAGTTGAGATCGGGCTGTGCCGCTTCGAAGTTGTGCAGGAAGTACTGGCCGCTCGCCTCGTCGAGCTCCCACGCCGGGCCGCCGAACATGCTCACCCAGTTGTTGGGCAGGCTCCCGTCCGGCTTGGGGTCGGCCCACACGTAGTAGTCGCGATACGCGGCGTCGCGCCCCGACTGCGCGTCGACGAACCACGCGTGCTGGTCGCTCGTGTGGTTCGGTACCAGGTCCATCAGGATCCGGATCCCCCGCGCCTCCGCCTCCCGCACCAGCCTGTCCAGGTCGTCGAGCGTCCCGTAGTCGGGGTCGATGTCTCGATAGTCCGAGACGTCGTACCCCCAGTCCCGGTTCGGCGAGCTCGTCACCGGCGACAGCCACACGGCGTCGACGCCCAAACGCGCCAAGTGGTCGAGCTTGCCGATGATGCCGGGCAGGTCGCCCACGCCGTCGCCGTTGGAGTCCGCGTACGAGCGCGGATAGATCTGGTAGAAGACGCCGCCCCGCCACCAGCGGTCCGGGTCCTCGGCACCGCCTCCGTCCGCCGTCATGGCCGCACCCTCATCCGAACCCCCTGATCACGCTCACGACGCGTCCTTCTAGCAGCTCGAGGGCGGACGCGCAGGTTCCGACGGGCTCAGAGCCGCTGCACCGCCGCGGCCGCAATGCGCTGTTCGGTCGCAATGGGGAAGGACGGGCCGATGGAAGTGAAGACGATCTGTTGGCCCAGACGGCCCTTGATGGCGAACAGCTGCGTCACCGTGATGTTCACCGTCTGGCCGTGGCTGATCGCTGGCACGCTCATGGAGTACCCCGCCGTGAAGGGGAAGGCGGCCGGATCGGTCGCCGAGACGAGCGGCGTCCCGTAGGTCACGCCCTTCGGTGCCTTGCCGAAGAGCTGATTCTTGAGCGGTCCCTGGGCCAGCGTGGTCATGCAGCCCGGTGTCTTCTTGTTCGCCACCGTCCCGAGCTCGGCGAGCGCGTTCTTGGCCGACGAGAAGACGGTGACGTTGTCGTTGACGGTGAGCGAGCCCGCCCTGTTCTGGAATTGCGGGCTGTTGACCGACGGCGGGTTCTCGCTGATCAGGGACACGTCCACGCCGATGCAACGAGCCAGCTGCTTGTCGCCGAGCGTGCTGTTCGGGTTGTTGGGGCCCTTCGCGCTCTCCCACCCCGACGGCATGTCGGAAAGCACGAGCAAGGCCCTGCGCGCCTGGGCCAGCTCACCCGACCGCGACCGGGAGCCCACCGCGTCGGCCACGGTGGCCGGGACGATCGCCCCGGCCGTGAGCCCCAAAGCCGTCAGCGCGACCCCGCACCGGGCCACGCAGCGGCGTCGTTTCGTGATGCCGCCCTGGCCTTCCATTCGGTCCTTCCTGCGATCAGTCAAGGTCGAGCAACCTTCGCCAGGACGCTAGACGCAGGCGACCGGACCGGGAGGTCAGCGATCCGGCGTGGTCAAACCAAAGTTCAACCGAACGGAGTCTTCGGATCTCAGCGGGGTCGTGCACAAGCCTGCGGGCTGGCTCGGGGCTCTCTGGGGACCACCGGGCGCCGAGTCTGGGTGCATAGGGGATGGTTCTTGACACGCGGGGGGACGAGCGTCAAGAACCACGCCCTATACGCGCAGAACGCGAGACGGGTTGCCCCATTCGATGGAGGCACCACGTCGCTGTACACCGGCGCCCTGTGCAACCCGGCAGAATCCGAAGAGCTCGAACGCCGGACTAACTCCGCGCCTCGGCCAGTTGCGTCAGGTGCACCTGGAGCAGCGCCGGGAACGCGACCCCGTTGCCGTTGAAGGTCAGCTGGTGCACGAACCGGCCGTGGGCGAACTCGATGGCCGTGCTCGTGATGGTCAGTTGCCGGTCACCGCTCACCAGCGGGATGGTTACGGTGTAGCCCGTCTGGCCACGCAGGTACGAGCCGGGCGCCAGCTTTGCGATGCTGACGGTACCGACCGTGGCGCCGGAGCCGGCCTGGTTCTGCACGCTCGCCCGGAGGGCCTGGCTCCCGATCGTGTTCATGCAGCCGGGGGTCTTGCCGTTGGCCATCGCCTGGAAGGCGGCCCGGGCGTCGGCTGCGGTGGGGTAGACCGAGACACTGTCCTCGACGGCGGCGGTGTGATCGGCACTCCCGTAGCTGGGGCTGCTGAATTTGGTCGGTTGGATCCTCGCAATCCGTGCCGGCACGCCGACGCAGCCGGCCAGCTGCTTCGACCACGGCGAGATGTGGCTGGTCGGCACCGCCGCCCCGGCGACCCAGCCCGAGGGAAGGTCAGAGGCATGGACGAGCGACCGTTCGGCCTGCGCCTTGACGGTCGCCGGCTGCTGCGCCGACCCCGAAGTCGAAGCCACGGCCCTCGAGGCCGCCACCGCCAGAGACCCTCCTCCGCCCACGGCGGCGGCCAGCAAGCCGGCCATGACGGCGACGAGAAACACCACGATGCCCATGACCGCGCAGGCGCGCTGCCAGTGATTCATCCCTGATAGGGCCATTGGTGCCCCTCCTACTTCCTCCGTGAGCGGTCGCGCCTCGGGCCCCGACGGGGTCCTGGGCCGCTTCCGCTCTCCCGGATGCAGAACGTCGCGGCGTCTTCGCCCACACGGCTTCGGCGGGGATTGCCGATGTCTTGAGGCCCCGTAGTCCGCCGGAGCCCAGCCGAGCGGTGCCCGCCAGGCCCATGCCGGTCGATCCGCCCAGGCCCGGGGGCCGGTTGAAACCCCCCGCCGCGCCCGCTATGTTGGCACTCACAACACGAGAGTGCTAACGAACCGCCAAGGAGGCCCCTCCCGATGCCGCAGAAGCTCCACCCCCTCGATGACCGCATCGTCGTCCGTCCCGGTGAGTCCGAGGAGACCACGGCGTCCGGCCTGGTCATCCCCGACACCGCCAAGGAGAAGCCCCAGCAGGGCGAGGTGATCGCCGTCGGCCCGGGCCGGCGCTCCGAAGACACCGGCGAGATCATTCCGATGGACGTCAAGACCGGTGACACCGTCGTCTACTCCAAGTACGGCGGCACCGAGATCACGGTCGAGGGCGAGGACTTCCTCATCCTCTCGAGCCGTGACGTCCTGGCCAAGCTGGCCTAGTCACGAAGCGACGCAGGCCCCCGAGGCCTGCCCGAGACGGGTCTGCCCGCCGCCCCGGTGAATTCCGGGCCGGCGCGGCGGCCTCAAAATTTTCAGCCAATCCCTAGAGGAGTTACAGAAGTTCCATGCCCAAGATCCTGAAATTCGACGAGAACGCCCGGCGCGGTCTCGAGGCCGGCGTCAACAAGCTGGCCGACACGGTCAAGGTGACGTTGGGGCCCAAGGGCCGCAACGTCGTGATCGAGAAGAAGTTCGGCGCCCCGACCATCACCAACGACGGCGTATCCGTCGCCCGCGAGGTCGAGCTCGAGGACCCGTTCGAGAACATGGGTGCCCAGCTGGTCAAGGAGGTCGCCACCAAGACCAACGACGTCGCCGGTGACGGCACGACGACCGCGACGGTGCTCGCACAGTCGCTCATTGCCGAGGGCCTGCGCAACGTCGCCGCCGGGGCGAGCCCGGGCGACCTCAAGCGCGGCATCGACAAGGGCGTCAAGGCCGCGGTCGACAACATCGCGAAGCAGTCGACCGAGGTCGGCGGCAAGACCGAGATCGCGCAGGTCGCGTCCATCTCGGCGGCCGACACCGCCATCGGCGACGTGCTGGCCGACGCCATCGACAAGGTCGGCAAGGACGGCACGGTGACCGTCGAGGAGTCCAACACCTTCGGTATCGAGCTCGAGCTCACCGAGGGCATGCAGTTCGACAAGGGCTT
>DASXBZ010000186.1:0-5277 GCA_036491435.1 Acidimicrobiales bacterium
GGGTTCCCGTCCACCGTGGCCGACGCGGTCGCCTTCAAGTCGCCCGGGAGCCGGCCCGACGAGTACGCGTCGCGCACCCCACCTGCGCCGTTCGTCGACCGCCCGACGAGCCGGTCGATCTCGTCGTCGGGGATCAGCGACGACAACGACGCGCTCCCCGACAGCGTGAACGTGCGCGCCGTGGGCAGCGTGAAGGAGCGCGAGATCGTCGTCTCCGGGTCGCTCCGCGGCGGGTACCCCGACGTGCGGTTCCGCGTCATGACGAGGCTCACCCGGTTTACCGTCGACGCCGCCCCTAGCGACGACAGCATCCGGGTCGGCATTTGGAGCACCTGGTGCACGGTCTGGCCCGGGATCTCGATCTCCGAGAACCCCACCGCGGCCGCCGACAGCGGCGGCGCCGTGTTGTCCGTGGTCCCGTCGAGCGTCACCCGCAGCGTGTGGAAGGTTCGCACCGGGAAGGTCAGCGTCTGTCCACTCGTGACGTGCGACGCCGGCGTGAGGTCGTACCGGACGGGGTCCTTGCCGTCGAAGGTCAGTGTCACCCCGGACACCCAGCGCGAGCGGTCGCCTCGCTGTGGCTGCACGACCGTGATGTGGTCGGTGGTAACCGGGTTGGCGAACTGCGCCTGCCACCACTCGCCCTTCGGGTTGGGGACGAAGGTGCCCGCGATCCACGCCGTGTCGAAGTTGTTGTCGATCGCGCTGAAGGCCTGGTCCTCGGGCGTGTAGGAGACGTTGTTGCCGTAGCTGCTCGCCGTCACGTTCACCGCGCCGGCGTACGACGCGTACGTCTTGGACGTGATCCCGGTCCCGGGGAACAACTCGATCGGGCTATCGCTCAGGTCCGTCTTGGCCGGGTTCTCGTCTGGCGTCTCGGTGTAGCCGGCGTTCGCCGTCAGCGTGTCCCAGCGGAAGGCCTGTTTGCGGTTGGTGTCGGTCACCACGAGCTGCGCGCCCTGCGACGCCAGCTGCTGCAGCTGCGCCGGCTTCGTGGCCAGCGTGCCGGCGTAGTAGAGGGCGCTGTTCGTGTCGAGCAGCCCGAGGCCCGCCAGGTTGTTCAGTCCGGTGGCGTCGCCCTCCATCACGATGGCACCGCTGTCGGACTCGCCGCGTACCAGCGCCCGGGGGTTGGGCACGGTGTACGTCACGATGGGCGACGGCCAGCCGACGTTGCCCTGCACCGAGAGGTCCTGCTCGTTCAACGTCGACACCGTCGACACGTTCGGCCGCGGCGCCCCGAACGACGTCGGGTCGGACAACCCGGCCGGCGTCTGGAGGAGCTGCAGCGAGAGGAGCTGGGGCTGGGGGACCCCGTAGTGCTCGTAGCGCTGGTCGTACTCCACCATGACGTCGCCCGCGCCCATCAGGCGGGACATCGGGGCCAGGGCGTTCCAGTTGGCGACGCCGTCCTGGAGCGGGCCGTCGATGGCGTACAACGTGTCGGCCGTCGCGATGGACCCCATGACCTGCTGCTCGCGCGTCACGAAGTTGCGGTTCAGCAGCGCCGCCTGCGGAGTGTCGACCGTGTCCCCCCAGTTATAGGAGGCGAAGTCGTTGCCCGGGACGGCGAAGACGCGGGTTCCCGGATGGGTCGCGTTGAGATGGTTGATGGCGGCCAGCTCGTACGACGGCAGGGACGCCGGCTGCGTGAAGTTGTTGGCGATGGTGTCGCCGTTGAACAGGGAGGGGATGTTGGCGATCACGAGCCCGGCCACGCAGAGCGCCGTCGCGATCCCCACGAAGGACAGCCGCAGCCACAGGGCGGTCAGCGCGGAGCCGAGCAACATGAACAGGGCGAGCAGGATCAGCGGGGTGGCCCGGTCGGTCGAGCGCAGCGCCAAGCCCGCGGTCGTGTCGGTCATGAAGGACTTGAGCCAGCCGCCGATGCGGGTCGGATGCGAGTAGGGGAAGGGGCCCACCGACAGCACCAGGCCGACGAACAGGAGCACCAGGAAGTAAGCCCGCTCCTTCCAGCGCACGAACGCTGCCGCCACCAGTGACACCACCGGCACGGCCAGCGAGGTGCCGATCAGCCAGACGTTCTGCGTGTAGCGGACCGCCGCGTTGGTCCACGGGCCGAGATGGTCGGTGCCGTAGAAGTACCAGTAGCCGAGGCCGCGGATGATGTCCGTCGGGTTGGAGGTCGCCGACGTCGAGGGGACCGTCTCGGTGAACTTGAGGACGTTGACGCCGTAGGCGGCCTCGACCTCCAAACCCGCGATCCACCACAGGGAGGCGCCCAACGTCAGCGCCGAAATGCGGAGCCCCGTCGCCAGGGCGTGGCGCCAGGTCGACTCGCGCAACACCACCACCGCGTAGAAGAGCCACAGGATCGGCGCGACGCCGACGTAGATGACCGAGCTCGCGTTGATGCCGCTCACCATCGCGACGACCAACGCGAAGAGCGCCGGTTCGCGCCAGCCGCCCCGGCGCAGCGCCACGATCGTCAGCCCCAGCATGAAGGGCAGGCCGGCCCATGGCAGCAGGATCACCGAGATCCGCCCGGCATATTGCAGGAAGTAGGGCGACAACATGTAGGCCAGCGCCGCCGCCGTCGGCCCGGGCCCCTTCAGTCCGAGGATGCGGCTGAGGTAGAGGACGCCGAGTCCCGCCCCGAAGAGGATGGTGCCCAGCCACAGGCGCTGGGCCACCCACGTCGGCACGCCCACCGCATGGAAGACCGCGTAGAACGGCCCCATCGGGAACAGGTAGCCGACGTATTGGTGGTTGACCGTGCCCAAGCCGACGGTCGGGTTCCACATGAAGGCGACCTGACCCAGGAACTTGGTCGGGTCGAGATACAGGAACGTCTTGGTGTCGGGCGTGACGACCCCTGGCCGCACCGCCAGGAGCGGGACGTAGGCCAGGCCGGCCACGGCCGCCAGGCCGCCGACCCACCACCAACGACCCCGTTTGACGAAGGCGGCGCTCAGGCCGGCCGACGCCACCTGGGTGCTCGCCCCGTTCCCCCCGTTCCCGCCGTTCCCGGACCCGCCGCTCCCGTTCCCGCCGTTCCCAGCCTCGCCCCCGTTTTCACCGTTCCCCTTCTTCGCGCCGCGTTTGGCGGCGTGCCGCCCCCGGGAGCCGCGGGAGGCGGTGATGGTGAATGCGGAGGTCATCGAGGGGTCAGGAAGTCGCCCGGTAGTGTAAGCAGCCCCGGCCACCACGGCCTGTCATGCAGGATGCACGCGACACGCGAAGGGAGCGGCCCCGTGGCCACCAGCACCAAGAGCCGCCTCACCGGGGAGCGCCCGCAGCAAGGGGTGACCCCGGACTCCCTGCTCGCGCTGCATGAGGCGGGGTACCGGGCCGTCCTCGAGCGCATCGGGTCGGGCCGCATCCTCGATGTGGGCTGCGGCCAGGGCTTCGAGTCCGCCCGCTTCCTGGCCCCCGACCGCACTGTCCTGGGCGTCGACTATTCGTCCGACGCCACGACGACCGCCGCCGCCCGCTACGAGCCCGAGGGCCTCAAGGTCGCCCAGATGGACGCCCGAGCCCTCGGCCTCCAGACGGCCACCTTCGACGGCGCCTGCTCGTCCCACCTGATCGAGCACTTCACCGACCCCGAGCGCCACATGGCCGAGCTCGCCCGGGTCATCACCGACGACGGCGTGCTCTGCCTCGTCACCCCCAACGGACCGACCGACTTCGAGAACCCCTTCCACCTCCACTTGTTCGACCGCGCCGAGCTCAAGGCGATGCTCGACCGGCACTTCGAAGACGTGTGGCTCGGCGGCGTCGACGCCAAGCCACACGTGAAGGCGGACTTCGAGGCCCGCCGCCTCAAGGGCAACAAGCTGCTGCGCCTCGACGTCTTCGACCTACGCCACCGCATCCCGTACTCGTGGTACGTGTGGTCGTACACCCGGCTGCTGCCGCTCGTCTACAAGGTGTTCGCACGCGGCGACAGCGGGGGGCTCACCGGCATCACGGCCGACGACTGGTTCGTCACCGACGACCCCGACGACACGACGCTCGTGCTCTTCGCCGTCGCCAGGAAGCCTCGCCGCCAGGCCGCCCAGCCCCAGCCGGCTCGGCCCGACCCCACCGGGAACGGCGCCGGCTAGATGATGTTGGCCGTCGGCCTCACGGGCGGCATCGGCTCGGGCAAGTCCGCCGTCGCCGACCTGCTCGTCGAACGGGGCGCCCTCCTCGTCGATGCGGACCAGGTCGCCCGCGACGTCGTCGCCCCCGACGGCCCCGCCTACCAGCCGCTCATCGACCGCTTCGGCCCCGGGATCGTCGCCGCCGACGGCACCATCGACCGCCAGGCCCTGGCGGACATCGCCTTCGCCGACGAGGAGTCGCGCCTCGCCCTCAACGCGATCACTCACCCCGCCATCGGCATCCGCATGATCGAGATGCGCGACGCCCTCGCCGACACCGACGACATTGTCGTCCTCGCCATACCGCTCCTCACGGCGCTGCACCGCGAGACGGTGAAGCTGCACAAGGTCGTCGTCGTCGACACCCCCACCGACATCGCGCTCGAACGCCTCCTCTCCCAGCGAGGCTTCGACCGGGCCGACGCCGAGGCGCGCATCCGCGCCCAGATCCCGCGGGAGGAGCGGAAGAAAGAGGCCGACTACGTCCTCGACAATTCGGCCGACCGCGCCGCCCTCGAGCGTGAGGTCGCCAAACTCTGGGACTGGCTGCTCGCCGCCCAGAAGGAGCTGTCCCAGGACACGGCGGAGGAAGCGTCGGCCTGACGGCCGGCGACGCCGCGCACACGCCGGACCGCATCCCGGCCGGTCCCGTCGGATCCGACACACCCCCCAGGTAGCCTCGGAGGGCCATGCCCGAATTCGAGGTTGTCTCCCCGTTCAAGCCGTCGGGCGACCAGCCGCAGGCCATTACGTCGCTGGCCCGCGGGGTCACGCGCGGCGACCGCTACCAGACCCTCCGGGGCATCACCGGGTCGGGCAAGACGGCGACCATCGCCTGGATGATCGAGCAGGTGCAGCGCCCGACCCTCATCATCGAGCCCAACAAGTCGCTCGCCGCCCAGCTCTCCTCGGAGCTGCGCGACCTGTTCCCCAAGAACCGGGTCGAGTTCTTCGTCAGCTACTACGACTACTACCAGCCCGAGGCGTACCTGCCCTCGACGGACACCTACATCGAGAAGGACTCGTCCATCAACGACGAGATCGACCGGCTCCGTCACGCCACCACCTCGTCGCTCCTCATGCGCCGCGACGTGATCGTGGTCGCCTCGGTGTCGTGCATCTACGGCCTGGGCTCGCCCGACGAGTACGCGGACCGCATCCTCGGCCT
>DASXBZ010000187.1:0-2423 GCA_036491435.1 Acidimicrobiales bacterium
ATGTTCGCCTTGAGGCCGGTGCCGCCGATGTCCAACGCGAGCGTGTACGGGTGCTCGTGGGTTTCGACGGCCTTGGCAACGGAGGCCGCGTGCTTCGGGCCAGTGGACTTGGCCGTTGGGATTGCCTCCACGAATGGCGAGGTTAGCGAAGAGGCGGTTGAGCCAAGGGGGCGTTGAAGAGGTCCGGCAGTACCGGTCCCGTCATCCGCCGAGGACGTCGTGGAGGATCCGGCGGAGCATGCCGCCCAATACCTCGTCCGTCGTCGCGGCGAATGCCTCGCCGGAGAGGAAGAGACCCGAGAAGAGCACGCCGAAGGATGCCGCCATGCGAACCCGATCTTCGAGAGGGATGCGGGTGTCGGCCAGGACCATGCGGAATTGATTCTGCAGGTCCTCGTGCTCGGCGTCGTGCTCGGCCCGGTGCAACTTCTCGAGCGCGGCCTGATTGCGCTCGTGCATGAGGAACAGCCGGCGCTGGGCGAGCATGGCGTCGACGACCTCGTCGAGCAGCTCGCCCCACTGCGCGAGGGTGACGGGCTCCTGCTGCGCCATCTTGAGCAGGGCCTCGCGGCCGAACTCGTGGAGCCGCATGTGCAGCGCCAGCAGGATGTCGTCCTTGGACTCGAAGTGGTAGTAGAGCGCCGCCTTCGTGACGTTGAGGCGCTCTGCTATTTCCCGGAGGCTGGTGCCGTCGAAGCCTTGGTCGGTGAAGAGGTCGAGAGCCACATCGAGGATGCGGTCGCGGGTGTCGGCTTTTGTGGCGGCGGCTGGGGGGAGGGATTGGTCGGCGTCGCTGTCCGCGTCTGACCTGGGTTCGTCGGAGATCGGGTCCTGTGCAAGAGGGTCGATCTGATGGACGACCTCAACCCCAGGTCCGGGGTCGCTGACGCTGTCGATCAGCCCTTGGTCTTCGGAGTTGGGAGCAGGTGATGCTGTCTGTGTCATGTGTGTACTGATGTGTGCATATCCGCCACTGATGAGCCATCTGTCCCTGTGGGGGAGGTCGGAATCTACTTGACGACAGGTAAGTGTATCCCTTAGCCTGCTTTTGGCAAGCACTTTACTTAACGACCGGTAAGGACGTCGATGGCTGCGGAGCTGATGATTCAGGCGGAGGGGCTGAAGAAGAGGTACGGCGAGACCCGGGCGCTCGACGGGGTCTCGTTCTCAGTGCCGGCCGGGACGATCCTCGGATTGTTGGGCCCCAACGGGGCCGGCAAGACGACGGCCGTCCGCGTCCTGACCACGCTGGCGCAGCCGGATGCGGGAATAGCGACGGTCGCTGGTATCGACGTGGTGAAACACCCCAACGAGGTACGGCACCACATCGGAGTGGCGGCGCAGGACGCGACGTTGGACCCGTTGTTGACGGGTCGCCAGAACCTCGTGTTGGTCGGCGAGCTGTCCGACATGGGACGTGCGCCATCGCGGGAGCGGGCGGCGGAGCTCCTGGACCGCTTCGAGCTGACGTTCGCAGCCGATCGGGTGCTGAAGGGCTACTCGGGTGGCATGCGACGCCGGCTCGACCTGGCGGCCTCGATGATGACGCGCCCGCCCGTGTTGTTCCTCGACGAGCCGACCACGGGCCTCGACCCGGTGAGCCGCCAGAGGGTGTGGGAAACCATTCGCGAGCTGCTGGGCGAGGGCGTGACTGTCTTGTTGACGACGCAGTACTTGGAGGAGGCAGACGAGCTCGCGTCGCGGATTGTCGTTGTCGATCATGGTCGTGTCATCGCCGACGGGACGCCGCAGGAGCTGAAGGAGGCGTCGCGCTCGGCGCGTCTGGAGTTGACGCTCGCGCCTGCGTCGCCTGCCAGCGTCGCGGTGCCGGCGATCGCAGGACTGGTAGCCGGCGAGGTGCACGTGAGCGAGGACGGCCGGACGTTGTCGGCGGGTGTCGACGCGTCGACCGGGCTGGCAACCTCCGTGGTGCGGGCATTGGATGCCGCGGGGGTGCTGGTGGACAACATCGAGGTGCGGCAGCCGTCCTTGGATGACGTGTTCTTCTCGTTGACGGGCGGACATATCGAGGAGGGCGAGCCCGCTGTCGAGGACGTGGAGGTTGGCGCGGCGTCGCCGAACGGCGCGGCGTCCGGATCTGTCAACGGTTCGGCACACGACGAGCTCGAGGAGGTGCGGGCATGACGACGACCCTGGCTCCCGTTGGTGTCTCCCGTTCTCGTTCGGCGAGCCGGTTGACCGGCCCGCTGGCCGACATATGGGCGATGACGCGGCGGAACCTGGTCCACATTTCCCGTGAGCCGATGCAGCTTTCCGATGTGACGCTGCAGCCGTTGTTGTTCACGATCCTGTTCGTGTACATCTTCGGGGGCGCGATCCCGATTCCCGGCGGTGGGAGCGGCGTCGACTTCTTGTTGGCCGGCATCCTGGCCTTGAACATGGTCACCTCCACCATGGGAACC
>DASXBZ010000188.1:0-12933 GCA_036491435.1 Acidimicrobiales bacterium
GAGAGTGAAGCTCCGATGGGGAAACTGATCCGGGAGAATTGTTGGATCCCTTTTGCCCTCTCGGACAACCTTTTGGCGGGAGAGGCACCGACTCCCGTTCGTCTCTTGGGCGAGAACTTTGTCTCTTGGCGTGCACCAGACGGCCGCGTCGGCTTTCTCGCCGAGGCTTGCCCCCATCGTCAGGCCTCGCTCCTCTTGGCGCGCGTTGAAGGCGACGGCCTGCGCTGCATTTATCACGGCTGGAAGACCGACGTGTCGGGCGCCGTGGTCGAGGCACCGACGCAAGTGGCCCGACACGACCGGTTCTGCGCGAGCATCCAGGTGACCCACTTTCCGGTTCACGAGGCCGGGAACATCGCGTGGGTCTGGCTGGGCAGCCCGGATCCGGCTCCATTCCCCGATCTGCCCTTCACAACCGAACATGGGAACAAGACGGCGGTGACCTTCTCGAGCCTTCCGGTCAACTGGCTCCAAGCGCTCGAAGGAGGCTTGGACTCGGTGCATGCGGGCATCCTGCATCAGAGCTGGACTCGCACTGTCATGGACGAGAAGGGCGATTCGATGGACGAAGGCAAAGCGACCATCGCGTTCACCAAGATCCCGACCTACGAGGTCGGTGAAGCCTCCTTCGGGATGCGAGCCGCTTCACTCCGCAAACAGGACGACGGAAAGACTTACGCCAGGGTCACCAATTTCTTCTTCCCGCTTGTGATCGTTGCGGCAACCGGCTTCGTGGACAGGTATCACGTCTTTGCCTTCGCCCCCGTCGACGACACGAATCACCTGTTGTTTTTCGGAAGCTACGGCACCGCACCAATATCACAGAAAGACTTTGGTGCGGTGCGAGAAGACTTCGATCCCGACCCCCGCAACTTCTCCACAGTCAGCGGCGACCGAACCAACCGCTGGGGGCAAGACCGTGCCTTGATGGATGCCGGCCACCACTCCGGCTTTAGCCGCAGCGTGGTTGACGAGGACTCTGTGGTGCAGGTGAGCATGGGTCCAATCGTCGACCGCTCAAAGGACAACCTCTCGGGAAGCGACGGTGCCGTTGCTAACGCCCGCCTGCTTCTGCTCGAGGCACTCGCTGCTTACGAGAAGGGCGTGCTCCCACCGGGCAGCGCTCGGGGTCCAGGCGCCGTTCGCATCCCGGATCCCTACGATGTCGTGCTCGGGCCCGACGAGTCGTGGCGTGACATGGAGTCAGAGGGATGAGGATGTTCGGCTCGTGAGCGCGGCCATTGTGAAACAGTCCACGGGGAAGATTGGCGCCGAGATCACCGGGATTGAGCCAGATGATCTCGTGAACGACGAATCGATCGTGGCCACCGTCATGGATGCGCTGGAGATCAACGGTGTCCTCGTGTTTCGGGACCTCGATCTTGAACCCGAGACACAGGTTGCGTTCTGCGAGCGCATAGGAGAGCTGGACTACTCGGAAGGCCACCATCACGTCCCTGGCATCTACAGGGTCACGCGAGACGCCGCCAAGAACTCCGCTGCGGAATATCTCAAGGGAACATTTCATTGGCACATCGACGGCTGCACGCCTCTCCACGGTGAGCCGCCTCAAAGGGCGACGCTGATGAGCGCCAAGTTCGTGGCGGATTCCGGTGGCGAAACCGAATTCGCCAGCACCTATGCGGCCTACGACGCGCTTACCAATGAAGAGAAGGAGCGGTTTGCTTCGTTGAGAGTCCTCCATTCTCTCGAGGCGTCGCAGAGGTTGGTCTACCCAGTCCCGACGACCGAACAGATAGAGGGCTGGCGCGCCAGACCGACGTCGGTTCACCCTCTGGTGTGGACACACCGATCGGGGCGCCGGTCGTTGCTCATTGGCTCCCATGCAGATCACGTCCTCGGTATGGAGGCCGACGAGAGCCGGGCGCTACTCGACCAGCTCATGGATCGAGCCACCAAGGACGAGTTCGTGTATCGACACCACTGGTCCGTAGGAGACACCGTGATCTGGGACAACACAGGTGTGATGCACCGTGCCACCCCGTATGCCGCCGGTTCACCCCGCGAGATGCTCCGGACCACGATCTTCGGGAGTGAACACATCCAATAGACGGCGGCTCCACCGTGCAGCAGGCCAGTTCGCAATCGACATCTCCGATCAAGATCAGCTCGAGACTCGAGTGGGATGGCCAAGACCTTCGAAGATGAACAGGGAGAAGAATCCATGCCGAGGGGTTATGTGGTCATGACCGAGGTAATCCACGACCCGGCAGGGATGGGCGCTCACGGAGCTCTCACCTACGACTCTCTCGTCGAGCACGGCGCCAAGATGCTCGTCGTCGACGCCGACTATGAGGTACGTGAGGGCACATGGAAAGAAGGCAGCCGGCTCGCCATCATGGAGTTCGAATCGCCCGAAGTCGCTCGACACTGGTACGAGTCGGAGGCGGGTCAAGCGGCACACAAACTTCGTCAGGCGGCCGCCGACTGCAGCGTGATCATCGCTTCCGGTTTCATTCCGAGTAATCCGGGCAACAAGCTTGCCGTTCCCTCGTCGAGAGCTGACGAGCATGACCGGCTTCCTTCGTATCTGAAAAGGCAGTCGGAGGTACCGAGCGCGGAGTCCACCCTGTCGAGCGAGGCGCGAGGCATTGCTCCAGGTCGTGGACGAATGGTGGGCCGACGAGTCGTCGTGGTCGGCGGCGGGCAGACCGATTTTCAGCTCCAAGACCAGCCCATAGGTAATGGCCGAGCGCTGGCGATAATTCTTGCCCGCGAAGGGGCTCATGTCCTCGTGGTAGATCGGGACGAAGAGTCTGCCCGTGACACGGTCCAGCTGATCCGCGCCGAGGGGGGCGACGCCGAACCCTTGGTGGCAGATGTCTCAGAACCTCAGAGCATTCAAGAGATGATCACTGCCGCTGAACGTGAGCTCGCTGGCATTGACGGACTCGTCTACAACGTCGGCATCCCAGGACCCGTCGGCTTCGAGGAGAACACGCCCGAGGCATGGGATACGACGCTGGATGTGAACTTACGTGGAGCGATGTTGACTGTTCGATCAGCGCTGCCGGTCTTGGAACCGGGCTCGTCGATCGTCTTCACATCTTCGATCGGAGCTGTGCGAGGTATCGGACGGATGATCGCCTATGACGCATCCAAGGCCGGGCTTTCTGCCCTGGTTCGGGCTACGGCAATCGCCCGAAAGGACGACGCAATCAGGGCGAACATCGTGATGTTGGGGATGATCGACACGGGGATTGGCCGTGACGGTGACCGAAACATGCCTGGTAGAGAGAACATCCCGGTTCCGCTTGGGCGCCGAGGGACGGCGTGGGAAGTGGCCTACGCCTCCCTGTTCCTTCTGTCTCACGAATCCACCTTCATTACCGGACAGACAGTGGCCGTCGACGGCGGTCGTACAACGTTGTCGTAGTGGCGGATTTCGGCACACTGACGAAGGGTGAAAAGTGATGACGGATGACACTTCCGTTCTCGTGGGAACCCCATCTGACGAATGTCCTGAGATCCTGGCAACGGGCCGGACCGAAGTCACCACGATCTACACATCGCTTTCCAAGCGGCACCCGGAGGGCCTCGATGCGGACTATCTCGAGTGGCACTCGCTCGACCATCGGCCCGAGCAGCATCGTCTGGCTCAACTCCGAGCCTCCTTTCGGATGGTCTCTACCCCGGCCTGCCGGGCCGCACGCGCAGCGAGCGACGAGCGTTACGACGAGGCCGACCACCTCCAGAGCTACTTCTTCACAGACCTCTCCGCCATGAACAGCTTCAATGATCTGAGCATCGCGCTCCGAAACGCCGGTCGGGCCCCGTACCTGCTGCCGTTGGTGGAACGCGGTGTGTACCGAGTCGACGGCATCGCCGCCGCCCCTCGGATCAAGGTCGGCGCCGACGTCTTGCTTTGGTGGTCCGCCAAGGGGATCTACTTCATGATCGAACGCGGCGGGGCCCCCGTCGCCGATCTGCTCGACGTCCCGGGGGTGGGAGGCGCCTGGTGGGGTGGGGCACATCCGCTGGGACCCCCCTTCACCACTCGGGACAATTCCGATCTGCATGTCAGCTATCTCTTCCTAGACGACGAACCGGCCGACGTGGCGAAGCGCCTTCGCCCTCGACTCGAACAGCGATGGTCAACAACTGACAACGAGCCGCTCCTCGCGGCTCCCTTTCACGCCCTGGTCGCCTACGCCTGGGACCGCTACCTACCATGACGTAGGTCGTCGGCCGACGAATCTGCCCTCGACCCGCAAGGACTCAATCAAGCAGCACCCTGGCCTCCAGCCCGGCTAGCCGCAGTCGTCGCAGTCGTCGCAGTCATGGTGACCGACGGCCACTCAGGTCACGAAGTCACGACCTCTTCAACCGCGTGATGGGGATGGTCCTTGCGGAAGGTCCGGACCGTGTAGCCCGTGACCACCGTGTCCTCGACAGCGCGCACCGATGCCGAGCGAGGCAAGTTCAGGATGGGCCCCAGTTCGCCGACGTAGCTCCCTGGTTCAGTCCGCGCCAACATCTCGTGACCCCCATCGGCCAGTTCGCGGTACACCTCGAGCAGGCCCGACTCGACGTGATAGATCAGCTCGCCACGCTCGCCCTGTCGGAACAGCACCTCGCCTGCGGACAGGTGCACCTCTTCGGGTGGGCGATCGGCGTCGGAGAAGTGCGGCGCCATCTCGATCACCCGGTCAGCGAGCTGGCTGACCCGGTCGTCGTGCGTGGAGACCACGACGATCCGACCGGGAGAGGCCAGGTCGCGTATCAGACGCAGAATCCCCTCGACCTGGATGTAATCGAGGTGGGCCGTAGGTTCGTCGGCCAGGATGAGCGGAGGTTCGTGCACGAGCGCACGGGCGATCGCAACCCGCTGTTGCTGGCCACCTGACAGCTGAGCGGGACGATGGTTGGCGCGCTCGGCGAGACCGACCAGATCGAGCAGCTCGGCGGCTCGCTGCTTCGCCTTGGCGCGCGGGATCCCCGCCAGTTGCATCGGTGCAACGAGGTTGCCCCGCGCGGTCAGGCTGGCGATCAGGTTGAAGGCCTGGAAGACGATGCCGACGGTCTGGCGTCGGTATGCCGATAGATCAGGTCCGCGCAGCTCGTTGACCACCGTGGAGCCGAACTCGACCCGACCCGACGTTGGAGTGAGCAAGCCTGCGAGGCAGGAGAGCAGTGTCGTCTTCCCGCACCCGGATGGTCCGAGCAGCACGACGAGCTCGCCGTCGCTGGCTTTGAAACTCAGCCCGTCCAATGGCTTGATCACGTAGCCGCCCGAGTCGAAGGCCACCGTGAGATCCTCGACGACGAGGTGGTCGCTCATCCGAATGCCGTGGCTGGATCGGCGCCGGTGACCCGGCGCAGGGCGGTGATGCTCGCGACGACGCCGACCACGACGGCGATCAGAGGGAGCACGAGACGTGCGTCGAGCGTGATGTCAACCGGCTGCGCGAAGGTCCGGGTCAAGAAGCTCGCCAGGATCTCCGCCAGGACGGCCGCCAGCAACGTCACCACGACGGATTCGAGCACCAGACTGAGGAACAGCGTCCGCGAAGAGGCTCCGAGTGCCTTGAGCACCGCGAAGTCTCGCTTTCGCTCCAATGCTGCGACGTAGAGCATCGAAGCCACGATGGCGGCGGCAATGAGCCACATCAGGGAACGCGAGTTGTCGATGGACTGCACGCCGCTTTGCAATTGCCCCACCGTGTCGGTGACGACGGCCGGCGGAGAGAGGACCACGAGGCCCGCGGGCACCGCGGATGGAGTCCCGATCGTGGCGAGTCCGGTGATCAGCGGTCGCCCCCCGACCACCGCCTGCTGCGCCGCGGCCAGCGTCATGTACACCAGTGGCACGCCACCGGTCAGAGTCCGGTTGTCGACGGTCCCGACCACGTCATAGCGGTGCCCACCGATTATGAGCACGCTGCCAAGCGGTGCCACTTTGGAGTCGACGACCACCTGGTTGCCGCCAGCGAGCGCCCGGCCCGACGTCACCTGAGGGTCGCCCAAACCGCCGCGCTGGACGCCGAAGAGGTGGACGCTGATCGGTTGCTGCGACCCGGCGAGCCGCGCCACCTGAGCCGGGGCGAACAGAATGGCGGAGGCCTTGCGCACGCCCGGCTCGTGGGCCACGACGCGCTGGTCCGCGGCAGAAAAAGCCGCAAACGCGGTGACGCGACCCTGGGCTGCCTCTGACATCACCCACGACGTAGCCCCGACGGCGTCGATGCTCTCCGCCACCTCGGCGTGAAAGCCGTCGGCCAAGCCGCTCAGCGCGAGGGCCAGTCCCAGCACGAGTCCGACGCCGACCACGGCTATGAGGAACTGCCGGGCCCGGAACCATAGGTCTGCGAACGTGACGGCGAGCACCGTCCCCCTTTTGCGAGTCAGTCAGACCCTAGCGGCCAGGGTCCGGTGCTGCATTGGGGGTTGCGATAGCCAAACTGCCGCGCGGAAGAGGGCCGCTGATGAAGAGGATCCCTCAGCCGGAATCAGCCAGCCTCGTTGGCCATCGCGGCGCCGAGCTGATCGACGAGGGCCACAGCGACGAGGCACTCTTCCTGAGTGATGGGCGCCACCGGGGTGGGCGTCAGAAGGAAGGTTCCCAGTATCTTTCCGCCTCCTCGAACCGGGAGCTCCACCTGCCTGGTGGGCAGGCCCGCCGTGGCGGTCGGCCACCGGAGAGGATTGAGCCGCACCGTGCCGTCACTGGCGATCCACGCCCCCTTTCCCGAGGGTTGCTCCCGGACGAAGCGGCAGTCCTGCAGTTGGAGGAGCTCACGAAGCTCGTTGGCCACGGCAATGAGCACGAATTCGGGTTCCTCCCCGTCGGCGATCCGTTGCGCGAGGTCGTGGAGCCGCGAAATTTCCAGCTGGCCGCGCGCTGCCGCATGTTGATGTCGCCGGCCACGCGCCGCGAGCTCCCCCACCAGGAGTCCGACGGCGACGAAGAGGACCTCCGTCGTGATGTCCCCCTGCTGGCTGATCCGAAACGACCCGTAGGGACGGGTCAGGAGGAAGTCGAAGGAGGCGGCCGACACGATGGCGGCGAGTGCAGCGGCGCCCCGGTTGCCCCTCGACGCGATAGCGACCGTGACCACGACGAGCACCAAGGCATCGTCCGCCGGCCCCAGGTGCCCGCGGCTCGGCACCAGCAGCAGGGCGACGGCGATCGGCACGAACAGGGCGGCGAGCCAAATGAACCAGGGGCGAATGCGCTCGGCGAACCGACCGATCCGGCGGGACGGCGACGTCGTCATGTCAGGACTCCGCTCCGGCGTCCGACGTCGAGAGCAGCTCGAAGGCGGGATTGATCATCGCCAGCCGGCCGCGGTGCTTCCCGACCATTCCCTCGACCGTGAGGGTGGACCCGCTGCGGAGCCCGCTGATCGATCGCCGCCCGAGGAAGACGATGGTGATTGCCTCGCCGCTGCCGTCCACCAGCACCAATTCGAGAGTGGGAACGTCCGAGCGGGGCAGGAAACGGACGGTCTTGACCCTTCCGGTGACCTTGGCCCGCGATCGCCATTGCAACGCAGATATCGGTTGGGACCCCGCCGGGACCGGCCCGTCGGACACCGGCGCGGCGGGTGGAGGCGTCGCCGGCTCGGGCGCGGGTGCGCCCCCGTTGAGGACGCTCTCCACCGTGAGTGAGCTCTCCTTGAGGCCCGGGGCGACGTGAAACGGGATGATCGTCGCGTTCACGTGTGGAAGTTGGCTGACGATGTCCACGATGTGGTCGGCCGTCTGGTCGTGGAGGATCCGGCGCCAGGCTTTGCCATACGAACGCCGGGGCAGGAGCAGGCTGACCTCGGTGTCACCGTCGCTCAGCTCGGCCGCCAGCTCGAGCGCCGCCCGGCCGAGACGACGGTCTGGGCAGTCGATGACATCGAGTGGAAGACGGGCGAGCCCCAATTGCTGCCACCGGGAGATGAGCAGCTCGGCGCGCTTGTGGTCGATGTTGAAATGCACCGCGTGCAGATCGTCGGGAGTGAGGGTGCGGGCGTACTGGATCGCTCTGGCCGTCGCCAGGTCGATCTTGTCCACCAGGATGACGACGACGTGGCGCCGCAGCACCTTCGCCTCGCACGCCGCCACCGCGGCTCCCTCCTCGAGGACGGCGTCCTCCTCCCGGTACTCGCGATTCGTCCGCACGAGAGCGAACACGATCAGCGGCATCACCACCACGACCACCCACGCGCCCTGCGTGAATTCGGCGACGGCGAAGACGACGACGACGACCGCGCAGACCACGGCAGCGACGGCGTTGACGCCTACGCCCTTGCGCCAATGCAGGTCCCGGTGTCGCCAGTGATGGGTCACCATGCCGGCGCCGGCCATGGTGAACCCGGTGAACACCCCGATGGCGTACATGGGGATCAGCGCAGAGACCTTGGCGTTGGTCGCGATGAGCAGGACGATGGACGCGCCCGCCAGGAGCAGGATCCCGTTCGAGAACACCAACCGGTGACCCCGGACGGTGAGCTTGCGCGGCAGGAAGGAGTCCTCGGCCACGAAGCTCACCAGGAACGGGAACCCGGTGAAGCTGGTGTTGGCGGCCAGGATGAGGATCAGCGCCGTCGCCGCCTGCAGCGCGTAGAAGAGGGCATGCCCCGCCGGGGTCGAGCCGTAGACGAGCTTGCCGATCTCGGAGACGACGGTGGGCGTGCCGTTGACGAAGGGCACCGAGTGGGTGAGCGCGGCCAGCACCGACACCCCGAGGAACATCGCCCCGAGGATGGTGCTCATCAGGACCAGGGTGGTGCGGGCGTTCCGGGCTTGGGGCTCCCGGAACACACTGACGCCGTTGGAGATGGCTTCTGTTCCGGTCATGGCCGAGCTGCCGTTGGCGAAGGCGCGCAGGAGGAAGAAGGCCGAGACGCCCAGGATGAGGCCGCCGCTGGCGTGCCCGAGCGGGAGCGTCCCTTGGCTGGACGACGCCTTGGGCAGGTCGCCGGCGGCTTCCCTTCCGAGACCGACGAGGATGAGTACCGCCATGTTCGCGATGAAGAAGTACGTCGGGATGGCGAACACCTGGCCGGCTTCTCGAATGCCCCGGAGGTTTCCGAACGCCAGGATCACGACGAAGGCGATCGACAACACGACGGCGTAGCTGCCGAGCCGGGGAACCGCCGAGATGATCGCATCGGCACCGGCCGCCACTGACACGGCGACGGTGATCGTGTAGCTGATCAACAGAGCGGCCCCGGCGATCTGCGCGATGTTCGGACCGAAGTTGTCCCGGCTCACCACGTAGGAGCCACCGGCCTTCGGGTAGGACTTGACGACATCCCGGTAGCAGATCGTGACCACCGCGAGGACGGCCAGGATCGCCCCGGTCATCGGCGTGATGATGGAGAAGGCCGCCAGCCCGGCGATCGGCACCAGGATCCGCAGCATCTCCTCGCTCGCATAGGCGGACGACGACATGACGTCCGACGAGAGGACGGCGAGCGCCGTGGGCTTCCCGAGCCGCTGACCGTGGAGCTGGTCGCTGACCAGGGGCGGTCCGAGGAGGACCCGCTTCACGCGATAGCGAAAGCTTTCCGGCAGGCTTGCGGCCAGCGTGGTGTCGGTGCGAGTGGGCGACCGGGTCAAGTCATGGACGGGGCGCCGGACCTCAGGCTCGGTGGTTGTCTCTGTCCCGGACACGCCGCCAGTTCTAGCCTCAAACCGAACCAATACAAGCCCATGGCCTGCCGGAAGGACACCGAGGGACCGCCCGGGTCCTGCAGGAGGCGCGGGCGCCTCGGACTAGAACGGAGGACGCATGACCGATCTGTCGAAGTTCGCCGAGATCGTGCCGCTCGACAACGGGCTGTGTGTCATCAGCACCATCCGGCGCGATGGCAGCGTGCAGTCGAGCGTCGTCAATGCCGGCGTCCTGCCGCACCCGGTGAGCGGCGAGAGCGTCGTCGGCCTGGTAGCCGCCGGTCGCGCCAAGCTCGCGAACCTGCGCGCCGATCCACGCTGCACGATCGTCGTCCGCGGCAGCTGGCGGTGGGTCGCCGTCGAAGGGACGGCGGACATCATCGGACCGGATGACCCCCGCCCGGAGGTCGACGCCGAGCGACTGCGGGTCCTGTTGCGCGACATCTTCAAGGCAGCCGGGGGGCGACACGACGACTGGGACACCTACGACCGCGCGATGGCCGAAGAGCGCAGGGCGGCCGTGCTGATCTCACCGCAGCGGATCTACAGCAACCCCACGACCTGACCTGCGGCCTCAGGTCGGTGGACGGGCCGACCCGGGAGGGCCGAACTTGGAGCTGAGCCACCCAGCCTCGGCGCGCTCGCGGCGGCTCGCCGCGCTCACCATCTGCATCCGATCCGCCCGGAGCAGTCGCTTCGACGAGGCGACGGCGGCCGCTGGTTGCTGCGCGATGCGCGCCGCGAGGGCCCCGACGTCCTCGTCGAGTTGTTCGCGCGGGCACCTCGACACGGCGAGGCCGTAGCTCACCGCTTCGGACGCATCGATCCAGCGCGACGTGAAGAAGAGCTCGGCCGCGCGCTGTGGGCCGACGATGGCGGGCAGGAGCGCGCTGCTCCCGGCCTCGGGGGCGGTGCTCAGCGACGTGAACGGGAACCGCAGCCGCGCGTCGTCTGCCACCAGCACCACGTCGCAGTGCAGAAGGATCGTGGCCCCGAAGCCGACGGCCGGTCCGTGGACCGCGGCGACCAGAGGCTTGGCGAAACCGAGAAGCTCCTTGACGAGCGCGTCGAAGGTCTCTCCCAGCCGCTGCCCGCCCTTGCTCGCCTCGTCGCCGAGCTCCTCGAGGTCGACGCCGCTGCAGAAGGCCCTGCCCTGGCCCCGCAGGACTACCACCAAGACGTCGGGGTTCTCGGCCGCATCGTGGAGGAGCTGGGCGAGGCGACGGTAGGACGCAGAGGTGAAGGCGTTGAGCCGGGTGGGGCGGTTCAAGGTGAGGTTCCGCACCGGACCGTCGTCCGACGCCAGGACGAGCTGGTCCGACGGGGACGCCTGGTTGGTCACGTGATCACGTCGGCCCGGGCGTCCAGCACGGCCCGGAGTCGGCGCTCGACGTCATCGTCACCCTGATCGTCGGTGAAGACATACGCGCGGTCGTGCCGGATGGCATCGAGCACATTGGCCGCGACAACGGCGGGCGGGATCGTGCCGATCGGGTTCATCGCAGTCTTGACCATTCCCGGCATCACCGCGCTCGCTCCGACCGGCGCACCCAATTCTTCGAGCTCGGCCCGCAACACGTCGGTCAAGCCGAGGACCCCGTGCTTTGCGACCGTGTAGGGGGCCAGGCGCGGGAGCGTCAGCACGGCCGCCATCGACGCGACGTTCACCACGTGGCCTTCCTCGCCGGAGGCGAGGATCAGCGGCACGAAGGTCCGCACGCCGTGGATGACCCCCCACAGGTCGACGTCGATCACCCTGTGCCATTCGTCGAGCGGGATCTCCCAGGAATTGCCGCCGCCGACCACCCCGGCGTTGTTCACCGCCACGTGCAGAAACCCGAAACGGTCGATCACCGCCCGCCCGACCGCTTCCATCGAGGCCGGGTCGCGTACGTCGGCCCGGACAGGCTCGACGTTCGCCTCGCTGCCCCGGAGGCGGTCTGTCTCTGACTTGAGCCGCTCCTCGTCGATGTCGACCATCACGACCCGCATGCCCTCGCCGGCGAAGGCCTCCACGATCGCCAGCCCGATGCCGCTCGCCGCACCCGTGACCACCGCCACACGATCTCGGAGCTCTCTCATGGGGCGATTGTGGCACCCTGACGCCTGGAGCGGCCCCGGAGAGCCGGCACGGAACCCACCTCGGTCTCCGGGTCGCGCATCCACCCAAATCCTCTCCCCAGGTACACTCAGATTGGCCGGGTCAAAGAGGTGCCCGAGGAGGTCGTCAAGGGGTTCGGCGACCATTGCCTGGACGGAGAAAGCACAGTCTGGGAGGGGAACATGGCCCTCGACATTCGGCGCTCGGCGCCCCTGATCACAGAAATCCGCGGCTCGAAGAGCCACGCGCTCGTCCTCCTGTCGGGTGAGCTCGATACGTCGACCGCCGGCGGGCTCTACGAGGAGCTGGCACGGATCAGCCGCGACGGGATCGTCCACGTCGCCCTCGATCTCACCGATCTCGAGTTCATCGACTCGACCGGGATCTCGGTCCTCATCGCCGAGCACAAGCGGACGGCTTCGGCCGGGGGCGAGCTCATCATTCTCTCGCCGCATCGCAACGTTCGACGAGTTTTCGAGGTGGCCGGCCTGATGGACGTCCTCGACGTGTTGCCCCCTGCTGCTTCCGGGGAGACCGCCGGATAGCCGTTACTCGCTCACCCGGACGTTGCGCTGCGTCGACTCGACGATCTCCTGCGCCAGTTCGGACACCTTTCGGTTGGACCGTTGTGACGCTCTGCGGAGGGACTCGAAGGCCTGATCGGCATCGGTGCCGGTGCGCGCCATCAGGATGCCCTTGGCCTGCTCGATGACACCCCTCGTCTCGAGGGCGCGTTCGAGGCTCTGGCGTGCCTTCCCGTTGCGCCAATCGCCGCGGGCGTGCGTCAGGGTGATGGCCGCGTGCGTCGCAAAGGCCTGACCGATGCGCTCGTCTTCCTCGTCGAAGGCGCCCTCGCGGTCGCCGTACAGATTGAGTGCTCCGATGCCGTCGTTGTGCACGACGAGAGGGTACGAAAGGACCGAGTAGACCCCCTCGGACCGGGCCAACTCGAAGAACTCCGGCCAGCGCTGGTCCTGCTCGGTGGAGTCGACGCGGTTGATCACCTGGTTCCGGTACGCGTGGAGACACGGCCCGCTCTCCACTTCGTACTGGAAGCGATCGACCCGCTCCGTGGCCGCGTTCGTCGCGGCCACGGTGTGCGGCCCCGTCGGGTCGAGCAGGGTGATGCCGGCCATCGAACAACTGTCCAACGCGGCGCAGACGAGCTCGACGATCTGTTGGAGCGCCGACTCGACGATCGT
>DASXBZ010000189.1:0-26807 GCA_036491435.1 Acidimicrobiales bacterium
TTGAGCGCGTTGCGGGCCTCGGGACGGTTCAGGCGCAGGACCGAGACGGCTCCCTTGCGCTCCTTCACCAACACCGGCTCCGACGAGGTCGTTCCTTCTGGGCTCATGGAAGACACCTTTCCCCCTGCCGGCCGACGGGGACAAATCCTCTCGACCCGTTCCGGAGCCTCGGAGACGCGGTGCGCTACAACTCGAAGAACAACGGAGTGACCGGGACCGCCTCGAGCGTCAGTGACGGCTCAACGGACCGTGTCGCTGTGGCTGACTCCGTGCGCCGGGGCTTGACTGTTCGCGTGGAGCGCGCTCGATGCGGCGAACAACGGACCGCTCCACACCGCCACCGTGGCGGCGATGGCACACAGGAGCCCTGCCGCCGCGACCCTGCCCTTGTGGATGCGCATGGGGTCACTCTCCCGCACGAATGTGAGGGAGATAACAGAGCACGGTAAGAATCTGCTGTGAATCCGAGGGACGTCGGAATTGTTCTATCGGGAGAGATCGGTGCCAGGGGACGTCGGAATGTCGCCGAAACCTGCTCGTCGCTTACCATGAAAACATGATTTTCGAACCAGGACCGACGGATCTGGATCCGGCTCCGGCCGACCCGGTCGCCGTCCAGCCGGCGCGGCGGCCGGACTCGGTGCGCCGGACCTCGACCATGATCATGTACTGGCCGGAAGGCTTCGGGTCCGAGCTCAACCTCAAGGGGAGGGCCCGCGACCTCCTCACTCCCGCCACCGGCGAACCCTCGGTCATCGACCACTCCGACCTCCTCGCCGTCACCGGCCGTGCTCGTGACGTCGTGCGCATCGAGAGCGATCCCGCTAACGCCGACCTGCAACGGCTCGTCGGCTGCCGCGCCGGGGGCAGCTTGCGTTCGGCGATCGCGCAAGAGCTGACCAGCGAGTACGAAGCCGGCACACCGCTGCACCTCCTGATCGACGACATCGCGGGCGCGACCCTCATCTCGGGATTCACGTACTTCCGCTGGGCTGACGTGGTTCCGGGGATGCGCGAACGTATGGGCAGCGGTCCCCAGAGCGACATGCGCGGCATATGTTCGGGCTTCCGTGAGGGCTCGAGCGCCCTGTATCCGAACGGGGCCCTCCGCGGCGTCAGCTCCAACACGCCTGTGGCGCCATCTCTGGGTGACCCCGCCGACCCGCTGGGCTGGCACGAGCTCGACGATCCGCCCGAGATCGCTATGCGTCGGGCGCGCCGGATCGACGTGTGGCAGAACGGCGACCAACTCGAATTCGACACCATGTTCCGAGACAGCTGCTGGGTGCCCGAGGGCCACGAGGTCGTTCTCCACGAGTACGAGGTCGTCGGCACCGCCGATCGTGAAAGCGGCGTGCTGCAATCCGTGCACGCGATCCCGCGTGTCCTGCCCTACCCCGAATGTCCCCTCGCAGCGCCCAACGCCCCGCGCCTCGTCGGGACGTCGCTCCACGACTTGCGCACCGAGGTCCTGTCGCAGCTGCGATCAAGCGACTGCTGCACGCACCTCAACGACGGGCTGCGAGCGCTCGCCGAGGTTCCGGTGCTGGCGGGCGCACTGCCCGGATGACCGAGCCCAAGGCGATGGCCGCCGCGTCCCGGACTGGTCGCCCGCGGCGTTTCGAGTCCGAGGACGAGCTGCGTCTCCTCCTCGATGCCGCGATGGCCGTGATGGGACGCAACGGTTACGTCGACGCGTCGGTCGCCGACATCCTGAGCGAGGCGAACTTGTCCACCCGCTCCTTCTACCGGCACTTCGAATCCAAGGATCAGCTGCTCTGCGCGCTCTACCGCCGCGAGGCAGAGAACGCCGCCGCCCGGCTCAACGCCAAGGTGGACGCGGCGCCCTCGCCGCGTGCTGCGCTCGACGCATGGATCGACGAGATCTTGAGCTTGGGCCAACACCGGGCAAAGGCGGCGCGGGTGCGTGTCCTCGGCTCGCCCGGCGCCATGCGGGCGGACGGCTACGCCGAGGAGACGCGCCATGCCTCCAAGTTGCTGATGGCCCCCCTCGAGGCACTCCTGGCTGCCGGAGTCGCCGACGGGTCGTTCCCCTTGGCCGATCCGCCGGCCGATGCCGACCTGATCCGCTCGGTCGTCTGGTCCGCGGCCGGACTCACTCCGTCGAGGGACGGGGCAACGTCGCGGACCGAGATGGCGCGTCAGGTCCGCTCGTTCTGCGCCCGCGCCCTTGGTGCCGCGTCGAACGCCTAGACCTCGCGTCGCCTAGCGCGGCTGATCGGCCGGCGCCGACCCGAACGCGAGCTGCCGCACCCACTCATGCGCGCTGGCGTATCCGGAGGCCGCAAACGTCGCCCCGTGGTCGAAGTCGAAGGGGGAGGGCGCCTCGGGCAAGGCCGACGGTACGAAGTACACGGCGCCCCCGCGTCGGGCGGCGGTTGCCTCTGCGCTCTCGAGCCGTGTGGTCTGCAGCTTGGAAGTCATGAGCGACACGGTGCTCATCGCAGCCGCCACCGCACCGCGTGGTGGCTTGCGCCGGGGTGCCGTGGTCGTCTGGAACGCGTAGACCTCGTCAGCGCCGAGGTCGAGCGCCTCGGCGGCCGGGCAACCAGCCGACAAGGAGCCATCCACCAACCAACGACCCTCGCGGTAAACGGGCGGGAAGATGCCCGGAATTGCGGCGGTGGCCAGCAGCGCGGAGGCCACGTCGCCTTCGCGCATGACCACGATGTCACCGCTCAACGCGTCGGTGGCGACGGCCGCGAACGGCACCTTCGCCTCCTCGATCCGATCGATGCCCAACCACTCGTGAATGATCACCTTCAGTCGTTTGGTCGTGACCAGGTGGTTCCGCATTCCGATGAACCCCGTGATGGCCCGGAACAACTCGAAGCGGAACACATCTTTTCGCCGAATGTCGCTCCAGGCGGTCTCGAGTTCCTTGCAGCCGTCGATACCCGGATGGGTCGCATAGAAAGCCGCATTGAGCGCGCCAATGGACGATCCCGTGAGCAGCTCAGGCTCGATGCCCGCTTCGACCAGCGCCCGCATGCCCCCAGCCTGCATGGCGCCCAAGTTGCCGCCCCCCGAGAGGGCGAACGCGACCTTCATCCCGTACCACCTCACTGCTGTGCCAGGGTGAGGTTAGGCGACCGGCTCTCTGACCGCGCCGCTCGGGTTCAGCGCTGATTCCGGTGTGCGGCCGTTCCTTCGGAGAGCGACCACAGTGCCGGCTCGCCGTCGTCGACCTGCACGACCCCGTCGATCTCGAGCGCGCGCAGGTGGGACACCGTCTCGCCCACTGCGGCACGGCGCATGAAGCCGGCGATGTCATCCCACGATCGCGACCAACGCATGTGCGACGCGATGTCCCATGCGGTATGTGGCCCCTCGGACAAGATCGCGATCACCTCCGTGAACCGGTCCCGGTGATGTTGGCGCAGCTCTTCGAGCCGTGTGCGCAGGTCGTCGAAGCGATATTCGTGCGCCGGCAGCACCTCGTTCACCTCGTAGGGCTCGAGCTTGTCGAGCGAATTCAGGTAGTCGCCCAGCGGGTTAGCACCAGCCTGAGGGTGGAACGGGATGTTCGGGGTGATGCGCGGCAGCACGTGGTCGCCCGACAGCATCAACTCGTTGCGGCCTTCGTAGAAGCACAAGTGTCCCGGTGAATGACCCGGGGTCCAGATCGCGGTCAGGTCCCAGCCGGGCACCTCGGGCCGCGCCCCGTCTTCGAGGAGCACGTCGGGGAGCACGGGATCCACCAGCGGCCGCACCGGCATCGCGGCGTTGCGCAGCGGCTCGAGTTCTTCGGACGGCGCACCCATCCGCCGCAGCGCCGCCGCCACCCGGTCGAGAAGGTCGTCGGGCTCGTCGTAACGATCATGGATGAGCTCAGCGTCCGCGGGATGCAGGGAGATCCATGCGCCGGATGCCTCGCGGATGCGGCCAGCGAGCCCGTAGTGGTCGGGATGGATGTGGGTGACCATGACGCCCTGCACGTCCGCCACGTCACAGCCGAACTCGGTCAGGCCGCTCTGCAGTGCTGCGAACGCATCGTCCGTATTCCACCCCGCGTCCATGAGGTACGGCCCGCGGTCCGTCTCGAAGACGTACACGAGCACGTACCGGAGGGAGTTGTTGGGCAGCGGAACCGGAACGCTCCAGAGGCCCGGTCGGACCTTCTCCACACCCGGAAACGGGTCGTTGGCTGCCGCCGCCCCGCGGGCGCGCTGCGCGTGTGGCGGAGCCGTTGCGTGGCTGTGTCCTGAACCAGAGGTGGAAGTCACTGGGACGAGCGTAGAGCCTGTGGGGAGACCGCCCCCATCCCCCAGGTCGAACCCGACCTCGGCTCGGCAGCGTCCCGGCTAGGACTCGATCCGATCGACCAGCCCCCATTCCTTCGCCGTCGTCACGTGGATCGGCTCGGCCGAGAAGGCCAGGGAGGCGGTGCGCAGGCGACCGATGCGACGGGTCAGGCTCACCGTCCCGCCCGCACCGGGGACGAGGCCAAGCCCGATCTCGGGCAAGGCGAGCGTTGTGTCCGGGGCACCCACGACCGTGCCCGTAAAGGCGGCGAGCTCGATGCCCGATCCCATGCAGGGCCCGTGCAGAAAGGTCACGATCGGCTTCTCCAGCTGCGCCAGCGCGCGGCCGACGCTCCGCTGCAGCCGCACCAGGTGCGCCGAAGCCGGGTCGGGCCGGGTGCCGAACTCGTCGAGATCGCCACCCGCACAGAACGACCTGCCCTCACCCCGCCACTCGACATTGGTGATGGCGCGATCCGCTGCCGCCAGCGCCAGCGCGTCGACTAGCTCGTCGCGCATCTGGGCGTCGAGCGCGTTCAGACGGTCCGGCCGGGTGAGCGTGATCACGAGAGTGTCGCCCGGGCGATCGACCCGAACCCGCGGCCCTTCGTCACGATCAGGGCGCGGCGGATTGGCGGCGCGCCAGGTGGCGAACTCCGGGCCTGACTGGAGCACCGAATACGCGGCCGACTCGGCCACCAAACCGTCAGCCACCGTGCGCGACGGCGCGGCACGCAGCAGCAGCGCCAGGGTGGTCGCGGCAATGGGCTGAGTGGTCAGGTTCTCCTCGACCCGCTCGAGGACCGGGTCGTCCTCGGCGACCGCGACGTCGCAGAGCTCGAGCCAGGCGGGGTCGACGTCTCCCTGGGTCACACCCACGACAACGAAGGGCAAGCTGACCAGGCGGTCGACGGCCTCGCGGGGCGGCGGGTCGAGCCGCCGGTCGAGGAGGATCCGCACGGGGACGCTGCGCTCGGGCGACACATCGCCGCACAGCTCGGCCAGGAGCGCCTCGGCGCTCAGGTGTTCGAGAATCGCCAGACGTTACCCTGCCGCGCATGGAGGACCTCCGGGTATGGCAGTGGGCGGCCAGCGGTGCGATGGCGCTCACCGGACTGCCCGAAGCCCCGCTCGGGCCGCCCGAGCGCCTGGTCGACGGCGTCGAAGACCTGGCCCGGCCCTTCGGGCCGCTGGACGCGCTGGCCTTGCTCGGCGAACGCGCCACGCACATGGGGCTGTGGCGCCGGGGCACGATCAGCTGCGGCGGCAGCTGCCGGCTCCTGGCCTCGACAGTCGGATACCTCGCCGTGTCGTTGGCCCGCGACGAAGACTTCGAATCCGTCCCCGCTTGGTTGGAGCTCGATCGCATACCGCCGAACGCCCCCGCGGTGTGGTCGGCCGTCGCCGACGCCGTCGCGACCCGGGATCTCGACGAGCTCGTCACGCGGGCCGCGCTGTTGGGGCTGCCGGTCGCCCGGGTCGGCGAGGCGGTGGGGCAACCCGCCGTATCCCGACTCCCTCTCGGTTCGGCGGCGGAGCGGGAGCCAAACGGGTTGATCGTGGTCGATCTCTCCGCGCTGTGGGCCGGGCCCCTGTGTGGGGACCTGCTGGCCGGCGCGGGGGCCACCGTGATCAAGGTGGAGTCGCCGGCTCGACCGGACGGGGCGCGCCGTGGACCGCCTGCGTTCTTCGACCTCCTCAACGGGCGCAAACGATCGGTCGCCCTGGACTTCAGGCACAACGAAGGCGTGAACGGATTGCGTGCGCTGATCCGGCGGGCCGACGTCGTGATCGAGGCCAGTCGCCCGCGCGCGCTGGAACAGCTCGGCCTCTACGCCGCCGACGAAGTGCGGGGCGGCGGGCCCCAGATCTGGATTTCGATCACCGGCTATGGCCGCACAGACCCAAGCGCCCGCGTGGCGTTCGGCGACGACGCCGCCGCCGGTGGCGGACTCGTGGTCTGGCACGAGGGTGCGCCGATGTTCTGCGCCGATGCCGTCGCGGACCCGCTCACCGGTCTGACGGCAGCGCACGCGTGCCTCGAGGCGCTGGCGTCCGGTGGTCGCTGGCTCCTCGATGTCTCGATGGCCGGCGTGTGCGGCGACCTCGCCGGCCCCACGCTGCCCGTGCCGCCCGACGTCACCGTGGCGCCACCACGGGCCCGTCCGGTGGTGCGCCCGGCTTCGGAGCTGGGAGCAGACACCGCGCAGGTTCTCGCCGAGCTGGGTCTTGGGATATGAGCGCGGCGGGACCGTCTGCTTGAATCACACCGATGAGCGATCCCCGCCGAAGCGCTGTCCTCTTCATCGAGTGTCAGCGCGGCGTGATCGGCGATCTCTCGGTGCTGCCGGCCCTCGCCGAGGAGGCACAACCGGCACGCGCCGCCATGGGGCGGCTGGCCACGGGGGCCCGAGCCGCCGGGGCGCAGGTGGTGCACCTCACGTATCTGCCGCTCGCGGGTGGGCAGTCGGCGAACCGACGGGCGCCGCTCATGCAGAGGACCAGTTCGAGCAGCGAGTGGGACGAGTCGCACCCCGCCATGGAGGTGATCCCAGAGATCGGGGTCCACCCCGACGACCTGGTGCTGCCGCGGCACCAAGGCTTCTCGCCGGTGCACCGCACCGAGGTGCTGACCATCCTGCGCAACCTCGGGATCGACGAGGTCGTCGTGGCGGGAGTGTCCACGAATCTCGCCATCCCCCTCACTGTGGGTGGCGCGACCGACGAGAACTTCGCCGTCACGGTGCCGACCGACGCGTCAGTGGGCACACCCAAGGAGCATCACCAGTCGATGCTCAAGCACAGCCTCGCCTTCGTCGCCCGGCTGGCAACCGTCGACGAGATCCTCGCGGGCTGGGCGTCTTCGTCCTGACGCGTCATCCTCCGGGCCAGGCGATCGCCTTGGTCTCGAGGTATTGCTCGAAGCCTTCGATGCCGCACTGGCGGCCGATGCCGCTGTCCTTGTAGCCGCCGTAGGGCGAGTCGGCGCCGTACCAGAGGCCACCGTTGACCCCGATGGAGCCGGTGCGGATGCGTCGCGCGATGGACGTCGCGCGCTCTTCGCTGGCCGAGAAGACCCCACCCGAGAGGCCGTAGGTGCTCTCGTTGGCGATGCGTACGGCATCGTCGTCGTCCTCGTACGGGATCACACAGAGGACGGGGCCGAAGATCTCCTCCTGCGCAATGGTCATGGAGTTGTCGACGTCGACGAAGAGTGTCGGCTCGATGAAGTAGCCCTTCGGCAGGTGCGACGGCCGGCCGCCGCCGAAGACGAGCTTGGCGCCCTCTTCCTGCCCCTTGGCGATATAGCCCAGGATCCGGTCGCGTTGGCGGGCGCTGATCACCGGGCCCATCAGGACTCCGTCGTCCTTCCCGGGATCGCCGTAGGGCACGCCTGCCATCGCCTCGGTGACCATGGCGACGCCCTCTTCGTAGCGCGAGCGAGGAAGCAGCATGCGGCTCTGCATGGCGCAGCCTTGGCCGGCGTGGACGCAGACCATGGCGCCGCCCGGCACGACGGAGGCGAAGTTGGCGTCGTCGCACACGATCATCGCCGACTTGCCTCCCAGTTCGAGGAAGACACGCTTCAGCGACGCGGCGCCCTTCTCCATGATCCTCTTGCCGGTGGCCGTCGATCCGGTGAACGAGATGAGATCGACCTGCGGCGAGAGCGTGAGCTCCTCGCCGACGAGGTGGTCGGACGAGGTGACGACGTTGACGACGCCAGCGGGGATGTCGGTCTTCTCGGCCACCAGCCGGCCGAGCCGTGTCGCGTTCCACGGGGTGTCGGGTGCGGGCTTGATGATGACGGTGTTGCCGGTCGCGAGGATCGGACCGAGCTTGTTGAGGGTGACCTCGACCGGGTAGTTCCACGGGATGATGGCGCCGACGACGCCCATCGGCTCCTTGTAGACGGCGCGGCGACTGGACATGCCCATCATCTCGGAGTCGGGCAGCGAGCGCTCGAAGGGGAACTCGTCGATCATCTTGGCCGGCCAGGTGAGCGCTTCGGAAAGGGGCCAGTCGACCTGGGCGGCGAAGGTCATCATCCGCGGCGAACCGACCTCCGCGATGATCTCCTCGCGCAGCTCCTCGCGCTCGGAGTCGAGTGCGTCCTGCAACTGCTCGAGGCAGCGCTTGCGCAGGGCGCGGTTCGTCGACCAGTCGGTCTCGTCGAAGGCGGTGCGGGCGGCGCTGATGGCGGCCTGCATGTCCGCGGGGGACGCGTCCGCCACCGGGCCGAGGACCTCTTCGGTCGCCGGGTTGATGTTGTCGAACGTCTTCCCCGAGGCGGCCTCGACGAGGTCGCCCCCGATGAGCATGCGGACCTCACCTGTACCGGACATGTGCCACCCCCTGGTGATCGACTGTGGTGAGGAGAGTACGAACGGGCCTTGCCGCAGGTCAAGGTGGGCCGCCGGTGCAGGGTCTGGCGGGACCCAGGCGGTCGGCGAATCGAAAAAGCTGAATTCCTCATGGAGCGTGTCGATTCGGCGGCGGCCCGTTCGACGCTTCTGTCAGAGTGAGGCGAACGGCGCCCCACCGAGACAAGGAGCACCACCATGCGATTCCTGGGTTACACCCTGGCCAACGAGGCTGAGACCCCGACCGAGCCGCCCCGCCCCGAGCTGTACGAGGAGATGGGCAAGTTCGTGGGCGAGGCCATTGCCGCCGGCGTCATCGTCGCCACCGGGGGCATCTCCCCGACGTCCGAGGGCGTCAAGATCAGCTTGAAGGACGGCGACTACACCGTCGTCGACGGTCCTTTCGCCGAGGCGAAGGAGCTCGTGGGCGGCTGGGCACTCATGGAGTGCCGCGACATGGCCGAGGCCACCGAGTGGTCGAAGCGCTTCCTCGGCGTGCTGGGAGAGGGCGAGGTGCGGGTCCGCCCCGTGTCGGGGCCTGAATAGAGCGTTCCTTCGCCTCTGGTCCATCGTCCGTTCGTGACCCGGTTCCGTGCCGTGGTGGTTGAATCGGTGGCGTGTCGGCCACCGATTCGACTGCCGCGGTCGAGGCGGTGTTCCGTATCGAGTTCCCGCGCGTGGTCGCGGCGTTGGCCCGCGCCTGCGGCGGTGATCTGGGCTTGGCTGAGGACCTCGCCCAAGACGCGCTCGTGGATGCCTTGGCGCAGTGGCCTGTCGAGGGGACGCCGCGGAATCCCGGCGCCTGGCTGACCGCGGTCGGCAAGCGCAAGGCGATCGACCGCTTCCGGCGCGACCGGGTGCTGGCGTCGAAGTACGCAGAGCTGGGGCGTGTCGGCGGGGCGGGGAGTGTTGGTCTTGGTGGTGACGGAGGCGGTCGTGAGGTCGGTGTCGAGCCCGACTTCGTGGCGACCTTCGACGAAGAGATCGAGGACGACCGCCTCCGCCTGATCTTCGTGGCGTGCCACCCGGTGCTGGCCATGTCCGCGCGTGTCGCGCTGACGCTGCGATTGGTCGGGGGCCTGACCGTGCCGGAGATCGCCCGGGCGTATCTCGATCAGGAGGCGACGGTCGCGCAGCGCATCGTCCGGGCCAAGAAGTCGATCGCGTCGGCGGGCGTTCCTTTCGAGGTGCCGGCTGGCGAGGATCGTGTTGCCCGGCTCGGTGCGGTGCTCGAGGTCATCTACCTCATCTACAACGAGGGCTACTCGGCAACGGCCGGTTCGTCGTGGGTCCGGCCCGAGTTGTGCGCGGAGGCGTTGCGGCTGGGCCGGGTGCTGGCGTCGCTGGCCCCTGAAGAACCGGAAGTGCACGGGCTCGTCGCACTGATGGAGTTCCAGTCGTCGCGTCTGCGGGCCCGTGTCGGATCCTCGGGCGCGCCGGTGTTGCTCTTCGACCAGGACCGGCGGTCCTGGGACCCGCTGCACATCAACCGCGGCGAGGCGGCGTTGGCGCGCGCCGAGGAGTTGGCGTCGGCCGCCGGTTCCGGTGGTCGAGGTCCGTATCTCTTGCAGGCGGCGATCGCGTCCTGCCATGCACGGTCGCTCCGGCCCGAGGACACCGATTGGGCGCGCCTGGTGTCGCTCTACAGCGAGCTGGCGGCTCTCGCGGCATCACCGGTCGTGGAGCTGAACCGGGCGGTGGCCCTGTCGTACGCGGCTGGCCCGGAGGCGGCGCTGCCCTACGTCGACCTCATCGTCGCCAGCGGCGCGCTCGAGCGGTATCACCTGCTCTACAGCGTGCGCGCCGACCTGCTCGACCGGCTCGGGCGCTCCGACGAGGCGGCCGGGGAATGGGAGCGGGCGGCGGGGCTGGCAGCGAACTCGGCCGAGCGGGGCTTGTTGGAAGAGCGGGCGGCGGCGAGCCGGTCCCGTGGCGCGAACGATGCAACGGAGTAAGTCTGTAATCTCGTAACTATGAGTGACGAGATTCAGGCATTTGTCCAGGCCAAGGTCCCAGAGAGGTGGTTCACGGGGCCGCCGACGGTGGAGGCCGACGAGGAGGAGATCCTCGTTATGGGGGCGCTCCCCGGCGATACGGCGGTCGACGCCTTCCGCGAGTCGACCCGCGAGGACCGCGTGGCGATCGCCCGTGAGGCCGAGTCGCGCTTCGGCCGGCCGGTGTCGTGGGGCGTCGAGCGCGATGGCGCCACGACGCTGTTCACCACCCAGAGCTCACCCGTGATGACGCGCCTGCGCCTGCGCGAGCGCGCCGTGCTCACGACGTTGATCGACGCGGGGATCGCGCGGAGCCGGAGCGAGGCACTGGCGTGGTGCGTGAAGTTGGTGGAACGACACCAGGCCGACTGGCTGGCCGAGCTGCGCGAGGCGCTGGCCGGTGTCGAGCAGGTGCGCGTGGGTGGACCGAGCCTGATATGACCGACGTGCTCACTCCCCCGCCGGCGGAATCTTCCGCCGCACCGCCCGAGTCGGAGGCGCTCGACGCCTATTCCGAGATCGTGGTTTCGGTCGCCGAGCACATCGTCCCTTCGGTGGCTTCACTGCGCGTCACGGCGGCGCGCGGCCGGGAGGGCGCCGGCAGCGCCGTGATCCTCGCGGCCGACGGATATCTGCTGACCTCCGCGCACGTCGTGGCCGGCGCCGAACGCGGCACCGCGGTGTTCGCCGACTGGCACGAGGCGCCGTTCGAACTGGTGGGTCGTGATCCGCTCTCCGACCTGGCCGTGCTGCGCGTGGCCGCTTCGGGCCTGGCCCAGGTGGAGCTGGGAAACGCCGACGGCCTCCGGGTCGGTCAGCTCGTGGTGGCGGTCGGCAACCCGCACGGGTTCGCCGGCTCCGTGACGGCCGGTGTGGTCTCCGCGCTCGGCCGGTCGCTGCCGTCGGGTGGACGGGTCGTCGAGAACGTGATCCAGACGGACGCGGCGTTGAACCCCGGCAACTCGGGCGGCGCGCTGGTGGACTCGCACGCCCGGCTGGTCGGCGTCAACACGGCGCTGGCCGGGATCGGCCTCGGCCTCGCGGTGCCCGTCAACGAGACGACGCTCGAGATCGTGGCGACGCTCCTGCGTGAGGGTCGGGTGCGGCGTGCGTATCTGGGCGTCGTCGGAGGGGGGCGGCCCTTGTCCCCACGGCGCGCCGAGGAGCTCGGGCAGAAGAGCGGCGTCGGGATCATCGAGGTGCCTTCGGGCAGTCCCGCGGAGCGGGCCGGGCTGCGACCTACGGACACGATCGTGGCCGTCGACGGTGTCTCGGTCGAAGGCACCGGTGACCTGCAGCGGCTCATGAAGGCCGACGCCATCGGCCGCCGCATGTCGCTGCGCGTGTTGCGCGACGACCGCATCGTCACCGTCGACGTGACACCGGTCGAGCTCGCGACGTCGTAATTCCGCGTCTGACCCGGCGCCGCCTCTGGTTGTGAGGCTCGGCCGCCCGGCCTCGGCCCGGCGGCAACGGGGAGGCCGCGCCGAGCGACGGTGCGGCTGCGAAGCCGACGCCTCCGTGGCCACTGTGACGCCGCAGCCAATCCTTCTCGACCCTGGGATGAATTCTGGCCCCGGCCGGAATGGAGCTGGTCGGACCGGGGGATGCCTCGCAGGGTGCCGGTCCCGGCACCCTGACCGAGAAGGAGACCACCCCCATGCGCAAACCCCTGCTGCTCGGATCCGTGCTGTGTGCCCTTGTGGCCACGGCCGGCTTCGGGCTCCCCGCCGCGAGCGGAGCCCCGGTGCACGTGGCGGCGCCCGCTGCGAGCACGACCACGAGCACGAGCGGCCCGTGCGGTACGTCGGCGGCGCCGCCGACATCGGGCTATTCCCATGTGATCTGGGTCCTGATGGAGAACAACAGCTACGGCTCCATCATCGGGAACCCCACGGCGCCGTACATCAACTCGCTCGCGCAATCGTGCGGGCTGGCGACCAACTACCACAACCTCAGCCACCCCAGCCTGCCCAACTACGTGGGAATGACCTCGGGCCTCGGGCTCGCGGCGATCAGGTCGTTCAAGAGCGACTGCAGCCCCTCGAAGCACTGCAGCACGTCGGCGCCGAGCATCTTCGGGCAAGGGGAGACCTGGAAGTCCTACGAGGAGGATATGCCGTCCAACTGCTTCCCAAATGATTCGGGTGAGTACGCGGTGCGCCACAACCCGCCGCCGTACTTCACGACGCTGAGTGGCTGCTCCACCTTCGACGTCCCCTACACCCAGCTCTCCACCGACCTGGCCGGCGGCACGCTGCCTGCCTTCTCGTTCGTGACGCCGAACCTGATCGACGACATGCACGACGGCACCGTGGCCGATGGTGATACCTGGCTGTCGAACAACCTCCCGGTGATCTTCAACAGCCCCGAGTACCAGAACGGCTCGACGGCCGTATTCGTGACCTGGGACGAGGGTGAAGGTGGCAAGAGCAACGACTGCGCCCTCAACACCACTGACATCGGCTGCCACGTCGCCACGCTCGTCATCAGCCCGAGCACCGTGCCGGGCACCACGTCCTCGGTGCTCTTCAACCACTACTCGTTGCTGCGCACCGCCGAGGACCTGCTCGGCCTGCCCGAGCTCGGCCTGGCCGCCCAGAACCCGAGCATGGCCTCGGCCTTCAACCTGTAGCGACCGGTGTTCGACCGGGGCGGTCCGGCGTTGGGCCGCCCCGGTCTGCCGGCCCACCACGGCCGGAGCCGGAGCCGTACCGGCGGGAGCCTCCCGTAGACGAGCACGGCCTGGCCCCGGGGCAGGCAGCGGAGCTCCTCGGGCGGCAGCAGGCGGCGGGGCGCCGTCGTCGAGGTCGTCGAGCGCCGGCCCGTGGGATCCCGGGTCACGGACGGCTGCGTAACCTCCTCGTCGCCCACAAGACGGCTGGCGTACTCCAGCGTGTCGGGGTCGGCGATGCCCGGGAGGAACAGCTTGGCCCGGTGGTTGTTGAGCACGGTCGGTGCCCGCGTGCCGTAGCGGCCGCGGACCTGAGCCAGGTCCTGCCAGATCGTCACCAGCTGGATCCCGTGTGACGCGCAGGTGGCGGCGAGTGCATCGAGCTCGGCGAGCGGTGCGATGTGCGCCGCCTCGTCCAGGACAACGAGGAGTGGTGGGTGGAGCGGCGCGGCGGCGCGGGTGGAGCGATCGAAGGCGTGCGTCAGCACCTGCTGCGTCAGCGCCGTGAAATAGCCGCGCAGCCGGCGCTGGTCGTGGGCGGGTGCACACAGGTAGAGGGTGTTGTCGCCGCCGGCGAGGAGATCGGCCGGCTCGAAGCGGGCCGGTGTCATCGGTGGCCGCGTCGACGACGCCGAAGCCGTGTGCGCGAACGGGGCGAGCACCGTTTCCGCCGTCGTGTACACCGAGCTGCGGGTGCGGTCGTCGCGGCACCACGTCGCACGCGCGGCGTCGAGGGCCTCGGGCGCCCCCAGCCGCTCCAGCACGTCCGCCACCTCGCCCACCTCCTGGGTGTCGACCCAGCGCACGACGTCGGCCATGGAACGGCGATCCAGCGCGCCGGCGTGGAAGAGCGGCGCGAGCAGCTTGGCCGCGGTGGCGTACCAGAACTCCCCATCCGCGGTCGTGCCGTCCGCCCTGGCCGCCTGGCACAGATCGGTAGTCGTCGCACACGCCCGCCGCCAGTCGCCGCAGTCGCCGAGCGGCCACCACTCGTCCCCCACGTCTCCGGTGCAGCCGGTCGGATCGATGCGCCAGACACGGCCGCGACGGGACCGCGCGGCTTGGGTGTCGCGCAGCAGGTCGGTCTTCACGCTGGCCGCGAGCACGGGACCGGGCCAGTCGAGGATTGCCGGCACCGCCAGCGACGTCGTCTTGCCGCTCTGGGTCGGGCCGACCACGACGAGGGACTGGCCGGGCTCGGCCGCAACGCCCGCGGCGCGGCCCAGCCCGGAGGCGAGCACGCCAAGAAGCAGTCGGCCCGGGACGTGCTCGGCGCGGACCCGCAGGGCGCTCAGGTCGTTCCGCCTGGCCCAGCGTGCGCCCCGCCGCGCCGGTTTCGAGCCCGACGGCCGACCCAAGGTTCCGTGGAGCACGTCGCGAGACGAGATCCCGGCCCAGAGCGTGGCACCGACCGCCACCGGCACGACCACGGCGGTGAGGCCGGTCATCGCCCGACGGGGCCGGTCATCGCCGCATCGGTGTCGACGATGTGGCGTTCGAGCGCGCTGAGCCGGTGCTGCACCAGGAACGACCGCTGCCCGACCTTCCACAGCGCGATGCCCCAGCGCAGCTGCGGCAGCAAGTCGGACTCCGTGTCGGAGAGGGAGAGCAGTTCGGATGCCGCCTCCAATTCGCCCGGCGACTGCGCGTAGACCACACGCGTCTCGGAGTCCGACAACAGACCCTGGGCCAACGCCACCTGCTCGGAGTCCGACGCCCCGACCGAGCGCAGGTCCGACACCCGGTGGAGCACGGCGACGTTCGAGACCCCGAACGCGCGCGACAGCTTCCATGACGACTGCAACCAGCGCGCCACGCCGAGATTGGACAGGATCGCCCATGCCTCGTCGACGACGAGGAAGAACCGGCCACCGGCGACCCGGGTCCCGTGTCCGCCCGTACCGGGCCCCGCCGTCCTCGCCAGCGCCGCCTGCAGCCATGCGGTGGCGCACGCCATGAGGACGCCGAGTGCCGCCGAGGTGTAGAGCGCGGAGAGGTCGAGCACGACCAGCGGGGCGGAGAGGTCGATGCCCGTCGTCGTCGGGCCGTCGAACATCCCCGCCAGGTCGCCGTGCACCAGCCGGCGCAGCTCGAGCGCGACGTCGCGCCCGTCCTCGAGGAGATCGCGTCGTTCGGTCCGCAGCGCACGCGCGGCCTCGGCGCCCGGCGCCAGCAGGGCCTCGACGACTTGGGGCACGGTCGGGTTGTCGTGCGTCGCCACCGTGTCGGCCAAGGCGGCTCCCAGCGCGGCGCGCTCGCGGGGCGCCAGGCTCCGGCCGAGACAGGCACTGGCCAGTGAGGCCAGGAGCTCCATCCGGCGGCGCGCCGTGGCGTCCGTGCCTTCCGGACCGGCGCCTTCGTCGGGTGCCGCTCCCGTCTCGGGGCCGCGGTCGAGCGGGTTGAGCCGGATGGCCCCGCCCGGCCGGAGTGCCACGGGGCGTACACCCCACGCGTCGGCGAGGTCGCGGTACTCCCCTTTCGGGTCGACGACCCAGGCGCGCCGTCCGAACACGGCCTCGCGCCAGAGGAAGGTCTTGACGAACGAGCTCTTCCCCCGGCCGATCTGGCCGAACACCACCATGTTCGGGTTGGACACCACGCCGGCCGCATACAGCTCGAAGGGGTCGAAGACAAAGGAGCCCCCGAGCAGGTCGTCGCCGATGACCACACCGCGCTGGCCCAGGCCCGCCTCTGCGATGAACGGGTACGCCGCACCGAGGTTGCGCGTCGTTACCTGGTGCGCCGGCAGCTTCGGCATGCGCTCCCTCACGCCGGTGAACGGTCGGCGCGGCCCGCGCACTCGGTCGCCGCCTCCGTTACCTTTGCGATTCGAGGTGTATACGCGCCCTTAAGACGCGGCCTCGCAAATTAAGGGCGCGTATACAGCGCGAGGAGCCGTTCGCCGTGCCCGTTCAGGCCGGCGTCCCCTCGAGACAAAAGGTGGAGCGCCCATGAGTGAACCGGAAGGCCCGTCCCATCCCCTCGTGGCGTCCCTCGCCGTGCTGACGGTGGTGAGCGGGGTCGTCGATGCCGTCAGCTATCTCGGGCTCGGGCACGTCTTCACCGCCAACATGACGGGCAACGTCGTCCTGATCGGCTTCGCCCTCGCCGGTGCCCCCGGCTTCTCCATTGCGGCGAGCGCCACCTCCCTCGCGGCCTTCCTCGCCGGCGCCGTGACCGGGGGCCGCATCGGGCTGCAGATCCACGAGAAGCGGTCGCTCCTGGTGACCGCCGTCAGTCTCGAAGCCGGATTCACCGTGATCGCGGCGATTATCGCCGGCAGCGTGGCGGTGCTCAGCGCGGGGTGGCCCCGCTACACGGTGATCGCGGTCCTCGGCTTCGCCATGGGCATCCGCAACTCCGTCGTGCGGGGACTCGGGGTGACGGACATGACCACGACGGTGCTGACGATGACGCTGACGGGCTTCGCGGCCGATTCGTCACTCGCGGGCGGCCACAACCCGAACACGGTGCGGCGCACCCTCTCGGTCGTCTGCATGTTCGTCGGCGCGCTCGTCGGGGCCACCTTCGTCGTCCACGTGCACCCGGGCGCCGCGCTCGGCATCGCTGCGGTCCTCACGGTCGGCCTGGCGACCTATCTCCGCCTGACCCCGCCGGTGCGCCTCGGCCTGGCCCCGTAGGCGCTGCTCAGCTCCTCAGCTCCACAGCTCCTCAGACAACCAACCCGTCCTCCAGGTAGACGCACTCGCCCGGGCCGGCCACGAGCGCGGCCCCGACACGCCGTCGCAAGGGCCCGCTCAAGATCTCGAGTGCCTCCGCCGCAACCGCCAGTCGGTGCTCGGACAGCTCGTCTTCCTGGAGCGTGATCGCGGCCAGCTCGTCGTCCTCGAAGACACCGCAGTCGAAGAGGAACCGCATGCCGCCCGCGTCGGCGGCCCGCGGCCGGAGGAAGTCGACCGCCACCAACCGGCCGTGCGTCACGTCGAGTCCCACCTCCTCACGCACCTCGCGGCGGCAGCCCTCCCACGGTGTCTCCCCGTTCGCCTCCATGATCCCGCCGGGGATCGACCAGTGCTTCTTGTACGTGGGGTTCACGATGAGCAACCGGCCCGATCCGTCGAAGATCATCGCCCCCGCCGACGCCGGGATCCTCGGCAGCACGAACGGATCGCCGTCGAGGTCGCCGGACATGACCGCCATGGTAGGTGCGCACCCTCAACGCAACCCCCGGCACAGCGGCAACGTGCAGGTGTAGGCGGACGCCTGGTCGCCGTAGAGCCGCCGCAGGGCCAGCCGGCTCTGCCCCGCCGCGTGCTGCACGGCGTCACAGGCGGTGGAGAGCTCCGCCTCGCTCGCGGCCGAGATGGTGACGAACCCGGCGTAGCGGAAGGACGCGTGGCCGTCGGCCAGTTCCGCCTCACGCCGCGCCAGCACCTCGGACTCGCGCGCGTGGCGCGCCGTCGACACGAAGCCGCCCCGTCGCCTCAGCTCTGAGTCCGCGAGGTCCGCCGTGCGCGACGCCTCCACCTTGCGCACCGCGACGTCCGAGCCGAGCGGCTCCATCACCACGGCGAACGTCGAGCGGGCCGAGCCCAGGAGGAGCGGAGCCAGGAAGTCGCTGCGCACCTCGATACGCGGCCACTCCGCCACCCAGAAGGTTGCGTGCACCATGCCGTCGACCCGGACGCTCGACCACGTCTCCTCCATCGCCATCGGCCACGGGTCCTCCACCGCCGCCGATGCCACCGCCGACGCAGACGCCGGCGCCGCGCCCGCTGTGCCGGTCTCGTAGGTGCGCAGCAACTGGTGGGCCAGGTCCTCGGCACTGAGCACCGACTCCACCTGCACGTCGGCGTCGGCCAACAGGCGCGTCAGGGACGCAACCTCGCGGGCCAGCGCCGCGCACCCCACCTCCACCGACTTGGTCAGCCGCACCTGGACCGCCAGCACCACGTCGTGAGCGCACGCGTGCGAGTCCATGTCGGCCAACAGCGCCTCGTAGGACGCCGAGCTGGCCGACGTCACGTCCGCCGCAGCCTCGGCCGCCAGATACGCGTGCGCCCCGCGTCCGTCGTCTGGGAACGAGGCGGCCACCCACTGCACCCGTTGCACGGGCGAGCCCTCACGGGCCAGCGACGCCAGCACCGAGGACCATGCCCCCACGCGCCGGTCCTGCTCGTCGGGTCCGAGGAGCGCAAAGCTTCGGCCCCGCAGCGACAGTGCCGCGGTGAGCGTCCTCGCCGTTCGGTCGTGCACGACACCCATGTCCTGCCACCCCGCTCGCAACAGGCGCACCCCGCGCAGCGCACCCATCGTCCGGCCCCCCGGTACCCGCGACCGCCGCGCCGCCCAGCACACGACGACCGGCAGCCACTCGTCCCCGGTGCGGCCCGACACCGGCACGGTGGCCATGGCGCCGTACAGCACCAGCACGCAGACCGCGGCCATCACCCCGGCGACGTTGGGCTCGCCGCGCAGGACGAGCACGCCGATCACCAGGCCGACGGCCACGGTGAGGATCTGCCCCGGCCGCCACCCGGCCAGCGACCCGCCCCGCTCGCGCGGGCCGAAGCGGTAGCGCGCGCCGCCCGTCGGGCTCACGCGTCCCCCTGGGCGTCATCGGCCGGCCACGCCGGCGGCAGCCCGACCATCTTCGGGCCTTGTGCGTCGTAGTCGATGTAGAAGCGGTGCTTTCCCGGCTGGACCGGGTACAGAAAACGGCGGCCCGGCGGCACGCCCTGCCACTTCCACGCGTCCGCCGCCGTGGCTCGCCCCGCACCGTCACCATCACCGTCTCCCGACCCCGCGTCGCCGTCGGACTCGGACGCCTCGTTCCACCCGACGATGGGCTTGGGGCCCTTTGGTCGGGGCTCGAGGGCACGGGTCGCCATCAACTCGTCGTGCAGGTCCGCCGGCGTCGTGAACAGGCCGCCGTCATCGGGATCGGTGCTGATGGCTTTGTCCTCCGAGCCGGCCGACGCGCCACCACCGCCGCCGCCGGCACCGCCGCCACCGCCACCGACACCGCCGGCACCGCCCAAAGCACTGCCGGCCGCCGTCATCCCCATCAGCCGCGCGTCGCCCGCCGCCTGGAGTCCCGAGTGCAGCGCGAAGCCCGCCGCGGTGCGCGCCGGGCCCGCCACCGCCGCCGTGCCGCGCTGGCGCAGCCCCTCGAGATGCCCGACGGCCCCCGCCTCGATCGCCGGGATCAGCCGCAAGATAGCGAAGGGCACGAACGTCGCCAGCACCAACAGCGCGCCCCCGGCGAGGACCGCGTTGAACCCTCCGCTGTTCGGCGACCCCGATGCTCCCGACGCGACGGCGCCCGCGGCGAGGCTGAGCGTGGCGACGATGACGAATTTCGAGATGATCAACGCGGCCAGGGTCTCGACCAGCCGCCGGCACCAGTGCGCCACCGCCGGCCACACCAAAGTGGCCAGTGCCAACGGGAGGAAGAGCACGGCGACGTAGACGGCGGCGGCGCGGATGAGCAGTTCCATCCACAGGACGAACGCTGCGACCGCGATCAGCAGCGAAATCAGCAACAACACGAAGCTCGCGATCGACGGGTCCGCCGCCGCTACGACCAGCCCTTTCGTCACGGTCGACAGCAGCGAGGCGACGTCGGCCCCCGAACCGCCTGCCACGGCGTCGCTCATGGCGTCGGTTGCCGACAAGCTCAGGATCACGACCTGGATCGCCACTACGGCCAGCAACAGCGCCAGCGGCAGCTGGACGAGATACGTACGGACCAGCTGGCCCGGGTTCTGGCGCAGCACGGCCTGCAGGGTGGAGACCAGCAGCATCGGCAGGATCACGACGCCGGCCAGAGCGGTCATCTGCCCGTAGTGCGTCCGGAACCAGGTGGCCCCGACGTCCACCGTGGTCGTCGAGACCAGGACGGCGCCGATCTGGCGGAGCAGGTACTCGGCGCCGCTCGCGACCCATTGACTGATGCCGTTGAGGACGGACTCGAACCCCGACGTGGCGATCGAGCCCCCGATGCTGCCGATCTGGCAGACGGGATTGAGGGCGTCGAGTCCTGTGCACCCGGCTGCTTCCATGACGACAGCTCCTGACGACGGCGGCGAAGGCGCGACGGCGCGACGGCGAACTGGGACCGGACGATCAGTGCAGCGCCGTGCCGGTGTGGAAGAAGAAGTTGACGATCGGCGGCGCCGCGCCGATCAACAGCGCGGCCAGCCCCGACACCAGGACGGCCCGCCGCCCCACGAGCGACTGCTGGAAGTTCTGCGAGTGCACGCCGAGCGCCCAGGCGGCGGCGCCGATCACCAGTCCGGCGAGCGCGGCGATCAGCGCCCAGGCGCCGAGTCCGTTCGTCAGCTGCTGCAACGTCCCCCCGCCGGGCAATGCGTTCACGCTCGGGTTGAGCGTGACGTCGGCCAGGTGCCAAACGACCATTGGTGCCCTCCGAATTTCTCGATCCCTGTCGGGATCACCGTCCGGCCCGGACGCTCCGGGACCGCTTCGGCTGGAGAATGGTCGCGACCCCCGCGACGTCTCCCGGCGGTGCGTCGCCGTATCACCCCGTCGCCCACCTGGCCGCAGCCCACGGGGGTTGAGCCCCGGTCCCGCCGGGTGGGAGCCGCGGTACGACCGCCGGCCGCGCGCCCTCGATCACCAGCACAGACGCCAACCGCGCCCGACCGCGGGCGCCCCCGGAGGACCCATCACCCGGTTTGGGCCGCGTGTTCGCCCCACGCACGTACGCCTGTCATATTGGGGGCGTTCCCGATGACGACACCGGCCGAAGTCCACCTCAGCCAGACCCAGGCGATCATTTACATCGCGGCCGCAGTCGCGGTCTGTGTCCTGGTCGGCGTGGTGGCGGCCTACCTCGGGCGCCGGGCCCGCAGCCGGGCCATCAGCCAGCGGCTGGCCGCCCTCGGCACCCGCCTGGGCCTCGACCCGCCCGAGGACGAGAACAACATCGAGACCTCGCTCGCCTACCTCGAGTCGGTCACCGGCGGGGCCGCCCAGGCCGTCACGGAATCGAGCTCCGACGCCATCCGGCTGCGACGCTCGCTCGACACCCTCACCCAGGGCGTCGTCCTCTGCGACGAGAACGGCACGGTGATCTATCGCAACGGCCGCGCCAATGCCCTTATGGTCAGCCGCCACGGTGATGCCCTCGCCGCACAGGCGGTGACCGAGGTACTCGAAGACGCGTGGCACGAGGGTTCCGCGGAGCGCACGCTCGACCTCTACGGCCCGCCCCGCCGTACCCTCCAGGTCCGCGCCCGTCAGATCGACGACGGCCGGCGGCCCCTCGGCGTGATCGCACTGATCGAGGACATCTCCGAGCGGCGCCGCCTCGAGGAGATCCGCCGCGACTTCGTCGCCAACGTGAGCCACGAGTTGAAGACGCCGATGGGCGCGCTCGGCCTGCTGGCCGAGACGCTCGTCTCCGAGCCCGATCCTCAAGTGGCCCAGCGTCTCGCCGGCCGCATCCACAACGAGGCGTTCCGGGTCAGCCGCATCATCGACGACCTGCTCGACCTGTCGCGCATCGAGTCCGAGGAAGCCCCGCCTCGCGAACCCGTCTTGGTCAACCTCGTCATGGCCGACGCCATCGAGCGGGTGCGGGCGACGGCGGACACACGCGGCATCGAGATCGTCCTGCACGAGCCCTCGCCCCCCGTCGCCGTGATGGGCGACCGGCGTCAGCTCGTCTCCGCCATGCACGCCCTTCTGGAGAACGCGATCACCTACTCCTACGACAACTCGAAGGTCGTCGTGACGGGCACCATCCAGCGGAGCAACCCCAACCTCGAACACCCCGCCGTCCGCCACGCCGGTGCTCCCTCGGACGGTGCCGACGCGGGCGACGGTGCGGGACCCGGCGAGACGCCCCCCTCCGGGCAGCGGCTGGTGGCCCAGGAGGCCGGCAGCGCATCCGAGGACGAAGAAGGACCGATCGAGCCGGTGTTCACGCCCGAGATCCTCGAGGCCTACACGCCGCCCCACGAGGACACCGGCGTCGCTCCTCCCGCCACCGGCTCCACGCTGACGACGACGCCGCCGGTCGAGGCAGAGAAGGTGGACGCCGCCGGGCAAGGACAGCTCGAGACCACTTCGGCGGGGTCCCCCAACTGGCGCATCGAGGAGCGCGACAACGTGCGGCTCTCGGTGCAGGACCACGGGGTCGGCATCCCGGCCCGCGACCTCGACCGCATCTTCGAGCGCTTCTACCGCGTCGACCACGGCCGTAGCCGCGACACGGGCGGCACCGGTCTCGGTCTATCGATCGTGCGCCACGTCGCCAACAACCACCAGGGCTGGGTCGACGTCGAGTCGCGCGAGGGCGAAGGCTCGACGTTCACGCTGGTGCTGCCGATTCAGGCGGAGCTCGCGACGTGATCAAGGCGAAGGAGAAGAAGAAAGCCGCCCGGACCGCACCCGCTGACGGCCCCGTCAAGGTGCTCCTTGCCGAGGACGAGGAATCCTTCATCGAGGCGCTCGTGATCGGCCTGAACAACGAGGGCTTCCGGGTGACGGTGGCGCGGGACGGCAACGAGGCCGTGGCGCTCTTCGACGAGACCGAGCCCGACATCATCTTGTTGGACCTCATGCTGCCGAAGATGTCGGGGATCGACGTCTGTCGCACCATCCGTACGCGCTCGCAGGTGCCGATCATCATGGTCACGGCCAAAGGCGCCGAGATCGACACCGTCGTGGCCCTCGAGGTCGGGGCCGACGACTACGTGACCAAGCCATACCGGTTGCGCGAGCTCGTGGCCCGTATGCGGGCCGTGTTGCGGCGTGCTCCCGGTGGGCCGGAGGCCTCCGATACGGGGTCGATCGAGTTCGGGAGCGACGGCACCTGGGAGGCCAACGGGATCATGGTTGACTTCGACCAGCGCCGGGTGTTCGTGCGCGGCGACGAGGTCCACCTGCGGCGCAAGGAGTTCGAGCTGCTACGGATCTTGGTCGAGAACGCCGGGCGTGTGCTGACCCGCGACGTGCTGATCGACCGAGTCTGGGGCACGGACTACATCGGCGACACGAAGACGCTGGACGTGCACATCAAGCGGCTCCGCTCCCGAATAGAGGCAGACCCCTCCACGCCGGTTTTGATCACGACCGTACGCGGAGTCGGTTACCGCTTCGCTGCGTCGAACTAGACGAACGGTCGCGGTTTCGGCGCTTTTGCGCGGCGCTTTGCGCGCAGGCGAGCTCCCGACGCGGTGCCGCTTCTTGCGCGCGGCTGTATACGCACCGAAGGCGGACATTCGGCGAAGACCGTCTACGTGCGGCTCCGGCGGTCCCGCGCGCGTCTGTATACGCGCGATTACGGCTGCGTATACAGACGCGCGCGAAGGCCGGGATTCAACGCGTAGTCAGTCTCGACCGAAACACCGGGTTCTCCGCGTATACGACCGCACGAGACAAACCGTGTTCGGACGGCCCCGCGCTACCGCCTGATGTCCCTAGACCGTCAGGCGCTCGAAATCCTCGGGGATCGTCACGCCGGGCATCGAGGTCGTGTCGACTTGTTCACCCAGGTGGGTGAGCACGAAATGCGTGTCGGGATGGGCCGCCTGGAGCTCGCGGACGTCTGACTCCTCCATGTGGGTGTGGGGGCCGCCGTGCGCTCCGTTGCACTCGAGCACGAGCACATCGGCTTCGGTCGCCAACTCGGTGAGGCCGGCGCAGGGCCGCACGTCACCGCTGTAGGCCACGTACCGATCGCCACGCTCGAAGAGATACCCGAAGCAACGCAGGTAGGGCACGTGCTCCACCTCGATCGCGCGAAAGCGCAACCCTCCCGCTTCCTGCCACGATCCGTCGACGTCGACGAAGCGAAGGTCGAGGCGCTGGTGCGCCATCTCGAGCGTTGGGCGCACCTCGGCGACTTCGATCATGCGGATCAGGTGTTGCTCGAGCCCCGGCGGCCCGACGATGTGGAGCGTGCGCCCACCGCCGGCCTCGGCCACCGCTTGGAGGAAGAACGGCCAGCCAAAGCAGTGATCCGCGTGGAAGTGCGAGATGACGACCACGTCGATGGAGGCGGGGTCGAAGCCGCACCGACGGAGGTGCGGCAGTGCGGTCGGGCACGGCTCGACGAGCACGTTCGCATCCAGGACGAAGCTGTTCCAGTACCGCCCGGGCGGGGCGAGGAAGTTGCCCGTGCCCAGAAAGGTGAGCTCGGTCACGACGTGTCCGCCAGCGCGAGGAGCGACGCCACCAGCATCGGGTCCCCATCGACGTCGGCGTCGGGGACCGGGAGGCGGCGGTAGAGCATGAGGACGAGCTCCGAGGCGGTTGCGTTGAGCTGGGCCTCGCGGACAGAAGACGAGCCGCCGCCTGCCGCGTCGGGCCCGACGGTCCAGCTCCCACCTGTATCGATGGCACGGAGCGTGACCCGGCCCCGCAGCGCCGCGACGTCCGGCCCGACCATGACCTCGATGAACTCGGGTACTCCGTCGTTGGCCAGTTCGGCCGGCAACGGCGCAGACACTCCGACCGCGCCCTCTGCGTCCCAACGATGGACAGCCACTTCCTGGGCCTGGTGCCGAGCGACGGCTCCGGCCGTGTGTGGCGTGGGATCGCCCCACCAGGCCCAGCACGGCGAATCCGGGCCGGCCTCGCGAAATGCGCTCAGCAGCGAGTAGGTGCACCAGCCGAGCCAGGCGAGCAGGTCGCTGTCGGGCGGCAACGCTGTCAACGGGCCTCCAAAACGTTCCTCCGGATTCTTGGCCCGCACGTTCTCCGACCAGTACCGCTGCACCGTCCCGATGTGGTGGGCGAGGTCGCGCACCGACCACGCCGAAGTGGTCGGGACGCGGGTATCGAGGTCGGCCGCCGCCACAGCGCTGGACACCAGGCGGCTCTCTGCTGCGATGGCGTCCACCGCATCGTCGAAGCCGAACGAGCCCCCAGTCACGCTCATGGCGCCTTGATGAGCAGCTCGCCGCCGAGATACGGCGCCAGAGCCTCAGGAAGCATCACGCTCCCGTCCTCCTGACGCCCGTTCTCGACGAGGGCCGCCCAGATCCGCGGCCAGGCCAGCGCCGAGCCGTTGACGGTGTGCACGAGCTGCGGCTGTCCGCCGCCTGCCGGCCGGTACCGGACATTGGCCCGACGGGCCTGGTAGTCGCGGAACCAGCTGACCGAGGAGACCTCGAGCCAGCGATCGACGCCTGGTGAGTACGCCTCCAAGTCGAACGTGCGGGCCGACGAACCACCGAGGTCGCCGGTGCACAAGTCGAGGACTCGGTAGGGCAGCTCGAGTTCTTGGAGCATCGATTCGGCCCGGCGCAGGATGTCGGCCTGCGCCTCGAGCGCGCCTTCGGGAGTCGTGTACGCGAACAGCTCCACCTTGTAGAACTCGTGCACCCGCAGGAGGCCTCTCGTGTCGCGGCCGGCCGATCCGGCCTCGCGCCGGTAGCACGCTGTGGCGGCGGTGAAACGGATGGGAAGCAGCGACTCCTCGAGGATCTCGCCCCTGTGCATCGAGGTGAGTGGCACCTCTGCGGTCGGGATGAGCCAGAGGTCGTCGCGCTCCATGTGATAGGCGTCGTCGGCGAACTTCGGCAGGTGTCCCGTCGACGTCATGGTGTCTGTGAGCACCACCGTCGGCGGGAGGATCTCCTCGTAGTCAGGAGAGTGCCGGTCGATGGCGAAGGCGGTCAGTGCGCGGACGAGACGCGCCCCCGGTCCGCGGTAGAGCGGGAACATCGAGCCGGCCAGCCGGGCGCCGCGTTCCATGTCGAGGATCTCGAGCGTCTCGCCGATCTCCCAGTGCGGCACCTGCTGGCGCTCCAAGCGTTGGGGCTCCGGCTGGCCCAGCTCCTTGCCGGGCCACCAGCGACGGACCTCGACGTTGTCTTCCTCGCCCGTCCCGTCCGGCGCGTCGTCAGCGGGAATGTTGGGGATGTACAGCAGCCCGGTCCGCCATTGCTGCTCGAGCGCCTCCGCCTCCGCCCGCGCGGCCCCCTCTTCGTCACCCAGAGAGCGGCTCCGCGCGCTGAGCTCGTCAGCGAGGGCTTGCTCGCCCGTCTTTCTGGCCTGTCCGACCTCGCGCGAGAGCGACTTGACCTCGGCGCGAAGGTCGTCCGCCTGCCTGACCTTGGCGCGCCACGCCACATCGGCCTCGATCACGGCGTCTACCTCTGCCGCATCGACCCCGCGACGGGCCAGCGCTGCCTTGACAGTGTCGGGGTCCTCGCGCAGGGCCCGGATATCGATCATTCCTCGTCAAAGTAGCCTGCGACGCCATGCCAGCAGTCGAGGTCCGCGGCCTCACGGTGCGCTACGGGCCTGCAGGCACACCGCCTGCAGTCGACAACGTGGACCTGTCCGCCGATGGGGGCGAGGTCCTCGTCGTCCTCGGCCCGAACGGCGCCGGCAAGACGTCGACGGTCGAAACGCTCGAGGGCTACCGCCGTCCCGCAGCGGGCATGGTGCGCGTGCTCGGCCTCGATCCGGTCGGCGACCACGCCGCACTGACCGGCCGCATGGGCGTGATGCTGCAGAGCGGTGGCGTGTACCCGATGCTCGGGCCCACACGCGTGCTCGACCTCTT
>DASXBZ010000190.1:0-3520 GCA_036491435.1 Acidimicrobiales bacterium
CCGCTGCGCCCAGGTCATCATCGAGGCAACCGCCAAGCTCGGCATTGATGTGCGAATCGGGCTGCATACCGGTGAGTGCGAGGTTCGGGGCGACGACCTCGGCGGGTTGGCGGTCCACATCGCGTCTCGAGTGGGGGCCTCAGCTCGTCCCGGGGAGGTCCTGGTGTCAGGCACGGTCAAGGACCTCGTCGTCGGGTCCGGTATCGAGTTCACCGAGCGCGGCAAGCACGAACTCAAAGGCGTCCCAGGGCTATGGAAGCTGTTCGCAGTAGCCCGCTGAAGAGGCCTCAGATACCCGGTATCGACCATTTCCGATCGCGCACGGGAAGTGCCGGTACCGCGCGACGCCGGTGCCACGCTCAATCGGCTGCGAAGCGCTCGGTATCGCTCACCTATTGACTATCCCCTAATCCCGACCAAGCGCGTTCGCGGAGTGCCCCCGACCGCCGGCAGGGAGGATCACCTGAAGCCATCAAGCCGGCCCTGAAGGCCGGCTCTAGCCATTGTGGTGACGGACTCGAATCGACCGGTCAAGGGTCGCTCCGGGACGCCGCTCCACTCCGTGTCCTCGCTCCGCCGAAGTGCAGCATCAGCACGGTCAAAGACAATCGCACCGTCTTCTGCGATCAGCCCGAGGGTCATGACGCCAGCATTCGGCCCTCGATCCCGGCACCAGCATCGCCACCACGTGGGGGACGACGGACCCGGTCAAGATTTCCTTGTGATCCGGTGATGTTGGGTCGGGGTAGCCAGTGGGAGCACTTCTGGGATGCGCCTTGGGCGTCCCTTTGAAGCGCCCTGATCCCGCCACAGCTAATTTCGTGAGGTGTCACGAGAGGGCCCAGTGCCGGCGCCTGACAGCACGAACTTCGCCGTCGGAGGCGACACCGTGGTTCGACGTCTCGGCTTCGGGGCGATGCGGGTCACCGGCAAAGGAGTATGGGGGCCGCCTCCCGACCAAGAGGCCGCCGTGGCGCTGCTGCGCCGGGTGGCGGAGCTAGGTGTTCAGCTGTTCGATACCGCTGATACCTACGGCCCCAACGTTTCCGAAGAACTGATTGCCCAGGCGCTGTACCCCTACGACGGGCTGCTGATCGCGACGAAGGGAGGGTGGGAGCGGACCGGGCCGAGCAGCAGGTCAGCAGATGGTGAACTCATCGGGTGGTCCCACAGGGCCCGTCCCGAGGCACTCAAGGCCGCGTGTGAGGGCTCACTGCGTCGGCTGAAGCTCGACCGGATCGACCTCTACCAGCTGCATTGGCCCGATCCCGCTGTCCCCCTCGAAGAATCCGTCGGGGCGATGCGAGAGTTACAGGAGGAAGGCAAGGTGCTTCACGTCGGCGTCTGCAACGTCACGGTGGAACAGCTTGCCGTCGCGCGTTCGGTTACCGAGATCGCAACAGTGCAGAGCCCGTTCAACCTGGTAGACACGAGCCGCGCAGACCTGCTCGCCGAGTGCGAGGCGCACGGAATGGGCTTCATGCCATATCGCCCGCTCGAAGGCGGAAGGCTGGCAGAGCCCGGCGGCCCGGTCGCGGCGGCAGCGGAGCGTCACGATGCCAGCCCAGGCCAGGTTGCTCTCGCGTGGTTGCTTTCGCGCTCGCCGGTGCTCCTTCCAATCCCGGGTACGAGTTCGGTTGCCCACCTCGAAGAGAATGTCGCTGCCCAGTCACTGAACCTTGACGAAGAAGAGGTTAAGGCCATCGGCAGTGCTGCGGGATCCCTATAGAGCGGACCACATGCTTCCGATCGCCGGGTCGATGGCACGATTAGTGCGTGGTCGCGTCTGCTTCGTACGTGTGGCGTGGGCAGTCACCGCCCTATGGGCGATCGCCGGAGTTCTCCTATGGAGGAACCGCGCCTTGTGAGATGGCCATAGTGCCATCTCCTCTCCTGGAGCCCGCCTCTACTTGATGGCCCTATCCGGGATTCTTGTGGCGCTCGGATTGCTCGGCCTAGCGCTCGGTAGACCCATCCTTCAACGTCCCCGAACGCTGGGTCGGCGGTTGAGGCGCAATTGAGGCATCCTTGGTCAGGTGACCAGACATCTCCGTCTTGGCGAATTCCTCGTTGGCGTCGAGGGCATCGCTCTCATGCGCCATCTCTTCGAGGACGACGCTCTCGCCTCTAAGCGAATCGAGGAGATCCGACACATCGTTTCGGGCGCCGAGGGCGTCTACGAGTTCGGGGTCGACGTACCGATCGTCGATTCCCGCAGCGGCTACGAGCGCTGGTCGCAGACCTACGACAACCCGGGAAATCCCTTGATCGAGGTGGAGCAGCCCGTCGTGTGGTCCATCTTGGAGAAGATCGAACCTGGGGCGGCATTGGACGCGGCCTGCGGTTCTGGGCGACACGCCCGACGGCTGGTCGACCTCGGCCACCAGGTCGTCGGGGTGGACAGTTCCCCGGAGATGCTCGAGAGGGCCAAGGCATCGTTGCCCCAGGCGGTCTTCCACGAGAGTGAGCTTGCTTCACTACCGCTCGAATCAGTCAGCTTCGACTTGGTCGTCTGCTCATTGGCTCTCGAACATGTTCAAGACCTGAGCGGCGCAGTTGGAGAGCTGACGAGGGTGCTTCGCCCAGGCGGCCGAATGGTGCTGTCTGATTTGCATCCCATTGCTGTTGCCCTCGGCGGGGCCGCCTACTTCCAGGACGCTCATGGTGGCGCGGGAGTAGTTCGCGGATTCGGTCATCTTCACAGTGACTTCTTGTCCGCGTTTGAGGGGGCAGGACTGGCAATTCGTCAGTGCATCGAACCTCGCTTCGGCCCCTCCGAAGCAGCAATGCAGGGTCCGGCGTCACAGTTCATACCGGACGCCGCGACCGCCGCGTATGTGGGAGTGCCCGGCGCTCTCATATGGGACCTCGTTCGCCATTGATCGGGCACCCGGGCGGGAGGGTACAGCCTCACGCAGTTCATTGACATCTTGTGTCAATACTTGTCAGACTCTGCCAAAGTCCCGGTCTCTAGGGACGCCCGCTTCGGCCCCTCGCAGGGGGCCCAAGAGCAGGGGAAGGGGAGCAATGTTGGACGTGCACCGTTCGAGCCAGGCCCAAGATTCGGAGCTGCCTTCATGGGCGGCCTCGGTCGAACATCGACCCGTCACCTCGCAAATCCTTCGAGGCTGTGCAGCGCTAGCCCTGATCACAACGGTCGTCGTCGTTCTGAGCGGGGTGGGGAGCGCCAGCGCCGGCTCGACCAGCGGACGCTACGAGATGGATATCTCTCACAACAGCGCCAAGACCGTCGTGGGAGAACCCGAGATCGCTATCGATCCGCACAATCCGAAGAACATCTACATCGCCTGGGCAACGTTCCCGGTACCGGTGACGCTCACGTCGAAAGCGCCGGCCCTTTCCTGCGGCGCCGCCGTCTCCAACGACGGCGGGTCGCATTGGCACTTCGTCTCGCCTCCGGTCAACCATCTGCCCAACATCAACGGGTGCGAGGACGGCGTCGCCGTCACCGGTCCCGATGGGACCTTGTACCAATCGGGCGACTTTGCCACCTTTACCG
>DASXBZ010000191.1:0-3960 GCA_036491435.1 Acidimicrobiales bacterium
GCGGTCTTCGTGTGCACGCCGACGTCGGCACACCGCGGCGCCGTCGACGCGGCGCTCGCGGCCGGCTGCGCCGTCTTCTGCGAGAAGCCCCTCGATCGCGACCTGGCCCGCGCCACCGCGCTGGTCGACGCCGTCACCGCCACCGGCGTGCCCAGCCAGTGCGGGCTCGTGCTGCGCAGCGTCCCGGTGTTCCGGGCCCTCCGTGACCTCGTCGAAAGCGGCACTCTGGGTCCGCCGATGGCCGCGTTCTTCCGCGACGACCAGTACTTCCCGATCCAGGGCCATTACCGGTCGCAGTGGCGCGCCGACGTGGCGCAGGCCGGCGGTGGCTGCCTCATCGAGCACTCCATCCACGACCTCGACATCCTGCGCTTCTGCTTCGGCGAGATCGACCGCATCGCCGCGCGAACCGCCAACCATGCCGGCCACGAAGGCATCGAGGACTTGGCCGCGGTGTCGCTCTCCTTTGCGTCGGGCCTCGAGGCGCAGCTGACCAGCGTCTGGCACGAGATACTCTGCCGGGGCTCCACCCGGCGTATCGAGGTCTTCTGCCGCCACGGCATGGTGTGGCTCGACGACGACTTTCGGGGGCCCCTGTACGTCCAGACGAGCGACGGGACCGAGATCCGGGCCTGCCCCTCGCCGGAATGGGTCGACGCCCTCCCGCTGGCCGACGACGCCGTCGGCCTGGCCATCCGGGCCTACGTCGAAGCCGACCGCGCCTTCGTCGATGCCGTCGCCCGCCACACGACCCCCGAGCCCGGTCTCGATGTCGCCTTGGCCGCCCACCGCCTCGTCGACGCCGCCTACCGCTCGGCCGCCCACGGCGGTGAGCCCGTCGACCTGCGCCGAGCGGCGCCCGCCGCCCCCCAGCCGCGTCCGACGCAAGGATGAATTCTCGCCCCCACCCCGTCATCCCGAGGTAGGAATCCGGGCCAAGAAACCACCACTGGCCTGGGATGACTCCGTTCCCGCCTCACCGGAGCCCCCTGGACGAGCGGGTTACGATCACGACAGCGTCGCGTCGGAATCCGACCCGGCCGCCGTTCTCCGCCCAGCCGCCCCAGACCCCCCAACGATCCCGGAGAGGAGATCACCGCGTGCGCCTGCAGCCTCGATGGTTGAAGACCGAGCCCGTCGCCGCCAAGGTCCCAGAGGTCACCGCGCTGTTCTGGGTGGTCAAGATCTCGACGACGGCCGCCGGCGAGGCGCTCTCGGACTGGTTCGGCACCAAGCACACCATCAAGTGGGGCTTCTGGATCGACATCTTCATGTTCGTCTCGGCCCTCTACTTCCAGTTCACCGCGCGCCGCTACAGCGCATGGCGGTACTGGTACCTCGCCCTGGCGATCGCGACCGCCGGCACGGGCGTGGCCGACACGATGCACCTCGTCCTCAACCTGCCCTACGGCGTCACGTCGCTCTTCTGGCTCATCGTGGTCGGCGCGTGCTTCTACCTGTGGAACCGGAGCGAGCACACGCTCGATTTCCACTCCATCACCACCAACCGCCGCGAGAAGTTCTACTGGGCCCTGGTCTTCGCCACGTTCAGCCTCGGCACGGCGGCGGGCGACTTCGCCGCCTCGACGCTCGGCCTGGGGTACCTCGCCTCGACCGTCTTCTTCTGCGGCGTCATCCTGATCCCCTTCGTCGGATGGAAGTTCTTGAACTGGAACACCGTGTTCGCCTTCTGGTTCGCCTACGTCATCACCCGGCCGGTCGGAGCGTCCTTCGCCGACTACCTCAGCAAGGGCCACGACGTGAGCGGCCTCGACTTCGGGAACTGGCAGACGGCCTTCCTCTTCACCGCCGTGGTCGTCGGCCTCGTCGCCTACACGGCCAAGGCCCGCTACGACATCCAGCCCGAACTCCAGGCCAGCGAGTCCAACGAAGTCGCCGGGGGCCCGGTGCCCGAGCCTTCCTGACGCACCGTCTCACCTCTCCTGGACTCGTTCTCCAGCCCTCCGGGCGCGACCCCGCCGATCCGCCGGACCGCCGTGCGGGGCCGTCCTCGTTGCCCACGCAAGCCGGGCCGTACCGCGCGGGCGTATACGCGCCCTTAATCCGGCGCTTCAAACGTTAAGAGCGCGTATGCACTCTGTAGCGAGCAGACCCATTCGGCGCGTATGCACCCACGAGAGAGCTCCCGGCCCGTCGTAGAGGCCTCCTGCGCGCAACCCCTGCAGGGCAAATAGGGTCTCTGCCCATGGACGTCCCCGCATTGCTCCTCGAGATCTACGGCCGGGTCCCGTCGCTCGCCGAGGAGGCGGTCGACGGCCTGAGCGCCGCCCAACTGGCGACGGCCCCGGCGCCCGGTGCCAACACGATCGGCTGGCTCATCTGGCACCTCACCCGGGTCCAGGACCATCACGTGGCCGAGCTTTTGGGCACCAATCAGATCTGGACCACCGGTGAATGGGCGGCCCGGTGCGGTTTGGACCCGGACCCGGACAACACCGGCTACGGGCACGACGCCGAGGACGTGCTCCTGGTTCGGCCCGAAGACCCCGAAGCGTTGCTCGACTACCTCCGGGTTGTCCAGGACCGTACGGCGCACATGCTCGAAGGGCTGTCGCCCGATGACCTCGACCGCATCGTCGACGATCGGTGGGACCCACCCGTCACAATGGGCGTCCGCCTCGTCAGCATCGCCGACGACTGCATGCAGCATGCCGGTCAGGCCGCGTACGTGCGCGGGCTCCTCAGCGACTGACGCCGGAGCGGACGACCGCCGCGGCCCTCGTCAAGATCGGCCCGGGGGCTTGGGCCACCGCACGTGCTCGGCGTACCCATAGACCGTCTCGTACCCGAGGGCCCGGTAGATGGGCTCGCCCATCGGCGAAGCCTGCAGCGTGCACGATGACGCACCGCGCTCGAAGGCCAGATTGGTGGCCCATGTGGTGACCAGGGCGCCCAGGCCGGTGCCACGGGCGGAGGGCACCGTGCCCACCCACTGCAGGCTGGCGACCCCGTCACTCTCGAACGCCATCGCGGTCGCCACGGCCGCACCGTCGCGCCGGGCGACCACGAGGTGCACCGCCGGATCGCCAGCCAACGCCGAGGCGTGGTCGAACAACTCTGGCAGCACCTCTGCCGGCATGCCGTAGGTGGCGTAGGCCTCGGCGTTCACCGCCACGAAGTCCGCCACCCCTGCTTCGCCCTCGACGCGCTCGAGCACCACGCCCTCGACACCCTTGTGTTCGGGGAGCGGGGCCAGCGCGATCATCTGCGGCACCCCCGAGCCGAAGGGCTCCAAGCCTGCCGCCACACAGGCGTCGCGCAGGTCGTCGTCCTCACCCGTGTCGCGTACCTTGACGGAGAACCCCCGGGCGAAGCCGCCGAAGAACGACTCGGCTCGTTCGATGAGGGTGGAACCCTCGACCGCCGGCCCGGTGCGGAACGCGCAGTTCGCCACGACGGGCAACCACGAGCCACCGGCGCACAGCACACACCCCTCGGCCTCCTCGACCGCACCTTTGGTGCTCCAACGGGCCTGCGCACGGTTGAACGCGATCAGGTTCGCCTGGCCGAGCTCGACCTCGTTCAAGGAGGACGTCATGGCGCCAATGTTGCCCCGCCTGCTGGCCCGTTGCCCGATGCCCGTTGCCCGCTCAGCTCGCCAGGGCGAAGACCGGGTGACGGGGCGCCTCGACCGCCCAATCGGCGTCGCTCGAGTCGGCTTTGATGCCGTCGAAGAACATGCCGGTCTCGAACGCCCAGCGCTTGAGGTACGAGCGCAGGATCGGCACGCTGTCCTCGACCGGGATCTCGGTGGCCGTGCAGTGCTCGCGGTGCCGGCCGAGGATGAGCACCAGGTGGCCGTCGGCGCTGCGCACGTTGCGGGCCCACTGGGTGTCCCCCCGTGGAGCGACGAGATACTGCCGGCCTTCGTAGGTGAGCAGGTTGACCGGAGTGTGGTGCAGCTTGCCCGAGGTGCGGCCCCGGTGCTCGAGGACCCGC
>DASXBZ010000192.1:0-7533 GCA_036491435.1 Acidimicrobiales bacterium
GTGCAGGCGGGTGGGATCGCCGAAGATCGGCACCTCGTAACTCGGCTCGATGCTGAGGGCGATGCCCGCCACCGTCGCCGACGTCTGGATCGCGTGCACCGCCTCGCCGGCCAACTGGTTCAGATCGAGCTCGGTGAACGCAACGCGCAGCCCCCGCCCGGCGCCCGGGTCGGCCAAGAGGTCCTCGGCCACGCGCTGGAGCTGCTCCGCGTTGCGGTCGATTGTCTGCAGCATCCGCATCTGGCTCTCGGTCAGGTCACTCGAGGCATCGAGCAGCAGCTCGATGAAGCCCCGGATCGACGTGATCGGCGTGCGCAACTCGTGCGAGACCGTGGCCACGACGTCGTCCTTCATCTGGGTCAACTCGCGCAGCCGGTTGTTCTGCTCGATGAGGGACTGCGTGACCTCTTTCTGGATCGCGAACAGCCGCTCGCGGTCGGCCGCCAGCTCCTCGCGCTCCGTCACGTCGATCGCCACGACGACGTAGCCGCCGTTGGATGGCGACGCCGGCGCGCTGGACTCGGCCCGGTCGGGCGCGTCGGAGAAGCCGGTATCGCCGTTCGTGTGCGCGAACTCGTCAGTCTCGGGCTCCATCGTCAGCTCCGGCGTGGGCACCGGAAGGGCCCTGACCCGCACGACGCAGCGCCGCCGCTGGCCGTCTTTGCGCGTGGCTGTCCACGGCACCTCGGCCGCCGCTTCGGCGTCCACCGGCTCGAGCGTCGTCCGCATGGCGTCGATGGTCTGGCGCCGCTCGTCGATCTGGGCCGGGTCGATGAAGTCGGCGATGGAGCGGACGCCCACCACCTCGGCCGCCAGGTAGCCGAGCATCTGCTCCGCGCCGGCGGAGAAGAAGGTCACGGTCCCGGCCGGGTCGACGCCCATGATGGCGCTCCCGGTGGCGGCGCGGAGCAGGGTCTCGAGGCGGTCCCGCGCGTAGTCGGCCTCGCGGGCGTTGTGGCGGGAGATCCGCGACTGGTCCGCCAGGTCGCCGAGCACACTGCGGTCGCGCGAGACCATCGTGTAGACGGTCGACGCGACCAACGTGGTCACGGTCGCCATGACAAGGACCTGGCGCCATTCGAGCGTCGGGTAGTTCGGCGGTCCGACGATCAGCAGCGGGATGAGCAGCGCGAGGTCGAGACAGAACAGCCCCACCAACAGGTGCAGCCGCCGCCCGTAGAGGGACAGCCACACGATCGGCAACAGGTATACGACGACCAGCCCGGAGTTGGAGCCGCCCTGGGCGTCCCGGATGATGGCGATGACGGCGATGTAGCCGATCGGGATGCTGAGCCACGCCCATTCGGGGAGCCGTTCCCACGGAATGAGGAACGCCGCCGCGACGAGAGCAAAGAAGAGGACGCCGGCGACGGAGATCTCCCGGCGGGCATCGTGAGGGAAGGGGATGACCGCGATGAGCACCGTACCGACGCCCACGAGTGCAAACACGGGTAGCCGGACTCGCATCGAGCCGGAGAAGCCGATGGGCAGGGCCGCTCCGGGCATCGACTCTTCGCGACGCCCGTACTTGGTGCCGCGGCTCCGGAGTTGCTCGTTCACCGGGCCTTGGTGCGGTAGCGGTACCCGAACCCCCGCACGGTCTCGATGGGGGTGTCGTCCCCTTCGTCCCACCCGAGCTTCCGACGCAGTCGCAGCACGGCGTACTTGACCCGGGACGGTGCGAGACCGCTCGGGTCGTCCCAAGCCAGCTCGATGAGCTGATCAGAGGACAGGACTTGGCCCTGGTGCCGGGCCAAGGTTGCGAGGAGGCGGTACTCGGTCGGGGTCAACACGATGGCGTTGCCGTCGATCGTGACTTCCTGGTGGGCGAAGTCGACGTGCAGGGTGCCGTCGTCGAAGGTCGTGACCGGGTCGCTCCTCGAGACCTGCCGGCGACTGATCGCCTGGAGGCGGGCCAAGAGCTCCACCCGGCTGAACGGCTTCGTCAGGTAGTCGTCCGCCCCCGCATTCAAACCCCGCACCTTGTCTCTTTCGGTACCAAGGGCCGTGAGCATGAGGACGGGGACGTCGCTCATGTCCCTGATCCGCTCCAGGACCTGCCAGCCGTCGAGGTCGGGGAGGCCGACGTCGAGGATCACGATGTCGGGGTGGCTCTGATGGAATTGGCGCACGCCGTCGCGGCCCTCGGACGCCTCGGACACCGAGAAGCCCTCTCGTTCCAGAAGGGTGCGCAGAAGTTGTCGGATGTCGACTTCGTCCTCGATGACCAGCACCGAGATGTGGCCGTCACGCATCAGCACGCAACTGTACTGGGGAAACTGGCAATTGGAGTGAAATTGGACCCAGCGGTCGCCACACGAAGCCCCAGGTGGACCACGCATTTGTGAGTCGATTTACCAACTTCGGGCCTCGGCACCCCGGATACGGCGCCCCCCGTGTCGGATTCTCCTGGTATCCGGGCTCCCGGTGGCCGGCCGCCGGCGCCCGAGTCCGTGGTCCCGGCGGCAAGAAAAGAGGCCCGACCCGGTCGCCCGATGTCGCGCCGAGCCCGAGCGAGAACCGATGCATGCCCAGACACGAAAAAGTGCGCCGGCCTGGTCGTCGGTTCCCCCCGGATTCCTCCGACCGACGCTAGGCCGGCGCACTCATTCGTTGCACCGTTCCCCGTGGTGTTCCCCCGGGCAAGAATCCGCTCCCCCTCGACGGACTCCCACCTGGCCGTCCCCCTCCGAACCGGCCATCACCATGGGCACTGCACTGATGGGGAGTACTTTGACCACCCGCTGTCGCAACCGGGACTGATTTGGGTTGCGGTTCGGTTGCCTCGACCCGAATCGTGGCGGAATCCGCCATACGGAGTCCCCTGGAGCGTTATTCCCGCCGGGAGGCGACTGCGCGCCACCGGCCTGGCGGTAGGGGCTGGTAGGTCCGGGCGGTGCAGTCTCCGGGGAGCGTGCGGGAGCGCTGTGTGACGGCCCTCCCGCCGCGGTCGGGCCCTTGGGCGCTCCTCTCCGCGGCGACTTCCCGAGGTGGCATTCCTCCCTGGTCGCCGACGCTGGGGGACCTCCTCGGCGCCGCGCAAAAAAGCACGCCCCGAGCGCCCAAGAGATGGTGAACGCACGCACTAGGGTGGCGCTTCGCAACCATTTCAGTCCAAGGATCCCCAATGACACAGTCCCTGGCGCTGGCCCATCTCCTCCTGACTGCCTCGAAGTCATCGTCGGGCTCCAGCGCGTTCCTCACACTCCTGCCCCTACTCGCGATCGGCGTGCTGGGCTATTTCTTCTTCATCAAGCCCCAGCAACGAAAGGCCCAAGCGGCACGCGCCGCCCAGGGCTCGGGCTTCGAGGTGGGGGACGAGGTGCAGACCGTGGGCGGCGTCATCGGCACGGTCCTCGAGGTCCACGGCGATCGCTACACCCTCCTGACCGGCGCGCTCGGTGACGACGGGAACCTTGACGGCCCACAGCCGACCCGCATCGTGTTCGTCCGCCAGGCAATCGCCAAGAAGATCGAGCGCGTCGAGGACGCCGGAGTCGACGACGATGCGCCGGTCAATGACGTTCGTCCCAGCCCCAATGCGACCACCAACGGGAGCAGCAGCCACGCCGACAAGGACATCGACGACGTGGGCGGCGACAGCGCGCCGACGAGCGGCGAGCATGGTGGGGAGGCTGAAGAGGGGTGAGCCCGAAGTCTGGGGGGCGGGCACAGCGACGCCAGCGGCGCATGCTGCTGACGAGCGTGCTGGTCGTCATCGGGATCTCGCTGGCCTCGTTCGCCGCCGTCTTCGCGGCGAAATGGTCACCGCGGCTTGGTCTCGACCTGGCCGGCGGGGTCTCGGTCGTCTACACCGCCGAAGGGAAGAACATCTCGACGGCCGACTTGAACGAGACGGTCAACATTCTGAACCTCCGGGTCAACGGTCTGGGCGTGTCCGGCGCCACGGTCCAGACGACGGGCACAAACCAGATCTCGGTCTCGATCCCCGGCGTGACCAACGCACAGGAAGTGCTCAAGCAGATCGGGCAGACGGCTCGGCTGTACTTCCGGCCGGTGCAGTGTTACGCCTACCCGGAGTCCGTGCCCAAGCACGCTCCGAAGAACTACACGCCACCGCGAAGTGTGGGCGCGGTGCCCGCCTGCCAGACGTCGTACGCGGTCAACGCGTCCAGCCTGAACGTGCAAGCCAATCCGTCGTCGCCCAACGGGTTCACGTCGAACAACGTCCCCCCGGACCCCCAGTATGCGGCTGTCCCGTCCACCAGCACGGTGAAGCCGAACTACGAGAACAGCACGGTCGTGCTGCCGGGCGTCGGCAACAACTGCTTGGCGAACGGTTACCGCTGTGTGCTGGGCCCGAGCGAGCTGCCCGGAAGCGCCGTGAGCGGGGCTCAGGCGACCCAGGACCAGACCGGACATTGGGTGGTCGACTACAACCTCTCGGGTTCCTCCAAGGGCTTGCCGGCCAGCTGTAAGGGGCAGAACGGATCGCAGTGCTGGGACGCGGTCGCCCAGAACAACTTCCACCTGCCCTTGGCGATCGAGCTCGACGGGCAGGTCTACTCGGCGCCGCTGATCCAGCCGACGCAAGCGACCTTCACGTCCTTCGCCGGCAAGGGTCAGATTTCGGGGAGTCTCAGTCAGCAGGACGCCAACAACCTCGCCCAGGCCATGAACTACGGCGCGCTGCCCGTGGTCCTCAAGGCGGCCACCTCCGAGACCGTCTCGGCGACGTTGGGGCACTCGGCGCTCGTCGCGGGCCTGGGTGCCGGCATCGCAGGGCTGCTGCTGGTGCTGCTCTACGTCCTCTTCTATTACCGGGCCCTTGGTGTCGTGGTCATTTCGGGGCTGGTCCTGACGGCGTTGATGCTGTGGGCGATCATCTCGGCCCTGGGGCACACCTCGGTCGCGCCGAGCTTCGACCTGGCCGGGATCACCGGTCTCATCGTGTCGATCGGCATCACCGTGGACTCCTACATCGTCTATTTCGAGCGATTAAAAGACGAGACCAGATCGGGCCGATCGGTCCGCACCTCGGTGGACCGTGGCTTCAAGAGCGCGTGGCGCACCGTATGGGCCGCTGACTTCGTGTCGCTGATCGCCGCGGTGGTCCTCTACTTCTTCGCGGTGGGCAATGTGAAGGGCTTCGCCTTCTTCCTCGGACTGTCGACGATCATGGACATGGCGGTGACGTGGTTCTACACGCGGCCGCTGGTGATCTTGCTGGGCCAGAGCCCCCGCCTGCAAGGCACCGGCGCGTTCAGCATCGCCACCGGGCTCCAGGTGCCTCCAACACCGAGCCCGACCGAAGCGGTGCCTGTCGGAGCCGGCGGGGGAGGTGGCGCGTGAGCGACGACAAGAACCGCCCAGGCGACGACGGCAGTTCGCTGGACGACGTGAGCGAAGAGGACGTCGAGGAGTTCGAGCAGGACGTCGACATGGAGGACCTCGACGAGGACGAGCGCATCACCGTCGACGATGCGACCCGGGCCCTGCTGGCCAAGCCGCGACGGGGTCATGGGCCCATCGCCCGTCTCTACCGGGGCGAGACGCGGTTCGACTTCGTGGGGAAGAGGCGTATCTGGTTTGCGATCTCGACGGTGATCATCGTGCTGGGGATCGTGTCGATCATCGTGCGCGGCGGGCTCAACCTGGGCATCGAATTCAAGGGGGGCACGGAGTGGACGATCGCCGCGCCGGGGATCACCCAGACCCAGGCGGTCGACGCCCTCAAGGGCACCGGCGTGATCGACCCGACTGTCCAACTGCTCGGGAGCGGGAACCGCCAGACCCTCAACGTCCAGGCCGACCTCAACAAACTCAACCAGGCCAACCAGCAACAGGTCAGCCAGAACGTCCAGGACGCCATGCTGCGCGTGACGGGACACCACGTGACGTCGTCCTCGCAGGCCACGACCACGACGACGACAAGAGCGGCGACGACGACCACGGCCAAGGCGGCGGCCACAACGGGTTCGTCGACGACAACCACCTCGACCACGGTCCCCCAGGACAAGGTGAGCGTCACGACCGTCGGCCCGACGTGGGGATCGTCGATCACCAACGACGCCATCAAGGCACTGATCATCTTCTTCATCGTCGTCGGCATCTACATCAGCATCCGGTTCGAGCCGAAGATGGCGTTGTCCGCGTTCATCGCCATGGTCCACGACGTCTTGGTGGCGGTCGGGATCTACTCCATCTTCAACTTCCAGGTCACTCCCGACACCGTCGTCGCCATTCTGACCATCCTGGGTTATTCGCTCTACGACACGGTCGTGGTGTTCGACCGCGTCCGGGACAACATGAGGGGCATCGGGACCAGCGGCCGTCTCACGTACCCGCAGTTGATCAACCTGTCCATGAACCAGACGCTGGCCCGCTCCATCAACACCTCCGCTGTGGCGATCATCCCCGTGCTGGCCATCCTGCTCATCGGGGCGCAGTTCCTCGGGGCTTCGACGCTGCAGTCCTACGGGCTTGCCTTGTTCGTCGGTCTGCTCTCGGGTGCCTACTCGTCGATCTTCATTGCGTCGCCGGTCCTCTGCATGATGAAGGAGCGCGAGCCCCGCTGGGTGGACATCGCCAGCCGGCTGGCGAAGCGCGGCGACACGGGTGCGTTCTACTCAGCGGCCGACGCCGCCAACCTGAACACCCAGATGAGCATGGCGGCAGCCGGCCAGGCGACCCGGAGCGCGGGGACCACGGCAGCGGCCGCTCAGTCCGGCACGACCAAGCGCAGCGGCGTCATCCGGCCCGGCTCGGGCAGCCGACCGGGTGGAGGCAGCTCGACAGGCGGAGGCGGGGGTGGCACCGGCTCGGGGACCGGCACCGCCGTGATGGACCGGCCGTCGGGGGGGAACTCGGGGTCGTCGGCGCAGCGTCCCAGCGGGCCGCGGCCGCGCAAGAGCAAGCGCAAACGCAAGCGCTAGACATCGGCCCCAGACGCTTCAGCGCGGGAGTCGATGACCACTTCTGGGTGCATCGGGCGCTCTCTTATGCGTGCTGAGGCCGAAGAACACGTATAAGAGCACGGGCCCGGCATTCGCGCGAGGCACTTCTGCTCCTGCGGGGACTCACCCCGGCAACGTAGGAGCGCCGGTTAACGGGCTCATAGGAATCTGGCGGGGAGCTGACGCTCATCGCACGACGATTGAGGGCTCTTCGGATTCTGCCGGGGTCGCGCCTGTCTACACCGACGTGGTGCCTCCGTCGAATGGTGCAACCCGTCTCGTGCTCTGCGTCTATACGGCGTGGTTCTTGACGCTCGTCCCCGCGTGTCAAGAACCATCCCCGATACACCCAGACGCGGCCCCCGCGGCCCCCAGAGAGCTCGAGCCAGCCCGCAGGCATCATGCGCCATCGTGATGGGCCGAGTCGCGTCGAAACCGACCGCGGCCTCCTGTGTCCGATCAAAAGCTTGTCGCGCGGTCCGTGCCATTCGGTTCGGCGGCTCGCCCATGAGGCCACATCGCCCGTTTCTGGGGGGCCTCCGTCAGGGCACGACCCTGCTCAGATCCGAAGACCCACCAATGGGTCAGGCGTCCGAGACGTCAACGTAAAGCTCAA
>DASXBZ010000193.1:0-4276 GCA_036491435.1 Acidimicrobiales bacterium
GAGGAGTACGGCAGCAACCACGGCGAGCGAGCAGAGGGCAGTCCTGCCCCAGCGCATCGACACAGGGAGAGGCTAGAGGGCGCACTACCGTGGGCGGGTGCAGTCCACGTCGGTTCCTGAACGGTTCCGCCCGTATCTCGATGCCACCGAAGAGCTGGCACGCCGCTTCGCCGCGGCCGGCAAAACGCTCTATTTGGTGGGGGGGTCCGTACGCGACGCGCTGTTCCCGGGGGCGGATCGCGAGGGGTCGGACTTCGATCTCACCACCGACGCCCGTCCCGACGAGATCGAGGAAATCGTCCGGGGTTGGGCCGACGACGTGTGGACCCAGGGGGCGCGCTTCGGCACCATCGGGTGCCGCAAGGGATCGCGTGTCTACGAGATCACCACCCACCGGGCCGAGGTCTACGTCCCCGACTCGCGCAAGCCCGAGGTGACGTTCGGCGACGACATCACCGTCGACCTGTCGCGGCGTGACTTCACGATCAACGCGCTCGCCCTGCGGCTGCCGGACATGGAGCTCATCGACCCCTTCGACGGTTTGGGCGACCTGGCCGCTGGCCGATTGCGCACGCCCCTGGACCCCGAGGTGTCCTTCGGCGACGACCCCCTGCGGATGCTGCGGGCCGCCCGCTTCGCCGCCCGCTTCTCGCTCGAGCCGGACCCCGCCCTGGTCGAGGCCGTGCGGCAGATGCACGGGCGCCTGTCGATCGTGTCCGCGGAGCGCATCCGTGACGAGCTCGACAAGATGATCATGGTCGACGTCCCGTCGCGGGCGTTGTGGTTCGTCGTGCGCAACGGCCTGGCCGACGAGTTCCTCCCAGAGCTGCCGGCCATGGCGCTCGAGCAGGATCCGATCCACCGCCACAAGGACGTGCTGGCGCACACGCTGGCCGTGGTCGACAAGACCTCGAAGAGCCGTCTCCTGCGCCTCGCCGCGCTGTTCCACGACGTCGGAAAGCCACGCACGCGGGCGATCACCGACGGCGGCGTCAGCTTCCACCACCACGAGGTCGTCGGGGCTCGTATGACGAGGGTGCGCATGGAAGCCCTCCGGTATCCGAGCAGCGACGTCGACACCGTCGTGCGTCTGGTCGAATTGCACCTGCGCTTTCACACGTACCGGCTCGGCTGGACCGACAAGGCCGTGCGACGCTACGTCCGCGACGCCGGCCCGTATCTCGACACGCTCAACGAGCTCACCCGCTGCGACTGCACGACCAGGAACGCGGCCAAGGCCCGTGCCCTGGCCCGTCGTATGGACGAGCTCGAGGCCCGCATCGCCGAGCTCCGGGCGCAGGAAGAGCTCGACGCCATGCGTCCGGACCTCGACGGCAACCAGATCATGGAGATCCTCGATCTCAAGCCGGGGCGGGCCGTCGGCGAGGCCAGGGACTTCCTCATGGACCTTCGTATTGACGAAGGGCCGTTGGGCGAGGAGGAGGCGGCCAAACGGCTGCGGGCCTGGTGGGCCGAGCGCGGCGAGGCCTGACCACGGCCGGCGCAGTACCGTCGTCGCCATGACGAGGATCCAGGCACCGGACAGCGGGCTGGGCGAGCACATCGACTGGGCGCTCCTGCGGCCCGAGATGGCGGCCGGCATGGGCAAGCTCTCGGCGGCCGTCTACGGCAGCTCGCAGCTCTCCGTCCGTGAGCGCGAGGCGGCCCGCTGGACGATCGCGCTGATCAACGACTGCGCGGTGTGCCGCGACACGAGGGCGAAGGACGGGCCGACCGAAGGGGCCACCGAGCCGTTCTACGCCGAGGTGTCGGACTGGCGCCACGCCGACGCCCTCAGCGACCGCGAGCGCCTGGCGGCCGAGTTCGCCGAGCGGTTCGCCATCGACCATCTCGCGATGGACGACGACCTCTGGACCCGGCTGCACGCCGCCTACTCCGAGGACGAGCTGGCCGACCTCACGATCTGTTGCGGCTGCTTCCTCGGCATGGGCCGCGCCCTGGCCGTCGTCGGCGTGCGCGCCCCCGACGAGCGCATCCTGGTCTGAGCGGCCGCAGCAGCGGCAGCGACCGGGACAAGCGTCCCGGTCAGCCCTCCACGTCGTCGCCGGCGGCGAACGCCTCGACCATGGCGTGGGCCACGTCGTCGTGGTACTGCACCGGCGGCGACTTCATGAAGTAGGCCGAAGGCCCGAGCAGCGGGCCGCCGACACCGCGGTCGAGCGCCAACTTCGCACAGCGCACCGCATCGATAATGACGCCCGCCGAGTTCGGTGAGTCCCACACCTCGAGCTTGAGCTCCAGGTTCAACGGCACGTCGCCGAAGTTGCGGCCCTCCATGCGGATGTAGGCCCACTTGCGGTCCTTCAGCCACGGCACATGGTCGGAGGGGCCGACGTGGACGTCGTCGACATCGAGCACGTTGTCCTCGATCTGGCTCGTGACGGCCTGCGTCTTGGAGATCTTCTTGGACTCGAGGCGCTCGCGCTCGAGCATGTTCTTGAAGTCCATGTTGCCGCCGAAGTTCAGCTGATACGTGTGGTCGAGGGCGAGGCCGCGGTCCTCGAAGAGGCGGGTCAGGATGCGGTGCACGATGGTGGAGCCGACCTGGCTCTTGATGTCGTCGCCCACGATCGGCACGCCGGCGTCGCGGAACTTACGGGCCCACACGGGGTCCGACGCGATGAAGACGGGGATGGCGTTGACGAAGGCCACGCCGGCGTCGAGGCAGGCCTGGGCGAAGTGGCGCTGGGCCTGCTCGGAGCCCACGGGTAGGTACGAGACGAGCACGTCGGTCCGGGCGTCTCGGAGCGCCCGTGCGACGTCGACCGGCTCGTACGGGGACTCGTCGACCATCTCCTTGTAGTACTTGCCGAGGCCGTCGAGGGTGGGGCCTCGCTGGACCGTGACGCCGACCTCACCGACCTCGGCGAAGCGGACGGTGTTGTTGTGGCCGGCGTGGATCGCCTTGCCGAGGTCGGTCCCGACCTTGGCCTGGTCGACGTCGAACGCGGCAACAGGGACGAGGTCGCGGACGTGGTAGCCGCCCAGCTTCACGTGCATCAGCCCGGGCACGACGTCGTCGGGTTCGGCATCGCGGTAGTAGGTGATTCCCTGCACGAGTGAGCTGGCGCAGTTGCCGACGCCGGCTATCGCGAGACGGATGGGACTGGACATGGACGGGTCTCCTTTTGTGCTTCCGTTGCTGCGACTACCTGGTGACCGGCTCGGTGCCGGTCGTGGCGAGGGCGGCGCGCTCGGCCGCGATGAGGGTGTCGAGCCAGTTGATGTCGCGCGCGACCCCTTCGGCCGTGTGCTGGACGAGGGAGCGCGCGTACACGTCGAGGTCGTCGCTAGCGCTCTCGGCTTCGCCGAGGCGCTGGACCAGCTGGGCGCGCCGTCGTTCGAGAAGGCTCAGGCGGCCCTGCGGCGCGAGGTGCCGGGCGAAGGCCAGCCGCAGGCCGAAGCTCCGGGCGTCATCGGCGGCGCTGCCGCCAGTCAACAGCTCGGCGAAGAGCCGTTGCCCGGCGTCGGTGATGCGGTAGACCTTGCGGCCCCGGCGGCTCCGGGTGGGGGAATGCCGCCGGGCGCGCAGGACCGCCAGTTCGCCGCTGAGCGACCCCGTCGGGGGTGCGGGCGCCGCTTGGGGGGCCTCCGAAGCGCTGCCCTCGACAACCACGACCGCGCCGGACTTCTCGAGCCGGGTCAGCGCCGGGTAGATCGAACCGAACGAAACGTTGGCGAGGAGCCCCAGGTGCTCGCGCAGCTGGCGGCGGATCTCGTAGCCGTGGAGGTCTCGCTCCTCGAGGAGGCCCAGGATGGCCATGTCCAACATTACGAGGCAGTATATCGAGTCGATATAGCGTTTGTATACGTTCGTGCCTACGTAAGGCAGGGGTGGGCGGTGCCCGGAGGTCGGAGGGGTAGCCTGGCCGCCGTGCCCGTCACGACGTCAACATCCCGAGCGGTCAGCCCTGACGTCACGGCCCAGGTGGAGTACCGGATCGTCCGCAATGCCCTGATCCGGGACGTCGAACGCGGGCGAGTCGACCGCACCGACGTGTGCGACGCCCATCCTGAGCTGCTGCGGGCCGCCCGCAACGTCGGGCGCCCGACCAAGGAGGTCTGCCCGATCTGCGACGAGGGGCGTTTGGTCACCGTGACCTTCGTCTTCGGGGCCAAATTGCCGCCCGGCGGGCGCTGCCCGGGCACGGTGGCCGAGCTGAAGTCTCTCTGCCGCCGCCCCGAGCCGGTCCTCTGCTACGAGGTCGAGGTGTGCCGGGCCTGCGCCTGGCACCACCTCATGCGCAAGTACCCC
>DASXBZ010000194.1:0-3516 GCA_036491435.1 Acidimicrobiales bacterium
GCGCGCACCGGGGTGGGACTGATGCAAGCCCGCCGCCAGCTCGGCCAGGATGCTCGGGTCGTGCTTGAGGCCAAGCGTGCCCGAGTACAGCACCACCTGGTGCTCGGTCAGCCCGACGCGCTGGCGCCACGCGTTGTCCGCGGGGCGGACAGGAAGCTCGTCGATGGGAGCCCAGTTGGGGACGATCGTGGTCTTGGCCGCCACACCCCACTCCGAGAGGCGCTCGAGGAAGGTCGGCGAGATGGCGACGACCGCGACGCTGCGCCGGGCGATCTTGCGCTCGACGCGGTCCGCGATGCGGGCGAGGACGCCGCCGAACACCGGGATGCGCCGGCGGGCCGCCACACCGATCGCCTCCGAGTAGATGTCCTGGTGCCAGAAGACCATCGGGATGCCGCGCCGGGAGAGGTGACGTGCCAGCACCGAGTGCGCGAGGAGGGGCACATTGCTGATCACGACGACCGCGGGGTCCTTCGCCGCGATGGCGCGCGCCGCCGTCCGCCCGTACTGCAGTTCCTGACGGAGGCGGGTGAGCGCCGAGTACTTGGCGAAGGTGCCGTCCATCTCGACCGGCTCGAACGTCAGGGTGGCCGGGTCGCCGGGCTCGTGCTGGAGGGAGCCGCGGCCGGTCGTGTAGGAGGGGCAGTGCTGGTGGGTCACCACGTAGCCGCGCCGGGCCAGGGCACGGCTGAGCTGCGCCTGGCCCGGGTGGCCGGAGTAGTCATGGACGACGATCCGCGACGAGCGGGCAGGCAACGTGTGGAACCCCCTATGTCCCTCGGTGAAGACCCTCAGCGAGAGAACGGGCCAGGAGGCAGGAACTTGCAGTCCGGCTGCGAGATTCCGCTCTCGGCTATTCGGGGTCCCCACGGGGATTGCGGTGGCCCCGTTCGGGGGGCTGCCGGGCGCCCGGGGCTGGGGAAACGGCGGCCCTCGGGCTCATGGCTGGTTTCCGGCGCGCGCTACCGTGCGCCCGTGCGAGTCCTGGTCAATGCCCTGCCCGTCCGCGGCACCAGCCTCGGCGTGGTCACGGAGAACCTGCTGGGCGGCTGGGAGGAGTCCGACGACGTCCACGTGGTGCTCCGTCCCGGCGTCGAGCTGGAGCTCCCCGAGCGGGTGACCGTGCACGCCGTCGGCGGGCAACGCCTGCTCGCCATGGAGCGGGACGTCCCGGCGCTCTGCCGGAGCCTCGGGGCGGACGCCATGCTCGGCGTGACGCCGGCGACGACGATCGGGCCACTCCCCTGCCCCCGGGTGATCATCTCGCTGGACGTGCGCCACGAGATGCGGCCGCACCAGTTCAGCTACCGCACGCGCCTGCTGCGGGGCGTGAGCTACGGCATCGGGTACCGGCGCGCCGACGCCATCGTCACGATCTCGCACCGGACGCGCGAGGACCTGCTCCGGATCCATCCCTCGCTGCTGCGCAAGACCGTCACCGTCGCCCAGCTCGGCGCCGACCACGTCCTGCGCTGGCCCCGCCCCGAGACATCACGTGCCCCCTACGCGCTCGCCTTCGGGCAGTGGGGCAACAAGAACGTGGGCCTGGTGCTCGAGGCATGGGCGCTCCTCCAGAGAGAGGGCGGGGACCCGCCGCCGCTCGTGATCGTGGGTCTACCGGATGCGGATCGGGAGGCGGTCCAGGCCGAGGTGGCATCGCTCGGACTGTCGCGGCTCGTCACCGTCAAGCCGTGGCTCGACCCCGAGGAGTTCCAAAGGCAGTTCACCGGCGCGTCACTCGTTGTGTTCCCCTCCGACTACGAGGGCTTCGGCCTCCCGGCACTCGAGGCGATGCGCCTCGGCATCCCCGTCGTCGTCACGCCGGACCCCGCGCTCTTCGAGGTGACCGGCGGCCTGGCCACGGTGATGGACGGGTGGGATGCGGCGGCGTTGGCGCGCGCGGTGCCTGCGGCTCGCCGGCAGACCGCCGAAGACCTCGAGCGCGGCGTCAAGCACGCGTCGGCGTTCACCTGGAACCGGACGGCGAGCGAGGTGCGGGCCACGCTGGCGGGGTGCATCGCCGCCGCAGGCAAGGCCTGAGGCGGAAGCGGGCGGCCGGCGCCCTGGGTGCCTACTTGGTCCAGCCGAGGTCGGCGAGCGTGCGACCGATGGCCGGAATGTCGGCCTGGATGTCGCTCACGAGGAGCTCGGAATGCGACACCGGTTCGGGGTCGCCCGTGCCGAGGACGTAGCGATACTCGAGGCCGGGCACCGACTCGGCCAGCTTCCAGTAGCAGGTGTTGACCCCGCCGGCAGGAAAGAGCTCCACCACGGCCGCACCGGGAGCGGTGAACGCCAGGTTGACCAGCCCGGCACTGTGCGCCCCCACGATCATCGAGGCCTGGGCGAACGTCTCGATCTGTTCGAGCGCGGACAGCTTCCCGGGGTCGACCATGTCGAAACCGTGGCGGCTCAGGTAGTCCATGAGCTCGGGCTCGTTATCGACGCGGCGGTTGTTCATGGCGACGCCGCGCGTGACGTAGATGCCCCGGCCTTTGATGCGCTTCAACGTCGGCGGGAGCAGCTTGCGGCGCAGGAACTCGATGACCCACGGCGGGTTCACGATGGTCATCGAGGGCGGGGACGGGACGACGAGCGTCTCGGCCACGACGTGGCGCGTCGTCGAGCTATCGATGACCCGCTCCAGTTCGATGCCCATCATCTCGAGCAGCTCGCGCTGGACGGGCGTCGCTGTCGGCGCGTACCAGAGGTCGGGCGGTGCGACGTCGGGACACTGCTCGAGCGCGCCGAGGCGGGGCAGCACGTCGACCATGAAGTGGTAGTAGTTCGAGTCGCCCTGCATGGCGAGGAGGCCGAGCCTCCCTCCCACTTCGAGGGGAAGACCCGGGAAGGGGTGCAAGAAGATCGGGTGCTCGCGGGCGCGGCTGGTGCCGAAGTACAGGCTCACCTCGACGAGCAGCCCGTCGTCCGCCGTGATCACCGCATTGTGCGGCGACAGGACGCGGCCGTGCGGCAACTCGGCGACGGCAACCCGGCGGACGTGCTCGGAGAGCCACGGCACGTAGTCAGCGCTGCGGTCAGGGAAGCCCTTGGGGAGGGTCCGGGTGAGCATCTCGGGCGGGCGCACCGTCAGGCAGCGTCCGCCCGTGGTGGACGCCGCCTCTTCCATGCTCTCCACGTACCCGGCGGGAAGGTACCCGCCCCGCAACTGGCTGGCGCGCACGGTCACCGGCGCCACCATCCGCGTCGCCTGCGTGTAGGCCGGCTTGAGGTAGGGCCACATGGGGCGCAGGCGCGGTGAAAGCCGGACCACGGTTAGGCCTCCGATGCAGTTGCGCCGTCGGACCGGCGGCGGGCGAAGACAACGAGACCCATCCACGCGCTCGTCGGCAGATAGCGCTCGGTGGCCCCGATCACCTTCCGGAGGCGTGGCCACGGCTTGAAGTACTGCTCGAGGCCGGTGCGGTGGGCCAGCGCCCAGTCGAAGTCCTTGTCGAAGACCCGGGCCAGGTCGTGGCGGGTGTTCATCTTGTACGCGGTGTGGAAGACGTCCTG